>NZ_QUGY01000001.1:0-388950 GCF_003479245.1 Ruminococcus sp. AF17-12
GTGTTAAGCACGCCGCCAGCGTTCATCCTGAGCCAGGATCAAACTCTCTGATAAAATGTGTTAGCAATTCAGTGATGCTCGCATCAACTTAATTGCAGCTCACACTGATTAAGCCAAAGGCTTAAGAAGTGTTTGATTCGTTTACTCAAGACAACCGTTTGGCTATCTCTCGTTTTTACTGCTTTTGGTTTGTTTAAACCGTTCTTTAAATGTAAAGAAATTTTCGAGAATCGTATGTGTTTCACTGTTTAGTTATCAAGGTTTGTTGTGTCTGTCTCTCAGACAGCTCGTTTATTTTATCTCATCTCTTTTTGTTTGTCAAGCACTTTTTTAAGTTTTTTTCAAACATTTTTGAGTTAAGATTTTGTTGTCGTTTTGTTGACGACTTGGATACTTTATCATATCTTCTGTCTTTTGTCAACTACTTTTTTATTTTTCTGAAATCAGATGTATTTATCTGTTTCTTAAAAACAATTTGTTCCTAACAACTCTGATAGAATAGCATTTTTTCCATTAGCTGTCAACATGTTTTTTACATAAATTTCATTTTTTTCTGAAAAACGTATTTTTTCGCCAAAAACCGCATTTCACAGACATGGTCACCACCTGTATCCTGGTGCTTTTTCGTCTGCAAAATGCGGTTTCTTTTACCCACCATAAAATATTCCTGTAAAAATACGGATAAAAATATTTTTATCATAAAGAAAATCCAGTACTGTATCACCCCGGATCAGTCCCAGACCCTTTTGCCCTATTTCCGTGTTGCATAAAATCGTAAGTACCAGCATTCCGACCCATACAAAAACAATACACTTCATGCCTCCTACTACGGCGCCGGCTATTTTGTTGATCCCACGAATGACCGGCAATCTTGCCAGGAGATCCATGGCATACGCCAGCACATGGATCAGGATTGAGGAAAGTATGTATGATACCAAAAAAGAAAGACAGTTCACTGCTACATTGGCCAGATATCCGGAAATATACCCTGCAAATGTATTAACCGCCAGATATTGATACACCAATGCCGTATTATTTTCTGTTATCCCCTTCTGGAGGAGATCCGGAATATCCATACTGCTGATCAACGCCTTCTGTTCCTCCTCATCCATGGTTTCTTTTCCATCTGCCAGAGAATCCACAAATGATCCGCTGGCAGTCTGGATTTTTTCATAAACAGACGTATTCTCACGTATGAACTGATTCACATAAGGATTGATCAGCCATACCAGAGCAACGGAGATCAGAACAAGCAATGCAGATACTACTTCTTTTACAAAGCCATGCCTGTATCCATCCACCATGGAAAAGGCAAGCAGGACCAGCACAGCCAGTCCAAGCCATGTCCAGTTCATATCTGCCCCCTTAACTGAATTTTATGGTGCTGACGCCTGTATCCAGTACCATAAGATATTTATTCCATCCGATCTTAAAGAAATCCCGGATCGTTCCATCTACATTTCCGGCATATTTCTGTACGCCACGGTTGTTCATCACGCAGATCTGCGAGCTGTTATACATGATGATATTATCTCCGCTCATTTTTATAGTCGTATATGGAATATTGAAATTTTTACGGAATTTCAGCTGTCCGCTCATACTATAGACTTCCATTGTATACAGATCATCTTTATTATTGTTTTTAAATACCAGGCCAATCCTGTCATCACTGAAAAATGTACTTACGATCTCCTGTTTTACATTGACTGTTTTGCTTTCTTTGGGAATCTGGCTTCCCTGGTAAGTAGAAAATCCATCATCTCGCAAAGCAATATACTTACTGTCACTGATACATTCCACCTGCGGGATCACTACATTCTCATAGGTATAACCACTTACGATCCGATCATCCTCATTCTGCCCTACATCCCCATAATTATAAAATGCCACATAGCTGGTAGTCTTGCTTCCATCAACATACTGGAATGTTACCATCATCACTCCGTTATCAGACACTGCTACATCCATGGGATATCCCGGATCATCGATCTTAGTCAGATTTTCCGCGACCAGACTGCCATCCGGATTATAAAAATTGATCCAGGTATTATCATCATTGTCCAGGATCACTGCAACCATTCCATTCGATGCGATCCGCACTTTTACAATAGCATAAGATGTTGTTACAGTTCCGGTCACACCTTTTTTGTCGCAGATATAAAGCAATGTTCCCTCGCTGTCTGCAACAACCGCCCTGCTTCCATTCACATCTGCAATAGGATTCTGCATTGTATAGGTTTCATTCCAGATCGTATTCATGCTGTTGTCCACAACAGATACTCCATCCGGACTGTATCTCAGGATATCTCCATCCATGTCCACATACTGTGTGGACACAACATCTTCCTGTTCGCTTGTATTTAATACTTTATAGCTGTGATAGCTTCTTTTTTCTGCATAGAGAAAAACCAGGCAGACTGCAGCAGCGATCACTGCCGCTGTGATCACCTTTTTTCCCTTTCTTGAAATCCTTCGGCAATGAGAAGTTCTCCTGTAGTAAGCGCCTTCCTGCGCAGCCTGTTCCTGTGCAAGCCTGGCTTTTTGCCTCATCAGCTTTTTACGCTTTTGTTTTTTCTGTATTTTTTTTATGATATTCACAACCGTATCCCTTACCTTAAGTATTTTATTTTGTAATTGGTTTTCCAGTTATTATAGCACACTCCATCAGGGTAGTACAATTACCTGCCCGGGATAAATGATCTCATTGGCAGAAATTCCGTTTAATGCACAGATCTGCTCCATCGCCGCTACAGTACCATAGCGGTTGAGACTGATCTGATACAAGGTGTCTCCCGGGCGGATCACATAAGTTTCTCCAGGATTTCCTGCAGCCACTGAAGTCTCTTCTGTTTTTTTCTCTTCTGTTTTATTATCTTTTTTTTGCGTTGCTTCTGAAACAGACTGTTTTTTTGAACTTCGAGGTTCCGGTGTTATTGAGATTTTTTCTCTTTTCTGCGTGGTTTCCGTCGGGACCGGAGTTCCCCGCACAGCTTCCTGCGTCTGTACCGGTTTTTGTGTCTGCACCGGTTTTTGTGTCTGCACCGGTTTCTGCGTCTGCACCGCCTTTGGCGAAATCGATACACTCTGCACCGGTTCTGTTACTGCAGGTGTCATCTGCACCACCGAAGCAGAAGCAGCGCGATAATCTTCCGGAACCTCTGTTTTTTCCTGCTGATTCCGATAAAAGCCCACTCCAGCCACAAGAACTGCCAATGCCAGACACACCGTAGCCGCATAAGAAAAAACAGAAGTTTTCTCTTCTCCCTGTTCCTCCGGATTTTTACTATCTATGATCTTTCTGAAATTTCTGACAGCCCTGTCCTCCACTTTCTCGGATGCTTCTCCGCCCTCTTTCTGGCTGCGTTCAATCATATACGTCTGCATCTGAGAATTTTTCTCATAATAAATATAATACCCGCTCAGTTTTGCCATCATGCCGCCATCATAACGGAAAAAGGCATCCTCCCGTTCTCCAGGATCCATCAGCATCAGGATCTTTTCCCCTCCGAAATGTCTGAGATGTACTTTCACAAAAAGCTCCGTGATCTCCATTGCTATCTGAGGCTGTGCAAAAAACCATCCCACGATCTCCTGCTCCGGAAAATACTGATCCTTATCCTCCTGCAGTTTCTGCCAGAGTTTTTCCGAAAAGTCAATATGTTCTGCCGCAGCCTCCATGCCGTCTGCTGCAATGGCACCTTTTATAAAAATACAGGTCATATCTGCAGTCCATTGAATTTCACCTGTAAGTACCGCCACACTTCCCTGGCCTTCCGGCTTTTCATCTTCTGCCAGGCTGCAGAGAAATGTGTATACATAATCTTCTATATAAATCCTGTAATCTCCGTTCGCCAGCCCGATCTGCCTTACATTTCTAGGCATGGAAAACGATTCCTGTGCGGTTTCCTGTTCTGTTGTGTCCTCCTTATAAATGACTTCTATCATCTCATATCACTCCTTCTGTCCAAGCATAGCACAGTAAAAATGCGGATTTTAGCAGAATGTAAGAGTCTGTCCACAGAATTTAGCGACAGATTCCGCACCATGCATATTTTTCCTTTTTTCAGGATATGATAGAGTGAAAAAAGAATCGAGGTTTCTCATGGCTTTTTACATTGATGCCGAAAAAAACGGTTCATCCGGCGAGATTGCTTATCTTCTGAAAAAATGCATTCTTCACTGTCCTAAAAAATGGACCGAGATCGTGTTTTTATGCATTGGCAGTGATCGTGTTACCGGAGATTGTTTAGGCCCATATATCGGACACCTTCTTCATCCTCATGAAACCGGACATATTTTTGTCTACGGCACTCTTTCCTGCCCGGTCCATGCCCTGAACCTAGAAAAAACTTCATCGCTTATCACAAGGCTTCATCCACACGCCCTTGTGATCGCCATAGATGCTTCTCTTGGACAAAAAAAACACCTGGGCTATGTGACCATTGGAAATGGTGCACTTTACCCAGGTGCTGGTGTTCAGAAAGATCTTCCACCTGTAGGGGACATCCATATCACCGGCATTGTAAATACTGCCGGAATCATGGAGCAGCTTACCCTGCAGACTACCCGGCTCTCCACCGTGGTAGCACTTGCAGATGTGATCGCCTGCGGGATCCTTAAGATACTTCCTGCAGAAACAGACTTATCCCCTGTTGATCTTGATTATGCGAACTCCTTGATCTGCTTATAGATACCCTCTGCATCGAGACCGTATTTATGAAGAAGCTCTAATGCCGGACCGGACTCACCGAATACATCATGGATTCCGATACGTTTAACCGGTACCGGTGCCTTCTCAGCCAGGCACTCGCATACAGCTCCGCCAAGACCGCCGATGATGGAATGCTCCTCAACAGTTACAACCTTGCCGGTTTCTTTGGCAGCTGCAACAACAAGGTCCTCATCCAGAGGCTTGATGGTATGGATATTGATCACTTTTGCATCGATTCCGTCTGCTGCAAGCTTCTCAGCTGCTTCAAGAGCCGGTGCAACGCAAAGTCCGTTTGCGATGATGGTAAGATCTTTTCCCTCGCGGAGAACGATGCCCTTACCAAGCTCAAATTTATAATCCGGTCTGTCATTGATAACCGGAACAGCAAGACGTCCGAATCTCATGTATACCGGTCCCTGATGCTCGTAAGCAGCAGCAACCATAGCTTTTGCTTCGATATCATCAGAAGGACTTGCAACGACCATGCCCGGAATCACTCTCATCAGGGCAAAATCCTCCAGGCACTGATGTGTGGCGCCGTCTTCACCTACAGAAATACCGCCGTGAGTTGCTCCGATCTTTACATTCAGCTTCGGATATCCGATGGAGTTACGAACCTGCTCATAAGCACGTCCTGCTGCAAACATTGCAAAAGTACTTGCAAAGGGAACCTTACCTGTGGAAGCGATTCCTGCTGCAATACCCATCATGTTGCACTCTGCGATACCGCAGTCAATGTGACGCTCCGGGAATTCTTTTTTAAACATACCTGTCTGTGTAGCTGCAGCAAGGTCAGCGTCAAGAACGATAAGATCCTCGTGTTTTTTTCCTAGTTCTATGAGGGCACTGCCGTAGCTTGCTCTCGTTGCGATTTTCTTTACTTCTGACATAATGCTTCACCTACCTTCTCCAGATCTTCCATTGCCTGTGCATACTGCTCGTCATTCGGAGCTTTTCCGTGCCAGCCTACTGCGTTCTCCATGTAGGAAACGCCTTTACCTTTTACTGTTTTCATGATGATAGCTGTCGGCATACCCTTTGTAGCTCTTGCCTCATCAAAAGCAGCCTTCAGCTGATCCATATCGTTGCCGTCCGCAACATTGATCACATGGAAATTGAAAGCTTCGAATTTCTTGTCGATCGGATACGGGGAGCATACATCTGCAATGTCACCATCGATCTGAAGTCCATTGTTATCTACGATCACAACCAGGTTGTCCAGTTTACGGAAGCCTGCGAACATAGCTGCCTCCCACACCTGGCCCTCCTCGATCTCACCATCACCCAGCAATGTATATACTCGATAGTCATCATTACTGAGTTTGGCAGAAAGAGCCATACCTGCTGCTGCAGAGATTCCCTGACCAAGAGAACCACTGGACATATCAACGCCCGGAATATGCTTCATATCCGGATGTCCCTGAAGATAGGAGCCCAGATGACGAAGTGTTTTCAGATCCTCTTTTGGAAAATATCCTCTCTCTGCAAGTACAGAATAGAGTCCCGGTGCTGTATGTCCTTTAGAAAGGACAAAGCGGTCACGGTCTGCCTTTTTAGGATCCTTCGGATCGATGTTCATCTCTTCAAAATATAAATAGGTGAACACGTCTGCTGCAGAAAGGGATCCGCCCGGATGGCCGGCCTTTGCTGCATGGACTGCTGTTACGATATCCTTGCGGACTTCGTTGGCAACTTTCTGAAGTTCTAACTTATCCATGTTATAAATGTCTCCTTTTTAGTGCCCTGCTGTTCACAGGGAATTTGTATATAAAAGAGGTTTCGATCACTCACCGAATACTGCCTTGTAATCAGCCTGAAATTTAGCGATACCTGCATCTGTCAGCGGATGATGTGTCATCTGCTCAATTACCTTGAACGGTACCGTAGCGATATCTGCGCCTGCAAGTGCACATGCAGTTACATGCATTGGATGACGAACGCTTGCTGCGATGATCTCTGTCGGGATATCTGCAACTGCAAACATCTCAGCGATCTGCTGGATCAGCTCAACGCCATCTGTGGAGATGTCATCCAGTCTTCCAAGGAACGGAGATACATATGTAGCACCTGCTCTTGCTGCAAGAAGTGCCTGGTTAGCAGAAAAGATCAGAGTAACGTTTGTCTTGATCCCCTCAGAGGAAAGAACCTTAACTGCCTTCAGTCCCTCTGTTGTCATAGGAATCTTAACAACCATGTTCGGATGGATCGCTGCGATCTCACGTCCCTCACGGATCATTCCCTCAGCATCTGTTGTGGTAGCTTTAACCTCACCGCTGATCGGTCCGTCAACGATCGTTGTGATCTCTTTGATCACCTCGTTGAAGTCTCTTCCTTCTTTGGCGATCAGAGACGGGTTTGTTGTAACTCCACAGATAACTCCCATGTCATTTGCTTCTCTGATATCCTCTACTTTAGCTGTGTCGATAAAAAATTTCATTGTTTTTTCCTCCTGTTTACGTTCGTTCTTTTTCTTGATGATTCCATTATAACAAACTCATTGCGGGGGTCAAGGCACCTGCTTTTTATTAATAAATCTTTTATTAATAAAATAACATTTTATTAATAGTGCCTGTCAATTTTTTCACCCAAAACAGCTTCTTTCCATTTTCCTCAATTCGAATATCGCCGTAATTATCGTAGCTAACAAGGTTTCTATTCAAATGTGTCATGGAAACTCTCTCTATATATTATTATTAATAATTTTTGCGCCATTATTTATTTTTCTGTTCATCAGACTGGTTTCTGTCCAGTCTTGCATACCCCGTCGTGCGGCGCGTGATCAGCTTCGGGGTATATTCGATATTATACAGGCTGGCAGGTCTTTCATCCAGGTAAAATTTATCATTCATGTCGATCTTACGGATGATGATGTCACAGGCATCCCTTCCCTTCAGCGCAACAAAATGATCAATGGTTGTCAGGGAGATCCTGCGGATGCCGGAATAAAAAATATTGTCGCATCCTATGACAGAAACATCCTTCGGAACGTGTATCCTCATTTCATGCAGCGCATCAATGGCGCCTATGGCCATCATGTCATTCTGTCCTGCGATAGCCGTAAATTTCTTTCCTTCCTGGAGAAGCTCCATGGTCAGCTCGTAGCCCATGGCATACTCGGAATCCATCCGCGGGATCTTTCTGTCATTGGACTCATCTGCCGCCTTGATGAGCACATGATCCTTTTTTCCCTCTTTTTCAAACTCGCGGACAAAGCCCTCCACACGCTTGGAGCGCTGCCACTGCCGTCTGGTAAGTGGCGGCGTGATAAATGCCACATCCGTGTGCCCCAGATCAAGAAGATGTCTGGCCATCAGCCTTCCTACCACTGTGTTGTCCTGATTGATAGCATCTACCGTGGTTGTTTTTTCCTTGTTGCTGATGATGACCAGCGGTGTTTCTTTTGCGATCTTTTCTACCTGATGCTGGAAATCCGGATGAGGATTGCAGGTATAGATGATCCCTGCCGGCCGCATAGTCTGCATCATACGGAGATATTTTTCTTCCAACCCCGCATCGCGCTGGGTGTTGCAGATAAATACCCCATATCCCTGCTCATTGGCCACAGCCTCGATCCCTTGAAGCAGCAGTACATAATAGGGACTGGTGAGTGTGGGGCAGAAAACAACGATCAGCTTTTCTTTTCTGTCAGCTTTGTGTTTCCGACGTCCGGGAAGCTCATAGCCAAGCTCTCTGGCCGCCTGCTCCACCCGCTCCACAGTTTCTCTCGAAAAAGAAACATTATATTTCCGGTTCAGCACCATGGATACCGTTGCCTGGGAAACTCCTGCGCGTGCTGCCACATCCGATGAGGTTGCTTTCTTTTTTGCCACCAGTCTCACCTCCTTTATAATCTGGGGAAATTTCCTGGCTGCTTATCACTTTTTGCAATCCCTCAGGGAATTTTTCACCTGATCCGGTTATAGTTCCACTCTTCCTTCCAGTGCCCGGAGAAGTGTCACCTCATCAATATATTCCAGATCACCGCCCACCGGAACTCCGCTGGCGATACGGCTTACTTTGATCCCGGTCGGTTTGATCAGCTTACTGATGTACATAGCTGTCGTTTCGCCTTCAAGACTGGAATTGGTTGCCACAATAACTTCCTTTACATCCCCCTGAAGGCGCTTCATCAGTTCCTTCAGTTTGATATCATCCGGCCCGATCCCAAGCATCGGGGAAATCGCACCATGAAGTACATGATATACACCATCAAATTTACCTGTTTTCTCATATGCTGCCAGATCCCTGGTATTCTCAACCACCATGATCGTGCTGTGATCCCTTTTGGGATTGGCGCAGATCGGACAAAGCTCCTGATCTGTCAGCGTGTAACAGCACTTACAGTACTGAACATTCTGCCTTGCATCGGTAATGGAGGCGGTCAGCTGCTCCACCTGGTCCTTTGGCATATTCATGATATGAAATGCAAGACGCTGGGCAGATTTGGCTCCGATCCCCGGAAGATGGGAAAGCTGCTCAATAAGTTTATTGATATGGCTGCTGTAATATTCCATCAGAAAGGAAGACCTCCGCCAAGACCGCCAAGGCCGCCTGTGAGTTTGGACATCACTGCTGCTGACTCGGACTCAACCTGACGGAGCGCCTCATTTGTTGCTGCCGCGATCATGTCCTCAAGCATCTCGATATCATCCGGATCTACCGCTTCCTCGGAAAGTGTGACCTTTGTTATTTCACGTTTACCGGAAACTGTAACGGAAACAGCTCCGCCGCCTACTGTTGCTGTAAACTCTTTTTCCTCAAGAGCTTTCTGGTTTTCTTCCATCTGACGCTGCATTTTCTGCGCCTGTTTCATAAGATTATTCATGTTTCCCGGCATACCCATGCCAGGAAATCCACCTCTTTTTGCCATAATACTTTCCTCCTGTTTTTTGTTTACGGATTTATGACTCCTCATCCGGGTCTTCTTCCACTACGATATCCATGTGGATATTCTCCCGAAGTGCATCGTCTACTGTGATCTGCGCGAGATTGGTGTGCTGATGTTTGTTGGCTACCAGCATATGTATCTCCACGCTTTTGCCTGTCCGGGCAGCAATAATGTCCTGAAGCTCTTTCTTCGCCTCCGGATTGTCTACATAATTCATCCCCAGAAAATCCTGGAATTCCACATAAAGGATGGGATCTCCTGTCTCTCCGTTATACTTGGGGACTGCACGCTGCAGGGACTGCTTAAAAAGTCCGGTAGTCTGACCCACGATGGCACGCCAGCCTGCCACGATCTTCTGAAGATCCTCAGGAGCTGCCTTCTGTGGTTTCTGCTGCTGTACCGTTGCTGTACCGGTCACTGCCGCCCCCGGTTCCCCGGCTCCACAGGCCTCGCTCTCCCGAACGATCACCTGCTGCACAGGCCGTTCCTCCATCTGCTTTTCCAGGACACGAAGCCTGTCAAGAACAGAGTCCAGATTTGTCTCCATGGCCGGTCTGCACAGCTTGATCAGTGCGATTTCCACCAATACACGCTTCTGGCTTGCAAAACGGATCTGATTGGACAGATCGGAAAAAATACGAATGTAACGCATCAGCGTCTCCACATCTGTCATCCCGCTCTCTTCCTTCAGAAGCTTCAGATTCTCAGAAGAAACATCAATGGCTTCCTCCGGATTTTCGGAAGTCTTCACAAGCAGAAGATTTCGCATATACCAGGTAAAATCTGATACAAACTGTCCCAGCTCCCGGCCGCCTGTGATCAGGTCCTCCAGCACATGAATGGAACCTGTCACATCGCCGGAAAGAACCTTTCGGAGAAGCCTGCTGAATACCTCTGTATCCACAGCTCCCAGAACATCCAGGACTTTATCATAAGTAAGCACCTGTCCCAGATAAAAGGAAATACACTGATCCAGAAGACTCAGGGCATCTCGCATGGACCCGTCGCCTTTTTTTGCCACATAGCGTACAGCCTTCTCCTCTGCTTCCACCCCTTCTGCTGTCAGAAGCTCGGAAAGTCTGGCAGCAATGGTATCAATGGATATCCGGTGAAAGTCATAGCGCTGACATCTGGACAGTATTGTGATCGGTATCTTGTGGGCCTCTGTAGTCGCCAGGATAAAAATAACATAAGAAGGCGGCTCCTCCAATGTTTTCAGAAGAGCATTAAATGCACCTGTTGAGAGCATATGCACCTCATCGATGATATAAACCTTGTATTTACCCTCTGTTGGACGATAAGCCACTTCCTCACGGATCTCACGGATGTTATCAACACCGTTGTTGGAGGCTGCATCGATTTCGATCACATTCATGGCAGTTCCCGCCTGAATGGCCTTGCACATGGCACATTCATTGCAGGGGCTGCCATTTACAGGATGTTCACAGTTTACTGCCTTCGCCAGGATCTTTGCAACCGTAGTTTTTCCGGTACCACGCGTTCCGCAGAACAGGTATGCGTGTCCGATACGGTTCGCCTTGATCTGGTTGGTCAGTGTTGTCACAATATGATCCTGTCCTTTTACATCGTCAAAATTGTCGGGACGAAATTTACGGTAAAGAGCAGTATAACTCATAAAACTCTCCTTCTCTTCGCCACAGTCGCCGCGGAAAGACTCCCGCGGCGGCCAGATGACTCATAATTCATTAATCGCCAAAACTGATTCCGATCTGTTTGGCTGCTTTTACAAGCTGATCCTTTGGAGATACCATCTTCAGCTTGCCTGCGCATTCAGCAAGAGGAACCCTCTTGATCTTGCCGTTGATGACACCGATCATAACACCGTATTCCTCATCCATGATCGCCTGCGCTGCACCGGCACCGATCCTTGTGGAAAGAACGCGGTCATATGCACATGGCTCTCCGCCTCGCTGCATATGTCCCGGAACTGTGATACGTACCTCACTTCCGGTCACCTGCTGGATCTGGTCTGCGATCTCATAGGATACAGACGGATATTTCTTCGCTCTTTCCGCAAGCTTTTCTTTGTATTTTTTCTTCGGAAGCTCTGCATCTTCTTTTGAGATAGCTCCCTCAGCTACTGCAAGAATGGTAAAACGCTTGCCTGCCTTGTTACGCTTCTGGATGGCTTCTACAACCTTATTGATATCGTATGGGATCTCCGGGATCAGGATCACATCTGCTCCGCCTGCAACACCGGCATTCAGTGTAAGGCTTCCGACCTTATGTCCCATGATCTCAACAATAAATACACGTCCATGAGATGCAGCTGTTGTATGGATGCAGTCAATGGCATTTGTTGCGATCTCCAGAGCGCTCTGGAAGCCAAAGGTCATATCTGTACCCCAGATATCATTATCAATGGTCTTCGGAAGATGGATGATATTCAGGCCTTCCTCGCGGAGAAGATTGGCGGTTTTCTGCGTTCCGTTTCCGCCGAGGATCACAAGACAGTCAAGACAGAGCTTATAGTAAGTCTGTTTCATGGCCTCAACCTTGTCCAGTCCCTTCTCATCCGGAACCCGCATCAGTTTGAATGGCTGTCTGGATGTTCCGAGAATAGTTCCGCCCTGAGTCAGGATTCCGGAAAAGTCCCTGGCTGTAAGCATACGGTATTTCCCGTAGATCAGTCCCTTATATCCGTCATCAAATCCATAAACCTCAAGGTTCTCAACGCTGTTGCTCAGACCCTTTACAACGCCTCTCATGGTTGCGTTCAGTGCCTGACAGTCACCACCGCTTGTCAGCAGACCGATTCTTTTAATCATAGCGTCCTCCATTCTGTGCCCTCTTATGTGCACATTTTATTTGTTGCTGTCTGCATATAAGACAGATATTCCACCTGACGTATTTCTGCAGAACAACTACTGTATCCTCTCTTTTCACAGAGTTTTACACAATATAATATTATAAAGCATTTTCAGGCAGTGTACAATAGCCAAAAAAGCACGAAAACAGCGAGTGTATTGATTGACTTTACCTGTATCTCATCGTAAAATAAAATTATCAGTAACTTTCGTATGTTTACAGAAAATTTTCATCTAGAAAGGAGAGTCCTATGAAAAAATTTCTCAAAAAACTATCCTGCGCTTTATTAGCCGCAGCCATGGTATGCGCCATGACTCCTCTCGCCGCCAGTGCAGCGATCAATTATTCCAAAACCCGGATCGTTTATATGCCCACATCCGGAAAGGACCTGGGATACGATGAGATCTCGATCAGTAATATTCCTGCTAAACAGAACATTCTCAAATCCAATGTTAAAGTAGTCAGCGGAGGATCTGTGATCGCACTGGATTACTTCGGTTCCAGCAGATTCAAAAGTACCACGGAGGCTTTCCGCAAGGGTGCAAAACCGTACACTCACTCCGATCATTTCTACAATATCGGTTTTGCCGTTAAAAAGCCCGGAACCGGAAAGATTTCCTTCAAGGTCGGAAACAAAACCTATACTTCCACCATCAAGGTGCTTCGTTATGTCAACCCGTTGAAATCCGTCTCCATCACAGGTGTAAAAGGCAATCTTGCCGGAAAATTCAAAAGCTCCGGCCATAACGCCTTTCGTTACGCCAACAAGACACAGAAGAATGCTGTCATGAAATGCACCGCTGCAAATGGCTGGAAGATCACAGGCGTTTCTTTCAACAACAACCGGACCCATACACAGTATAGTACCAATTACAACGCCCCTAACAGCGGGGCTTCTTCTTCCACGCTCCATATCGGAAATCTTTCCGCGAAGCAGTCCGCCTATATCAGCTTCACCCTTCGCAACACCAAAAACGGGGCGGTACAGTACTGTACACTTAATATGAACTGATTTATTTCGGTCTGTACCTTGACAAATCCGGTTTCAGAGTCTATAATTAAATTCCGCGCAGCCGGGGAGATAGCGGTGCCCTGTACCTGCAATCCGCTACAGCAGGGGTGATGCCAATCTGAGGCTTGTATCTTGCAGAGCAGCCCTTTATAAGTGGCGTTGACGTCTGGGTCTTACGCAACAGGAATCTGTGAACCGTGTCAGGGCAGGAATGCAGCAGCACTAAGCAGAAGCTCTTGTGTGCCGTGAGGGTGCCTGGGCTGAGTTAACTGTAAAGGTAACGTCTGTGAGACCATTCCGAGGTGCGGCGCGCGTAAAAAAGGTTATAATATATGATCTCTATATAAACAGCATTCCCGCCGGGTCCGTCATTTATGACTGATCCGGCGGGATTTTTTGTGCTATTATTTTATTTACAATATCCGGCAACTACCTGATTAATCAGCTTGCCGTCTGCCTTTCCCTTCAGATCTCCCATAACTGCCTTCATGATCTGGCCTTTATTTCCTGTTGCCAGAACATCTGCAAATTTCTCCTCGATATAAGCCTTGATCTCTGCTTCATCCATCTGCTTCGGAGCATATTTCGCAATGATATCATATCTTGCCTGATACTCCTCTTTCAGATCTGTACGTTCTGCAGGGCAGGTGTCGATCTGCTCTTTTGCTGTTTTCAGCTCTTTCAGGATAACTTTGTCTACAAGCTCTCCTTTGATGTCATCACGGCATCCCTCATCAATGGCAGCTTTTTTTACTGCTGCGATCAGTGCGGAAACTGCTTCCTTTGTTACCTTATCTTTGGCCTTCATTGCTGCTACCATGTCTTTTCTTAAAGCTTCAAGTTCCATTTTTTGTTCCTCCATTTTCTGTCGTTCCTGTATCAACGACTTTCGCTTGGTCTGAATGGATTTTCTGTCTGTAATAGTGAAATCCATTTATGATTTTATTTTGATATTTTCACAGGATTCTGTCAAGAGTAAATCTCCCGGGACTTTTCTTTCTATTCCGCTCTCTCTGACTGTGTCTGCCCGGCAAGGCGCTCTGCTTCCTGCTTCTTCAGGATTTTTGCCTGCTTCTTTTTCTCCCGCAGTTCCCTGAAAAATGTGGAAAGCATTTCGGAGCATTCCTCTTCCAATACCCCTTCTGTGATCTTTACCTGATGATTAAAGCCTTCGATCTGAAGAAGATTCATCACAGATCCGGCACAGCCTGCTTTCGGGTTCATACAGCCGATCACCACCTCATCGATCCTGGACTGTACCAGTGCACCGGAACACATCTGACAAGGCTCCAGCGTTACATACATGGTGCATCCCTCCAGACGCCAGTCTCCCAGCTTTTTACTAGCCTTTCGGATAGCATTAAGCTCTGCATGAGATAAGGTATTTTTATCTGTATTGCGACGATTGTAGCCTCTGGCTATGATCTTTCCCTCATGCACGATCACGCAGCCGATCGGCACTTCCTCCAATGCACGGGCCTTTTTTGCCTGGCGGATCGCCTCTTTCATAAAACGTTCCTGATCTGTCACGTTTTTACTCCTCCTGTAACTTCACATTCCGGAAAAAGCTCCGGGATTCTATCTGTTCATACTAAGACTGCTCTCAGCCTTCTGTCCGTTCGATTATAACTTTTCAAATATTCCATGTCAATCTGCTGCAAAACAGATATTCGCACACAGCCAAAAACGCCACAGAAATTTCCACACTAATTTCTGCAGCGTTTTTTTTATTGTATAACAGAAAAACGCAGACAACGGAAGCTCTCGCGAACTCCATTGTCTGCGTCAATGAATGCATTATATCTGCTTTTTTCCGGAAAGTCAAGCAGCCAGATTATTTGTGAAGTGACTCACCATTGGTAGCGATCACATCTTTATACCAATAGAAGGATTTTTTCTTATAACGGTT
The DNA here is from genome assembly GCF_003479245.1 of Ruminococcus sp. AF17-12. Taxonomy (NCBI): domain Bacteria; kingdom Bacillati; phylum Bacillota; class Clostridia; order Eubacteriales; family Oscillospiraceae; genus Ruminococcus; species Ruminococcus sp. AF17-12. The sequence continues at coordinate 15,350 of NZ_QUGY01000001.1, forward strand.
CAGTGTACCTGTTCCATCGTCGTTGCGGTCCACGTAGATGTAGCCGTAGCGTTTTTTCAGCTCTGCTGTAGATGCACTGACAAGGTCAATGCAGCCCCAGGAGGTGTAGCCCATAAATTATATGTTTTTTTTCTTCCATGAGCAAGTCCCCATCTCTGCTTACTGCTTTTCGCAGCTCCGCAGGAAACTTACTTGATTCGGTTAAAAAGGCTTGCAGCTTTTTTCGGGGGAGAGTATGCTTGTAGTATCATAAATAAGAGAAACAAGGGGATTTTCCTATGAAAATATGTGGATTTAACAAAACAACCCTGCTGGATTATCCGGGAAGGGTAGCCTGTACCATATTCTTAGGCGGCTGCAACTTCTGCTGCCCATTCTGCCAGAATGGAGCTCTTGTCGTGGAGCCTGACACCCAGCCTGAATATTCCCAGGAGGAAATCCTGGCTTTTCTAAAAAAAAGAAAGGGGATTCTCGATGGCGTCTGTATTTCCGGCGGTGAACCTACACTTGCAACGGAGCTGCCGGAATTTCTCAGCAGGATCAGGGAGCTGGGCTATGATGTGAAGCTCGATACCAACGGTTCCCGCCCCTCCGTGGTAAAAAATCTCGCAGCAGCTGACCTGATCAACAAGGTTGCCATGGATATCAAGGCCTGTCCTTCCAACTATCCTGTGCTTACCGGTGTACATGCTGATCTGGATGGGATCCGGGAAACTGCCGGATGGCTGCTGGACGGACACCTTGATTATGAATTTCGTACAACAGTTGTGAGGGAACTTCATTCCGAAAAAGATTTTCAGGAGATCAGCCGGTGGTTAAGCGGTGCAAAAGCTTATTATCTCCAGGCTTACCGGGATTCCGACGGAGTTCTGATACCGGGATTCTCTGCCTGCTCCGAGGAAGAAATGAAAAACTACCGGGATATCCTGTCTCAGACGATCCCGGTAGTAGAAATTCGTGGTATGGAGCTGTGATCTGCGGATTTGCAAAACTGTTTGCTTATCTGCATGGATGCCGAAATTTTTCTGATCAGATGTTAATAAAACAGTACCAGTATCCTCCCTTTCCGCCTGGGATATGAATATCCGGACATTCCTTAAAGTAGGGAAAGCCAAACATATTGGCCATAAACCGTTCCTGCTGGCTGTATCCACCGGGTACTCCCAGTATGTACTGTCCCCGGGGATTTCTGCACAGCAGAAGATGGCCGAAATTCTGATATCCGTACATGACAAAACGGTTGCTGCAGAAGCAGCCGTTTTTTCTGCATAAGGCACTGCAGTCCGATGGTCTGATCTTGCGGCAGTCTGTGAAATAGCCGTCGTTAAAGGGATCATCACAGGGTATTCCCGGAAGTGGACGAGATGGCTCCGGTCGCGATGGTTTCGGCGGATGCGGTGACGGCTGGCCTGGCCGTGGTAGTTCCGGCGGATGCGGTGACGGCTGGCCTGGTCGTGGTGGTTCCGGCGGATGCGGTGGCTCCGGCGGATGCGGACTGGGAGCCTGATATGAATTTCCGGTTTCCGATGTCTTTAATACATCCTCCTGAATCTCCTCCACCGTCATGATCCTGTCTGACTCCTTCTGATTTTCCTGCACTTCTGGCAAGGTTCCATCTTTTTGATTTTCTTCTTCCTTTTCTTCCCGCTCTCTGCCTGTTTTCTCCGCCGCCTTCTGATATTCCGTTCCTGTTTTCTCCGTTTCCTTCCGAAATTCCGTTTCTTTTTTCTTCCACTCGCGGAAATTCTCCGGCCGGATCGGCTGATCATCCCATTCCGTTCCCCAGAATCCGCCGGCATCGGAGATCAGAAGCAATCCTCCAAGCTCCTGAAGACTTTTTCCCATGCCTCCAATATCCCCTGTATCCGTCTCCAGTGCGCACTCGATCCGTTCCCGCCCGGTAACACAGTTTCCGATCAAAATACCATCCATCAGCCCTTCCTGCCGCACAAACCCATACACTCTGCACCGACTTCCAGGCTCCAGTCCAACGCAGCGCAGATGAACCTCCACACGGCATTTCCTATCTCTGGCCTCCACCCTCACATAACCGCTGCTGCTATCTTTTTTTCCTTTCCGATACTCGTACACATACGCAACAAAACGCTGATATCCAGCCAACGCACGTCCCTCCGGTATTTCGGTTTCGTTAATATATATGAAGATCGAGAGAAATCATTCCATCAACTGAAAAAAGCTCCAGGATGTACAAACATAAAAAAGAACCCCTCAACCAAGGGATTCTCAAGCTGTTAGTCGAAGCGACAGGATTTGAACCTGCGACCTCTGCGTCCCGAACGCAGCGCTCTACCAAACTGAGCCACGCTTCGTTATTCTGTTTCAGTTGTTTGTGTATTGCTCAACTGCAAGAGCTATTATATTAGAGTTTCTGTACTTTGTCAATAGAAAAAATTAAAATTTTTCAAAAAAATCGAATTTTTTCTTTTTTCCTGCTTCGGGCATGCATTTTCGCAGACCCGAAGCAGTTTTGGGAAAGGTTCTTTATAACATATCAAGTATATTCAAGTGAAATATATGCTTATTTCACTGTAACTGTTACCTTTTTTGTGATTCCGTTGCTGCTTACATAGATAACAGCTTTTCCTTTTTTCACACCTTTAACAACACCTTTGCTGCTTACAGTAGCAACTTTTGTATTGCTGCTTCTGTAGCTGATCTTTGCCTTTGAAGTAGCAACTGCCTTGATGGCTGTTGTTTTCTTTGCTTTTACACTTACAGCTGTTTTGGATGTGATCTTCAGGCTACCTTTTTTTACTGTGATCCTGCAGGTTGCTTTGTAGCTTCCGCATTTTACTGTAATTGTAGCTGTTCCTGCTTTTTTTGCTGTTACTTTTCCGCCTGCGCTTACCACTGCAACGGATTTATTACTGCTTGTATAAGTAACTTTTCCACTAACGCCTGTTTTTTCCACTTTGATCTGGCTTGTTCCACCCACAAATACAGTTTTCGCTGAAGCCGAAGCTTTTACAGCCGGCTTCTTGACTGTGATCTTGCAGGTTGCTTTATAATTTCCGCATTTCGCTGTGATCACAGCTGTACCTGCCGTCTTTGCAGTTACCTTTCCATTTGCGGCTACAGCTGCAACAGACGGTTTACTGCTTGTATAGGTTACTTTTCCGGTAACACCTGCGGTCGTTGCTTTCAGCGTCACCGTAGCTGGAGATCCTTTTACATAAAGCGTTTTCGCTGATGCATTCATTTTTACAGATGGGGTTTTTACAGTAAGCTTGTACTGTGCAGTTTTTCCTGCTGCAGATGTTGCTGTGATCACGGCTGTTCCTGCTGCTTTTGCAGTTACTTTTCCGTTCTCGTCCACAGATGCAACCGTTTCATTATCGGAAGCGTATGTTACATCCTTGCAATTTTCGCCTGCTGCTTCAAGCTGTCTGGAGTTTCCGATATAAAGAACTCCTGAATTTTCTTTAAAAGCAATCGTTCCATACACCAGCTGAACAGAAACATCTGCATGATCATCACTGGAAACTCTTACTGTATAGGTTTCATTTTCCGGTCTCACTACAGTGGAATCCAAAGCAACCACTCCATCTGTAGTTACTGCATCCTGTACAAGATATGTTGTCTCTGAAGCATGTCCGACACCTGTTGTATAGAAAACAGATACCTTCGGATTTTTGTATTTATCAAGATTTGCAAGCTTAACATGGGTGCTGTCCGTAAATTCCGGAGAAACAGCCATCTCTTCTGTTGCCTGCGGTTTAACATAAATACCATCTGCAAATTCATATACATACGCGCCGTCTGCCATAATGTACGTGATCTTGTTTACGGTTTTTCCCTCAAGACCTGTATCTTTTGCAAAGGCAACCTTATACACCTTCAGCCACATCTCGTTCATATGACGCATGCCATATTTTCCGCCGTCTGTTGTTTCCAGGATCATTCCCTGAATCCCGGAGTTAACTGCAAAATCGGAATCACTCTTTGTATTGCGGAGATATTTTGTGCTGGTTTCTTTTACATCAATCTCATAATCTCCCCAGCGAGAAGATGTTTTGAGTGTTGCCTCCGCATCTGTCACAGTTGCTTTTACATTAAATTTTGTAGCACTGTATGTTCCATCTGTATTCAGTGTTTTATACTGCCCAGGCTCTACCGTCGGAGTACGTCCCAGGGTGATCCCTGCTGCTTCTGTATATACTCCGCTTTCCGGAAGTTCTCCCGCTTCTGAAAGGATCTGCGCCTCTATGTATGTTTTTGCATCTGTGGCTACATTAACCTTTTTTACTCCTGCGATCTCATAGCCATTTTCTGTCAGATTCTGAACATCTGCATTTCCGAAAGCAGTGCTTTTTCTGGTTGTGGCAGATGTAACGGAATCATATTTGCGGCTCGTTGCATCTCCTGCATAAAATTCCTCGTATGACAGAGATGCCGTACCGTAAAGTGTTCCTGTCAGTGCCTGATGTCCATTTGCCACCTTATAATAAATATCTGTTCCCGGAATCTGTGTATATCCATCCACCGCTCCCTTTACCCAGTAATAGGAAACATTGGAAACCGTGATCGGCTGGCCTGTCAGTGTGATATTTTTTGTCATATCCACATAATTGTCGCTTGAGATCATAACCGTGTAGATCTCATCCCCGGCCCTGGCTACACTGCTGTCAAAGGTTACCACCCCATTCTCTGCCACTGCATGATCTACAACATACGTTGTCTTTTTACCATGGCCACTTCCTGTTGTGTAGTATACGGAAACCTTAGGGTTTTCATATTTGTCAAGGTCATCAACTTTAACCTGGGTTGTATTTTCTTTTACAAAAGCTGCCTGTACCTTCATTCCTGCTTCAGGCTGTTTTTTTACAAGAGGAGCTTTGTCTCCGAACTCATATACATAGGAGCCGTCCGGAGTAATATAAGTCACCTTTGAAATTTTTTCCCCGATAAGCCCGGATCCTGCTGAAAACGCAAGTTCGTAGGGCTGTACCCAGATTTCATAGGTATGACGAAGTCCTACCTTCTTGCCACTGGCAGTTTCAAGGATCACTCCCAGTGTATTTCCGCCTACAGCAAAATCACCCTGTCTGGAATTGCGGAGATATTTTGTGCCGGCTTCTTTTACCACCAGCATGTAATCACCCCAGATCGATGGTGCCTGAATCTGGGCGGATGCATCTGTGACCGTTGCTTTTACATCGAATTTTGTTGCACTATATGTTCCGTCTGTATTCAGAGTTTTATACTGTCCTGTTTCCTGTGACGGTGCTTCATTCAGCGTAATATCTGCTGCCTCTGTATAGACACCCTCTCTCGGAAGCTTGGAAGCAGCTTTCAGCGCCTGTGCATCTACATAGGTTTCCGCATCCACTGCAACACTTACATTCTTCACACCTTGGATCTGATATCCGGAAGAGGTCACCTCTGTGCTGTCCTCATTAACAAAAATCTGATTTTTACTCGTTGTTGCCGAAGTGATAGCGTCATAGCTCTCCTGAGTGGTATCCCCAGCATAAAATTCCGAATAACTTAAAGTTGTCGTTCCGTACAGTTTTCCGTTCAGAGCGGTCTGTCCATCTGCCACTTTTACATAAACGCCTGTTGTTCCTATCTGTGTATATCCCTCTGCCGGCTGCATGGACCAGAGATATTTCACTCCTGCAACAGTGATCTCAGAAGCATCCTGAAGAACCTCGCCTGCTTCTGCCATAAATGCTTCTCCATCACCGAATGCCTCTTCTGTATCCTCCTGGATCTGCGGTTCCTCTTCCTGTTGAATCTCTTCTGCTGAAATTTCTGCTACTTCTTCCTGAATAGCTTCTGCATCACTTTCTTCTGGCTCTTCCGACTGAATATAAGCTTCACCAACTTCCGGCTGATCCTGGGAAACAGACTCCTGATCCTCGTTCTCTCCTTCTTCCTGTGCTGTCTCTCCTTGTGTTTCTCCTGACACGTCACTAAAAACTTCCGCCTCAGACGCCATTGCCGTTACCGGCACTCCTGACGCGATCACCGCTGAGCTCAGTACGAGCGCAGCTGACTTCTTAAAAAGCTTCCACTTATGCATACCTGTCCTCCTCTTTGTCTTTTATATTACACAACTTTATACCAGATCATGACCTTACAGCTGCTCTGGTTAATTGAAATTTCTTCTGCAGGATATTCAACATATGTCAGTTTCTACAGAAGTGCTCTGTCAAGCACGCTTTAGTTTGTCCAAACTAACATATCGTCATTTTATCAATGCTTAAATTATTTGTCTATACATATCTGGCAAAAAAGCCTCACGGTTATTGTTGTTTTTTTCTCAACTGAAAATTGTTTTCAAAATATTTATATTATTATCTGATACTTCAAACAAAAAAAAGTATATATTCCAAGACATCATTTCAGGAAATGCAACAGCCATTGCCATTTCCTCCAGCATTCTCAGATCATATACTTTTTATATTTCTATATTTTTGCTTTCTTTTATGCCCAGCGGCTCTTCTGTTCTTCGCAGATACTGTTCCACTGGCAGTTTCCACAGATTTCCTTACGTTTATCCATCGCAAGGATTTTTTCCTGGACTTTTTTTGTAAATTCGCTGAAGTGCAATGTCTGTCCGGCCTTCAGTCCACATTTTTCCAGCACGGCATTGTCATACTCTGCCACTTTATCTCCGGCTTCACAATGTCCGCCCAGATTATTCGGACAGGCAGAGCAGATCTCATCCGTATCCACATGAAGCCTTATTTTCTTTCCCTCCAGAAAAATCTTCAGCATCTCGGCCATATGTGCAGTAAAACCGTTACTGTAGCCTTCCCCCTTAAAATACGCCAGGCACATACCATGATGAGGGCGCAGAGGAATGATCATTCCCTCTGTGCCCTCATCAGAAGCATATGCCGCAGCAATGCTTTTATCTTGCATATTTACGTACCTTTCCTGATAAAACATAAGCCAGCGCGATCTTGATAAGATCCGGAATGATAAACGGGAACACACACCAGCCAAGAACTGCCATAAGACCTACCGGACCTGTGCTTCTTGTGTAAGCAAACATAAACCATGCGGTTCCAAAGGCATAGCATACGATCAGCCCAACGACCATAGAAATGATCTGAACAACCGGCTTTCTGCCAAAAACATGCTCAATTGCCCACATAACAAGTGCAGAAAAGATAAATCCAATGATATATCCACCTGCATTTCCGAGAAGAGCTCCAATGCCTCCGGAAAATCCTGCAAAAACCGGAACTCCTACTGCTCCAAGAAGAACGTAAACCAGAACTGCCAGAGTTCCTCTTTTTCCTCCAAGCACACCAACTGCCATAAATACTCCGAATGTCTGCAGAGTAAACGGTACCTGTGCCGGAATGGAAATCCATGAGCAAACTGCCATCACTACTGCAAAAACTGCAATGTAAACAAGATCATACGTCTTGCTTCTGCCTGCTGCCACTGTTGTCATAATAATCTGTATCCTTTCTTTCCTTTTCTGCTTTTCCTGTCGGAAGATCATTCCTGTCCTTTATAAATGATATCCGCTCTTTCGCTGTTAACAATTTAACACAGCAGGATTTGAATGTCAACTTAATTTTATTTTTTAAGTTTACATTTTACAATGCCGTTTACTACTATGTAAACCTGCCATTTACAAATGATATTGTCAATTTTCACTTTCAAATTCCCCTCTCTGATGCTATACTGAAACTAATGAGTTTTCAGCAAAAAGGGGGATTTTTCCACATGGATATACACGATATTCATAACATCAGCACCAACTGCACACGGACTGAATTTGTAGGGACCGCAGTCCTTGACACAATCGGACTCGTGATCTCCGGAGTTGATGATTCTCTGCTTAAAAAGATGAACGTAGGTACCCAATACCACTGTCTGGGGCTTTTCAGTTCCCGAACAGGCGCTGCCGGCCAGATCACAGCTATTGACGATGCAGTAAAAGCCACAAATACAGAAGTCCTTTCCATTGAACTTCCAAGAGACACCAAGGGCTGGGGCGGTCATGGAAACTATATCGTCCTTGGCGGAAATGATGTATCCGACGTGCGTCACGCCATTTCTCTGGCTCTGGAACTGACTAACAAATATGCAGGTGAGGTCTACATCAGCGAATCCGGCCACCTGGAGTTTGCTTTTTCCGCAAGTGCAGGTCCTGCTATCCATAAAGCCTTCGGCACACCTCTGGGTGAAGCATTTGGTTTCATGGCAGGTTCTCCGGCTGCTATCGGTCTTGTGATGGCAGATAATGCCGTGAAATCCGCAGCAGTATCCATTACACAATATATGACTCCGAATATCGGTACCAGTCATTCCAATGAAGTGATCATCGCCATCTCCGGTGATGCCAGTGCTGTAAAAGCTGCTGTACTGGAAGGCCGTCAGACAGGCCTTGAGCTTCTCATCGGTATGGGAACCTATCCGGAGATCCCGGGTACGCCGTATCTGTAAAATCTCCGGATTGCAGGAAATTTGTGAATTTCCACACACTACACTTCACGAAACACATATCTGCGTCATGCATACAAAAGCAGCGCTGCAAGGATCAGCATACGATCCTGCAGCGCTGTGTTTCTCTTAAATATTCTCCTATGGATTTTTCCGGATCAGCCCACCTGATATACATCTGCAGACTGAAGTCCGAAACTTAATGCCTCAGAATGGCTTCCACAATAGATATCCACATGTCCGTAAGGAGTTCCCAGATCCTCTACCGTATAAACAGTGCCGTTGATCAGAAGCTTGGTCCCAAACGGAACACCTGCCATAGCAACGGTACGTCCTGCTGTCGGAACTGTTCCGCTGGCGGTAAGATTGCCGGCTGTACCGCAGCACTGTGCACAGTTGCAGTATGCGGTCAGTGTAAAGTTTCCAAGATATGTTCCCTGACTGGAAGAACCGGAATCGGACGTATCCGCAGAGGCATCTTCCGTCTCCTCGGAAGCTGTCTCATCATTGGAAACCTCCTCAGAAACCTCCTCCTGGGAGCTGTCCTCGGAAACATCTTCGGAACTTCCGGACTGTACATCATCCGCTTCCTCTTCCTCCTCTACAACAATGTCTGTACTTGTAGAACTGCTGGAAGACTCGGTTGTATCCTCCTCCGGATCATAGCCGTAATCATCGTCAGAATCAGCCTCTTCACTGTCCTCGTTATCCTGATCGGCTTCTTCCTGGGCTGCCGCTTCTGCTGCCTGTCTCTCAGCCTCTGCTGCCGCTTCAGCCTTAGCTTTCTCTTCTGCAGCCTTCTCCGCCTCTGCCTGCTGTACCAGAGCGGTAATACTGCTGTCTGCATTACTGATATCTGCCATCAGCTGCTGAGCTTCTTCCTGGCTGGCGCTGATCTGGTTTACATAAGAGTTAATATCATCGCTTGTGCTGGAAGCCATGGACTGCACTTCCTGCTGTTTGGCTGCACGCTCCGTCATAAGATCATCGATCTCTGCGGACTCCGTCTCAACCTTTTTCTCATTCTCCTGGATATTCTTCTGAAGACTCACATATTTATCCAGCATGTCTCTGTCGTATGTAGAAATCTGGATCGCATTCTCCGCGCGATTGAGGAATTCTGCAAGGCTTTCGGAAGAAAGCAGTGTCTCCAGTGCGGAAGTTCCGGCATTTTCATACATATATGCGATTCGAAGCTTCATGGATTCATACTGATCTGCAGAAGCTTTCTTTGCTTTTTTCAGTTCTTTTTTTACTTTATTTAATTCATCTTCCTTCTCAGCAGCCTGGATACTAAGCTCAGAAATGCTGTTGGTAAGATCCTCATACTGTGCGTTTAAATCAGCCAGATAGCTCTCCAGCTCCTGCTTCTTGCTCTCCAGTGTGCCGATGCTGCTCTGTACCTGCGCAAGACCCTCCTCAGCGGCCTGTTTCTCCGCCTGTGCCTCTGCGATCGCAGCGTCTGTACCTGATGCATATACGGTGCTTCCCATGGAAAGGGTCAGCATACCTGTAAGCAGTAATGTGAAAACTTTTCTATTCTTCATATAAACACCTTTCGTCCTTTCATGGATTCTAGTATAACACATTTTTCATAAAAAGCAATAATTTTATTTTATTTTTGTAACAAATACGTAATAATTTAAATATTTATGAACTGGAAAGCGTTTTTTTGTTTTCCGGAGCATGAAAAAACTGCCCTCTCACAGATTTATCTGTAAAACGGCAGTTTTTATTCTATGCTGTTCCAATTCAAAAATCATCAGCTACGAGAATACTTCTCTGATGTAATCCCCCCTGAAGCTGCTTCTCTTACTCCGCAGCCTCCATAAGAACCTCATTCTCAGCTTCCTCAGCCATTACTTCCTGATACTTGTCCAGGATGATCGTCTGGATCTGCTCTCTCGTTGCTGAATTGATCGGATGAGCGATGTCACGATATTCACCGTCGCTTGCCTTACGGCTTGGCATTGCGATGAACAGCCCCTTCTCGCCTTCGATCACTTTGATGTCATGTACCACAAACTCATCATCTATTGTGACAGACACAACGGCCTTCATTTTCCCTTCTTTCGCTACCTTCCTCACACGTACATCTGTAATATTCATTGCTACTTGCCCCTTTCATTTCGCTAACCGTATCTGCGGAAATCTGATCTTCCGCATTTATAATACGTAGCGTTCGTTTTTCTCTACGACGATCTTCACTTCTCCTTCTTCGCCGCTGTAATATGAATTCGCCCGGATGGTATCCCGGCTCTCAACAATGCAATTCTCAATATGCGTATTATCTCCAAGATATACGTCATTAAGGATCACAGAGTTTTTGATCACACAGTTATTTCCTACAAATACATCACGGAACAGAACAGAGTTCTCCACGGTTCCGTTGATGATACATCCGCTGGATACCAGACTGTTCTTCACAGTTGCACCCGGATTGTACTTAGCAGGAGGTACATCTGCGATCTTGGTCTTGATCGCCGGCTCCTGTTTGAAGAAATAGTTCCTGATTTCCGGTTTCAGGAAATCCATGTTTGTCTGATAATAAGCCTCTGCAGTAGAGATATTATTCCAGTAGTTATCGATCTTATATCCGTAAATCCTCTTCAGATTTTTGTAACGGATAAGAATATCATTTACAAAATCATGCCTTCCTTCCTGGGCAGCACGCTCGATCAGTTCAATCAGCTGCCTTCTTCGGATGACATAGATACCAGTAGATACTGTATTATAGGAGGAAACGATCGGTTTCTCTTCAAATTCCTCGATCCGACAGTCCTCATTCATGCGGAGAACACCAAATCTTTCAACCTGGCTCTGATCCTTGCATGTAGTACATACAACGGTAACATCTGCCCGCTTTGCGATATGATACTCCAGGACTTTATTGTAATCCAGCTTGTAGATTCCATCACCGGAAGCGATCACCACATAGGGTTCATGACTGTTCTTTAAAAAGCTCAGGTTCTGATAGATAGCATCTGCAGTACCCTGATACCATAAGCTGTTGTCTCTGGTAATGGTTGGAGTAAAGACATAAAGTCCTCCCTGTTTTCTTCCGAAATCCCACCATTTGGATGAACTCAAATGCTCGTTAAGGGAACGGGCATTATACTGTGTCAGCACAGCAACCTTCTGGATATGTGAATTTGCCATGTTGCTGAGGGCAAAGTCGATCGCGCGGTAACTTCCTGCAATAGGCATTGCCGCGATTGCTCTTTTGTTTGATAATTCTCTCATGCGGTTATTATTACCGCCTGCCAAAATAATACCTATCGCTCTCATTCTTTCCCACCGTCCTTTGCTGCAATTACCTGGCCGGCTGCCAGTTCTCCGTCAGGGTAGTCTTCTTTTGTTGTAACACCGGCGATAGCGGTATTCTTACCGATTTTGACACTTTCCGGAATCACGCTGTTTTCGCCGATAGCCACAAGTCCAAAGGAATATACAGCCGGTTTCAGAACATTCGGTACTTCCTCGCCGCATCCGATCACAACATTATTTCCGATGACAACATCTTCTGCCACGATAGCTTTATCCATAACAACATTCTCACCAACTGCTGTATTCTTCATGATAATAGAATCACGTATCACACTGCCCTTGCCGATGATAACATTCGGACCGATCACTGAATTATGTACTTCACCATAGATTTCTGTTCCCTCACCGATGATACACTTGTCCACAACTGCATCTGCGGAAATATACTGTGGCGGGATCACATCTCCCTTGGTGTATATCCTCCAGAATTCCTCATAAAGATTAAACTCCGGAATGATATCGATCAGCTCCATATTTGCTTCCCAGTAAGAACCAAGAGTTCCTACATCTTTCCAATAGCCGTTGTACTCGTAAGCAAAAAGGCGCTGTCCTTTCTCTTTACAGTACGGAAGGATATGTTTACCGAAGTCGCAGCCATTCTGATCCTTCAGGGCGATCAGTGCTTCCTTAAGAACCGGCCATGAGAAAATATAGATACCCATGGATGCAAGATTGCTGCTTGGATGCTCCGGTTTCTCCTCAAACTCAGTAATACGGCTGCTCTCATCAGTAACCATAATACCAAAACGGCTGGCTTCCTCAATGGGAACCGGCATACACGCAATTGTAATATCTGCCTTGTTCGCCTTGTGGAAATCCAGCATCACTTCGTAATCCATCTTATAGATATGATCACCGGAAAGGATCAGTACATAATCCGGGTTATACTGCTCCATATAAGCCAGATTCTGATAGATCGCATTGGCAGTTCCTGTGTACCATTCACTGCTTGTGCTCTTCTCATACGGAGGAAGGACTGTGACACCGCCTTCATTGCGGTCAAGATCCCACGGAATACCGATACCGATATGTGTATTCAGGCGGAGAGGCTGGTACTGTGTCAGCACACCCACCGTGTCAATTCCCGAGTTAATACAATTGCTCAGTGGAAAATCGATGATACGATATTTACCACCAAAAGCGACTGCCGGCTTTGCAACCTTTTCTGTCAAAACTCCTAACCTGCTGCCTTGCCCACCGGCCAAGAGCATGGCAATCATCTCTTTCTTAATCATGCGATCACCTCTTGTATGTTATGATTATTCCATTATAGCATACTTTACTGTGTTAGTGAACATTTTTTACAATTATTTTAGCTGTATTTTACTTTTTTTATCGCTATTGTATATTATAAATTGGTAAGACTCATCATTTTTTTCATTCCTCTGGTAATTTTCAACATTTTTCGATGTTATTTTCTGGTTACTTTTATATTCCGGAAAAAACCGCTTTTTTAGCCAAAAGAACCACTTTTCAATTGTTTCTGTTGGCGTTATAATAAAACAGACAAAAGAGCTACGAAAATAACATATATATAAGGAGATTATTATGTATCAGATAGACTTTCATAAACCGCTCCATATTCATTTCATCGGAATCGGAGGCATCAGCATGAGCGGCCTTGCCGAGATCCTTCTGGAAGAAAATTTCCGGATTTCCGGTTCCGATGCCAAATCCAGCCCGCTGACCCGCACACTGGAAGAACGTGGCGCTGTGATCTATTACGGACAGCGTGCTTCCAACATCAAGGATGATGTAGATGTGGTTGTCTATACAGCAGCGATCCACCCGGACAACCCGGAATTTGCCTGTGTGAAAGAAAAAGGGCTTCCAATGCTCACCCGTGCAGAGCTTCTGGGACAGATCATGCGGAACTACGATACACCGATCGCAATTTCCGGAACCCACGGAAAAACCACTACTACTTCCATGGTTTCTCATATCCTTCTTGAGGGCGACTGTGATCCTACCATCAGTGTTGGCGGAATCCTTCCTGCTATCCACGGAAATATCCGCGTTGGAAATTCTGAGACCTTTATCACAGAGGCATGCGAATACACCAACAGCTTTTTAAGCTTCTTCCCTAAGATCAGTGTGATCCTGAACATGGATGCCGATCATCTGGATTTCTTCAAGGACATCGATGACATCCGCCATTCCTTCCGGAAATTTGCAGAGCTTCTCCCTGCTGACGGTACTCTAATCATCAACGCCGACACACCGAAGTATGAGACGATCACCCGGGAGCTTCCATGCAATGTTCTTACCTATGGTCTGGAGCACGATGCCGATTACACCGCAGCAGACATTACCTGGGATAAATACGGACATCCTTCCTTCTCCGTTCTCTTCCGGGGCAAAAAGATCGGCAGCTATTACCTTCGTGTACCGGGCATCCACAATGTATCCAATGCGCTGGCTGCTATTGCCATAGGACGCCTTCTGGACCTTCCGGATGATGTGATCGTCAAAGGTCTCGGAAGCTTTACCGGTACAGACCGTCGTTTCCAGTATAAAGGCGAGATCGGCGGTGTCACCATCATTGATGATTACGCTCATCATCCAACCGAGATCGAGGCAACCCTTCATGCTGCAAAGAATTATCCGCATCAGAAGGTATGGTGTGTATTCCAGCCTCATACCTACACACGTACCAAAGCTCTTCTTCCTGAATTTGCAAAAGCACTGACTCTGGCCGATCATGTTGTACTGGCTGATATTTATGCCGCACGAGAAACAGACAATCTTGGTATTTCTTCCCAGGATCTCCAGAAACAGATCCAGGAACTTGGAACCCCCTGCGAATATTTCCCGACTTTTGATGAGATCGAGAGCTTCCTCTTAAAAAGTTGTGCACATGGTGATCTGTTGATAACTATGGGCGCCGGAGACGTTGTAAACATTGGAGAACACCTTCTCGGAAAATAATTATCCACATTATCCACATGCTTATGCACATTTCAGACGTGCCTGGCATGTGGATTTTTTTGTGTATAACCTACTTGACATAATTCAACAGCCAAATCCAACAAATACCGCATTTTTCTTACAAAATTAAGGTTTTTATTAGTTGCTGATAATGTTATCCTCAAAGTTTTCCACACTATCCACATTTTCCACATGGAAATTGGTGCACAACTTCTGTGAAAATAGACTATTCTCAAGTAAAAGCGGTTGTGCTATAATCCTTTTTAGCATGGCGGACTTTGGGATATCGCCTGAAATATCTGCCGTATTTTAGAAAGGGAGCTGCTGATCATGAGCCTGATTTCACTTCAGAATTCCTCTGAACTGGGGGTAACGATTCTTTCCAATCGCTTTATTGACAATTTCATGCCTCGTGCCAACGGGGAGTTCGTAAAGGTATATATCTACCTTCTCCGGATGGTATCTGCCACTCCTTCTTCTTTCAGCCTGGAGCATATGGCAGACAGCCTTTTCTGCACGGAAAGAGATATTTCCCGTGCACTGAAATACTGGGAAGGTGAGAAACTGATCGCATTAGCCTATACTGCAGAGCAGAAGCTTTCCGGGATCACTTTGCTGGAACCTTTTGCTGATACCGGTCATAGAGAGAGCAGCGCTTCCATGGATACTTTCACCGGTTCCGGCAATTCTGCTTCCGCTTCCGGAAACACGGATCCGGGAGTCCCGAGCTCCGCTGATTACATTCTCAGTCTCACTCCTGACCGGATCAGAGAACTTAAGCAAAACGAAGAGATCAGTCAGCTTCTCTATATCACAGAGCAGTATCTGACCAAAACACTGACGCCTACAGAAATGCAGAAGATCCTTTTTTTCTATGATGAGCTCCATATGTCTGCGGATCTCATCGAATATCTGGTGGAATACTGTGTTTCCAGAGGCCGCAAGAGTATGCGTTATATTGAAACAGTTGCACTCGCCTGGGCAAAAGACGGCATCACCACCGTCGAGATGGCACGGGATGCCAGCTCCCGTTTTTCCAAGGATTATTACACGATCCTGAAGGCTATGGGGATCAGCGGCCGCAACCCTGTTGATAACGAGATCACTTACATTGATACCTGGCGCAAGACCTACGGTTTTGATCTGGAGCTGATCCAGGAAGCCTGCAGCCGTACTGTCCTTTCCACCGGACAGCCCAGTTTCCAGTATGCGGATAAGATCCTCTCCGGCTGGAAAAAGAAAAACGTACATACGCTGGAGGATATCCGGCTTCTGGATGCCGCACACAAAAAACGCCAGCTTGAGAAATCTGTTTCCAGGAAGAAGCAACCCCAGACCCAGCCTCAGAATAGCAACCGCTTCAATAATTTCCACCAGCGTGATTATGATTTTGCGGAATATGAGAAACGTCTTTTAAATAATCAGTAACAGAAACTGGAAGGAGCGCTTTATGCCTTTACAGAATTTTCAATATGATACTATAATGAGAGAATACAGCCGCCGGCAGGCACAGAATCACCGCATTCTGGAGGAACACACAGCCGAAGCCTACGGAAAGATTCCCCGTCTGAAAGAGATCGATGACGAGGTGGCAACTTTAAGTGCCGACAAAGTCCGACGTCTTTTAAACGGCGAAGAAAAGGGAACTTCAGATCTGAAGGCAGCCATTCAGGAGCTTTCCGATGAACGGATCACCCTTCTTGTTGCAAACGGCTTTCCCGGAGACTATCTGGAGATGCCTTACACCTGCCCTGACTGCCAGGATACCGGCTATATCGGCAGCCGGAAATGCACCTGTTTTAAAAAAGCTGAGATCGAGCTGCTTTATGCACAGTCCAATCTGAATGAAATTCTCGAAAAAGAGAATTTTGACAGCTTTTCATTTGACTATTATTCTGCTACAATAAAAAACGAAGCCACGGGACTGTCTGCCCTGGAAACAGCCAGACGGGCCTATGATACTGCACAACGCTTTGTGCAGAACTTCGACCATAAATTTGAAAACCTGTTTTTATATGGTGATACCGGTGTGGGAAAAACCTTTCTTTCACACTGCATCGCACGGGAGCTTCTCAGATCCACCCACTGTGTTCTGTACTTTTCAGCCTACGATCTTTTTGATATGATGGCTGCGAATTCTTTTTCCCGAAAAGATACCGGCACAGACGAGGAACTGATCTATGATTGTGATCTTCTGATCATTGATGACCTGGGAACGGAGCTTACCAACAGTTTCGTATCTTCACAGCTTTTTCTCTGTCTCAATGAGCGGATCATGCGCAGGAAATCCACGATCATTTCCACGAATCTGACGCTCAAAAATTTCTCGGATACCTATTCCGAGAGAACATTTTCCCGAATTGCCAGCAACTATCAGATGATATCGTTGATCGGGAAGGACATCCGTATACAGAAAATATTTTTAGGAGGAAATTAAAATGGCACAGGTAAATACAAAAGATTTTTCCACACTCCCGGTAGGAAGACTTGGACTGATTCCCCTTCAGAGCTGCAGCTCATTAGGCGCGAAGGTGAATGACTGGCTGGTCAAATGGCGTGCCGAAAGACAGTATCCTGGAATGGACTCCTTTGCATTCGAGGGATACAAGCGCGATTCTTACATTATTGAAGCCAAGACTCCACGTTTCGGCTCCGGTGAGGGTAAATGTACCATCAACGAATCTGTCCGCGGTGATGATATCTACGTAATGGTAGATGTGACAAATTACAGCTTATCCTATCCGATCGGACCTTACACGAATCTTATGTCCCCGGATGATCACTTCCAGGATATGAAGCGTGTTATCGCCGCTGTAGGCGGAAAAGCCCGCAGAGTCAACGTGATCATGCCATATCTCTATGAGAGCCGCCAGGACAAACGTGTCGGAAGAGAGTCTCTTGACTGTGCCAATGCACTTCATGAGCTGATCGATATGGGTGTTGAAAATATCATCACCTTTGATGCACATGATTCCCGTGTACAGAATGCGACTCCTCTTCATGGTTTTGAGACTGTACAGCCATCCTACCAGTTCATCAAGGCTCTTCTTAATAATGAAAAGGGACTCCATATCGATAAGGATCATTTCATGACGATCAGCCCGGACGAAGGAAGCATGAACCGTGCGATCTATCTCGCCAATGTCCTCGGTGTTGATATGGGTATGTACTATAAACGTCTGGATTACTCAAGATATGTAAACGGCCGTCACCCGATCGCAGCATACGAATTCCTCGGACCAAAGATCGAGGGCAAGGATATGATCCTGATCGATGATATGATCTCCTCCGGTGATACGATCATTAAGATCGCGTCTCTCCTGAAAGAGAAAGGAGCAGGCAGAGTTTACATCTGCTCTACCTTCGGATTCTTTACCGATGGTCTTGATAAATTTGACGATGCTTACAAGAAGGGCTACTTCGACAAGCTTCTTACTACTAACCTGGTTTATCAGTCACCGGAGCTTCTTGAGAAGCCATACTACATCAGCTGCGATATGAGCAAATATATTGCTCTGATCATTGATACGCTGAACCATGATAACTCTGTCAGCCACCTTCTGAATCCGGTAGACAGAATCAAACGCTGCGTAACAAATTACATGAGCCAGCATGAGAAATAAATAAATCATAATGCACGCAAAGCGGCTGCACCTTCTGAGAACGATATAACAGTCTCTCAGAAAGCGCAGCCGCTTTATATTTCTGTAACAGACGGATATCCATGATCCGCATCTGCTGTCTGCTTTGCTTTTGATCTTTATGCTGAAATATTCCTGCAAAAGCTCACATAGGAAGCTTCTGATAGGGAATCCTCTCTTTATCCAGGATCTCCATTTCTCTTTTATGGCAGGTACTTATGATCACCTGTCTGTTTTCTTTATGCAGCCATCTGAGAGCCGCTGCAAGACGTTCTTCATCATACATGCCAAATACATCATCAAGGATCACAGGGAACGGTTCCTCTTTGCAGAAAAGCTCTCCTGCTGCCATACGAAGGGCAAAATAAATCTGCTCCAGTGTCCCGCGACTCAGTCTCTCAATGGATACGATACGCTCCCCTGTGTTCACAGACATATGCAGTGCCTCATCCATCAGAACCTCCTGATATCTGCCACCGGTGATCTCACTTAATATCTCAGATGTACGTTTTTTCAGACGGATCCCTACCTGATCTGTAATGTTTCCGGAAAGTGCCTCAATAGTCTCCATAGCCATATTCAGCGCCTGGATTTCTGTTTCCTCCGGAGTGATCACTTCTGTGTTTTCTTCACATTCCGTCAACTCTGCCTGCAGGTTCTCCAGCGCTGTATGCTTCTCTTCGTAGTCACTGTCCAGACTGTTCCGGTTCCAGGTCAGCTCCTCATGTCTGGAAAGCCAGCGCTCTCTCTGACGTTCTCTCTTATTCAGCTCCCTGCTGAGCCGTATACGAAAAAACAATGCCGCTACAGAAATCGCCGCAGTTGCCACGCCTGCCAGAACACTGAAAATGACCTGCCCGGAAAAAGCTGCCAGGCAGCCGGTACCGGCAATCCCGCCAAGCAGCACAACTGTCAGAACTGCATCTGTCAGCTCCCGCCTTCTTTTTACACGATCGATCCGAAGCTCAAGAAGATCCTCAGTACTCCGTTCTCTGGTACCTATGTTCATCCCATCCTGCTGCTGCATGATCCGCTCACGCTTCTCATCCAGTTCACGGATTTCTCTGCGGATATATTCCATATTTGCGGAAATCTTTTCTTTTTCCTTTTCCAGCTCCTTTTTTCGCCGGGCCGCTTCTGTCAGATATCCTTTTCTGGACATTTTCAGCATCTGCATGGCTCGTCCCATGTCAATGGAACTGTCACCGGTTCCCTGGTAGCTGGCCATGTAATTCTGCAGTTCACGTACGAGATCTTTTCCTGTAACGCTTTTCAGCTGTGCCACAGACACCGTATTATCATAAACTGCCTCACTTACATTTCCGAGAATAGTCCCAAGAGCTCCCTGTTCCGCATCTACAAGGCTGCCATCATCTTCACAGAGAAGCTCTCCCAGCTTCTTTTCTTTATAAAAATTCCTGGTAAGACGATACTTCTTCCCCTTGCTTGTAAACCACATAATCCCACCATATTCTGCCGGATTTTCCCATGGTTCATATTTTGTATATGTATCGTTCAGAGCAGCCTTTCCCCGCAGTCTGCGAACGCCGTAAAACATGGAGCGGATAAATGTATGTGTGGTAGTTTTTCCACTCTCATTTTCACCGTAAAGTACGTTAATCCCAGGTGAAAGCTCCATATCCTTGTCCCGGATCTTCCCGAAATTTTTTATTTTTAAACGTCTGATAACCATCTTATGCTATCCTCCTGTGATGCCCCTTATCGCCGGCTACCTGTCTCAAGCAATGCCTGAAGCCCATAATACAGCGCCTTTTTTTCCACGGTATCCATACCCTTTTTGGCCAGAAAATAGCCGATATAATCACCGATCAGAGTACCGCTGTAGCGTTTGTAGAGCTCACCAAGATCATACGCCGGCCAGGATTCATCCACAACATCGGTAACATTTCCGAGACTTTTCAGTTTCTCAGGAATCAGAAGAATATCCGGCGAACGCATTCCCTGAAGAATGATCCTGTAGATATTTCTTCCTCCTCTGCGGAAAATCTGGGATTTTATTGCTTCTTCCAGAGATATCTGTGTGGTTTCCTCGTGAAGTGTCATTACCAGCTGCTGATAGGAACGGCAGGCAAAGGGAACGAACTCTGTACGGATCCTTCCGTTGATCAGTCGTCCCTCCATATATCCATGTTCCCCTGTGTCATTCCTGTCAATGGGCTCCAGAGCCCCGGAAAAGGCCGCCTGGTCACGGATCAGGATCTGCGGCTTATGGATATGCCCTAACGCCACATAATCGAAGCCTGACGCCGCCAGAGCTGCTGCACTGAGAGGAATATGCTTCTCATCGCCGCCATGGGCCAGCAGAATATGGATTCCTTCTTTCTGGACAGGGGCAGCCTGATCATAAAGTCCGTCTTTTATTTCCCGGTCATAGTAACTCAGTCCATATACATAGACATCAAGCCTGGGATCTTTAACGCAGGTCAGTTCCCGGCTCCTGAAAAATATAACATTGGAATTCCACTCAAACGTATTATAAAAAGAATCTCTGCTTATAAAATCATGATTTCCTGCCATCAGATACACTCTGGTATCCGGGATGGTGGAAAACAGATAATTTACTTCCTTAAGCTCTCTCATAAGAGGCTGGCGGTGGAACAGATCTCCGGATATAAATAGCAAATCCACCGGATCTTCGCGGATGCCCGCAATAACCCGGCGGAAAGTGCTCCAGATTTCTTCCTCCCGCTCTTTGCTCCACGGGCAGCCCCTGTCGGGAACCGCGCCCAGATGCACGTCTGCAAGATGAATAAATCTCATAATGTTCTCCCTTGTGTGTCAGTCACACATATCAATACCTGTTGCCAATTTCTCTCTGCTGATCTCAGGAGCACAGAACGTCCTGCTGTGCAAAAGTGTTCTGATCAAAGATCGCAGTTCTTTACAGTTCTCGGGAATGGGATCACGTCACGGATGTTGCCCATACCTGTAAGGTACATGACACATCTCTCAAATCCAAGGCCAAAGCCGGAATGACGTGTGGAACCATATTTACGAAGATCCAGATAGAAATCGTAATCCTCCGGTTTCAGACCCAGCTCATCCATACGTGTTTTCAGCTTGTCGTAGTCATCCTCTCTCTGGCTTCCTCCGATGATCTCTCCGATTCCCGGCACCAGACAGTCCATAGCCGCAACTGTCTTTCCATCCTCGTTGAGTTTCATGTAGAATGCCTTGATCTCCTTCGGATAATCTGTAACAAATACCGGTCTCTTGTAGACCTGCTCTGTCAGATAGCGCTCATGCTCTGTCTGAAGATCACATCCCCAGAATACCTTGTAATCAAATTTGTCATTGTTCTTCTCAAGGATCTCAACAGCCTCTGTATAAGTCACATGTGCAAATTCAGAATTAAGCACATGGTTCAGTCTGTCAAGAAGCCCCTTGTCAATGAAGGAATTGAAGAAGTTCATTTCCTCCGGTGCATTCTCAAAGACATAACGGATCACGTATTTCAGCATAGCCTCTGCAAGCTCCATAGCGTCCTGAAGGTCTGCAAACGCACACTCAGGCTCGATCATCCAGAACTCAGCTGCATGACGGGTAGTGTTGGAATTCTCAGCACGGAAGGTCGGTCCGAATGTGTAGATGTTGCGGAATGCCTGTGCATAAGTCTCTCCGTTCAGCTGTCCGCTCACGGTAAGGTTTGTCTCCTTTCCGAAGAAATCCTGTGAATAATCAACACTTCCATCCTCTGTCAGCGGAATATTCTTCGGATCCAGTGTTGTTACCTGGAACATCTCTCCTGCACCTTCACAGTCACTTCCCGTGATCAGCGGTGTATGCACATAGACAAAGCCTCTCTCCTGGAAAAATTTATGGATCGCATATGCACAAAGAGAACGTACACGGAATACAGCCTGGAAAGTATTTGTTCTCGGTCTTAAATGTGTCATGGTCCTTAAGTATTCAAGACTGTGTCTCTTTTTCTGAAGTGGATAATCCGGTGCGGAAGCCCCCTCTACAGATATCTCTGTTGCCTGGATCTCAAATGGCTGCTTCGCCTGAGGGGTAGCTACCAGTGTTCCCTTGACAATGATGGCCGCTCCAACATTCAGCTTGGAAACCTCTGCGAAATTCTCCATGTTATCGTGATATACGATCTGAAGAGTTTCAAAAAAGCTTCCATCATGAAGTACGATGAATCCAAACGCCTTGGAATCACGAACACTTCGTACCCATCCACCTACAGTGATCTCTTTGTCAAGATACTGTTCACGGTTTCTGTAAATCTCTTTCACTGTTGTCAGTTTCATAATCTATACCTCATTCCTCATATTCAGGATCACACGTCCCTGCGGACCTCCAAACGTCCGTATCGAATTAAGTATAGACTATTCTCATGGTTCGTGCAAGGAGTAATTGCCTTGCCGGACAGAAAAATAGCGGACCACCGAACAGAAAAATCCCGCCTGGCGGAATGTCTCCGGCAGACGGGATTTTTCTGTCTGTAATACCATTAATAATAAGATGCGTTGATACTTCCTGTGTTGAGATAAGTAATGCAGTAATAATAGATCCTCTTGAATGTCTTTGTTGTGTAGTGAAGTCCGTCATCGCCGTCATCCACACCATCATAGCGGGCATTGGTCCCGTAGCCTTTTTTCATAAGTACGCTGTACATATCAATATACTTGTAATACAAAGAAAGGCCGGAACGGATCTTGCTGTTGAATTCTCTTACCTGTGCCTCTGTACGGGCGCCTCTTCCTGCTTTTGTGATCATAATACTGTTGATCGGGTTTACAGACATGTAAAAGAGCTTACAGTTCTTACTTTTCAATGTGGATGCGATACTGGTCATATAGCTGACATAATTGCCTGCATTTCCCAGGTCATTGACACCCAGATTAAAGATAACGGCGATCGGTTTGGAACCTTCTGTTTTGTCGATCTCTTCTATAAGCTGTGCATATCCTGTATCTCGGAACCAGCTCAAGCCCTTTCCTGGGTTTGCAACAAAAGAAACCCCATTTGTTACAGAACTGCTCATCTGTTTGTTCAGTGTCGCCTGTATTCCTGCAGTACGGGAATCTCCCACAAAAATAACCTTACTGTACATCATACCGATAGCCGGATGAGCCATCTCATCGGAGCTGATATCCTTCTCCAGTGCACGGTTAAATACTGTCGCATACAGATTGGTGTTTTTGTTGATCCGCAGAAGTTCGCCGGCTTCATAATCCGGATCTGTGGAAGAACCGGTCCGTCTGGTCTTAGACCAGCCCATAAACGTATAACCTGTCGCATTGGATACAGATGGAAGCTTAAGGTAACCGCCCTTTCCAAGTGTTACTGTCTTCCATACGGTTCCGTTTGCCTTGCGGAGATTTACTTTTACTGACTGCATCTGTACGGAATAGTATCTGATATTACCGGAGAT
This sequence comes from Ruminococcus sp. AF17-12, assembly GCF_003479245.1. Classification (NCBI taxonomy): domain Bacteria; kingdom Bacillati; phylum Bacillota; class Clostridia; order Eubacteriales; family Oscillospiraceae; genus Ruminococcus; species Ruminococcus sp. AF17-12. The sequence continues at coordinate 39,080 of NZ_QUGY01000001.1, forward strand.
TTTAATCTTCGTTCCTACTTTTTTTGCAGTAGATGCCTTGCCGTTCTTTGCTGTTGACCAGCCAAGATTTACATATCCCGATCTGGATGGAACTGCAGGCAATGTGTAATATGTACCCTCTTCTACTTTTTTCTGCAGCTTCTTATATGCGGAATTGGTACTTCCATTTCCAAGATAGAAGTTTACGGTATAGTATCTGCTCTTTCTGCGGACCGCATACAGAGTCATATCTTTTCTGACCTTTACGCGGGCACCTGCTTTATATACTACCTTGCTGCTCCTCTTCCGTGTGGTCCATCCGAGATTCTGATATCCCACAGCCTTGGGTACTGCCGGAAGCCGGATCGTGGTATTTAATGTCACATTCCGTGTCAGTGCAGTATACGTCTTACTTTTGCTGGTACCTGAATTATTATTGAACTTAACGGTATAAACAAGCTTCGCCGCCGACACCTTATGCGATGCAGCCGGCACAAAGATCAGTGCAGCTGCCACAAGTGCCAGCAAAAGCCATTTTATGCGAAGGACCTTACCGGTTTTTTCCCTGTTTTTCATATAAACAAACTCCTCCTGAAATACATATCCATCCCCGGGTGCCTCCGTACTTTTTACAGAGTATTGATAAATCTCATAAATGCATCCCTGCCCTCTGGTGTGCATTTATAAACACCGGCATCCTCCAGTACATGAACAAATACATTGCCCACTTCCCTGCGAAGGACTTCCTGGATATTATCTTTATCAAGTTTCTCATATTTTGGCAGAAATTCTGCAACCCATGCAGCATGTTTCTCAATTTTCTCATTGGAAGCGATATCCCTGCCGCTTAAAATGTATTCTTCAAGAAGCTCCAGCTCTTCTTTCAGACGGGCCGGAAGAACAGCGAGTCCCATAACTTCGATAAGACCGATATTCTCTTTCTTGATATGATGATAGCATGCATGCGGATGATAAACCCCCAGCGGATGCTCCTCTGTTGTGATATTGTTACGTAATGTCAGATCCAGTTCAAAGGTATCTCCCACTTTACGTGCGATCGGTGTGATGGTGTTATGCGGCTCTCCGTCTGTTTCTGCAAAGATAAATGCAGCCTCATCCGTATATCCTCTCCAGCCTGCCAGTACATGTGTTGCCAGATCGATCAGTCTCGTCTCGTCTTTGCTGCGGATACGCAGTACGGAAAGAGGCCATTTTACAATGCCGGCTTCCACATCTTCGTATCCCGGGATCGTCACATGCTTTTCAATCTCTGCCTTCGCCATGGCAAATGTATAATGCCCGCCCTGGAAATGATCGTGGCTAAGGATAGAACCTCCTACGATTGGAAGATCCGCATTGGAGCCAAGGAAATAATGTGGGAACAGCTTTACAAAATCAAACAGCTTGATAAATGTATTTCTCTCGATCTTCATCGGAGTATGCTGACTGTTAAATACGATACAATGTTCATTGTAGTAAACATATGGAGAGTACTGGAAGCCCCATGGACTGTCATTGATGGTGATCGGGATGATCCTGTGGTTCTCCCTTGCCGGATGATTGACTCTTCCTGCATAGCCTTCATTTTCCGGACAAAGCAGACATTTTGGATAGCTGCTGGATTTTACCAGCTTGGCAGCTGCGATAGCCTTTGGATCTTTTTCCGGCTTGGACAGGTTGATCGTGATATCGATCTTACCATATTCGCTGTCTACTGTCCATTTCTGATCTTTTTTTACGCGATAACGTCTGATATAGTTACTGTCCTGACTCAGCTTATAAAAATAATCTGTGGCTTTTTCCGGATTTTCTTTATAAGCATCCCAGAATTCTCTCTGCACCTGGGCAGGACGCGGCATCAGACAGTTCATCAGTTTTGTATCAAAGAGATCTCTGTACACAATACTGTCCTCGATGATGCCCCTCTTTACAGCCTCATCAAGAAGTTCGTTCAAAGTCTCCTCAAGGTCAATTTTAGCATACTCTGTCTCCGGTTCTGTATATTCGCTTTCCCCAAAGGCATCCAGAAGAAGATTTGTTGCATAAATTCTTTCGCATTCCGGAGTAATACCACTCTCTACCCCATACTGTACCAATTTTTTAATACTTTCACTTAACATTGCTTTTTCCCCTTTCCTGTCGCGCTTTTCCCAGAAAACAGGAGCTGTTTTTCCTGTTTTCCGATTTATGCCAAACGGGAACTCCCGTCTTGCCATCCTACTGTAACTCCATAGCCTTCATCCGGCCTGCTCTGTAGGCATCACTCTATGACGTTTTCTATATAGGTGAGAAATACATTTCCGGCACTCTCAAACAGCGCTGTACTGTCATTCATTCCATACGGGCTGATCTGCCCTGTTGCCGGATCATAAAGATAGGTATTATATTCATCATAGCCTACGATCACCACACTGGAATTTTCTCCTGTCTTGGCGATCACCGGTCTCTGGGCACTGACCTCATAAAGAACATTGTCAAGAGTGCAGCCGGTCAGATCGATCACCGTTCCCATATCACCAAGGCTATCCTGAAGTTCTTTTTTCTTCCAATTGGCTGTACGTATACTTTCCGGTACATCCTCTATATTCATCTGGAGCTTTGTTTTTTTGTTTCCACGTTCCCAGACATACTGCTGCGCACGGTTAAGTACCACTCCAGTCTGCGCATCCGCGCGTTTCACAGCTGCAGCCGGATCGGTATAGATACGGTCAAGAGAACCATATGCATAAACATAATAAAGTTCTCCCTGCGGAACTGTGGTATCCAATGTTACCGATGAGTCTTCAGTACTCTCGATCTTGGAACAAACAAGCAACGGACTGTCTGTCTCCGGTTTCTGAGTCATGGTCAGGCGGATCAGCGTTCCTGCACGGTTTGTAGTGATCAATGCTACATCTATCTGGCTTCCGGATGCTTTTTTGTTATTCATGATATTATCCTTTTTCTGGACTGTATAAGCATTCCCCGATTTTGCAGAAAGTTCAAACTCCATCATGGTACTGCCAACCGTTACGTTGGTGATATAAAGGCCGTCCTGACGATACTCTTTTTTCACTTTTCCTTTAAAGCTTTCAATGCGGAATGTGCTGATTCCCTCTGTTTCATGTCCGTTGGCATCAGTAAGAATGTCCTCATCGGAAAGGATCCCATATACCAGATCTTCATTCATAAATCCCAGAACTCTCAGATTTTTTCCGCTTTCCGGCGAAATATCTCTTGTTTTCAGAGAATCAAATTCAATTTCCCGGATCTTCCCTGAATCATCTCCGGATTCGATCAGCCATGCTGCATGTGCCTTGGTATCTGACACAACAAAATGGTTCTGTTTGATCCCTTCTTCAAGAACCTGTGAGGTTCCTGTCTCAATATCTACCTGATACAGCTTCTGTGCAAACAGCAGAAACAGCTGATTGTTTTTGTTTACATAAGTGAGTGTTCCAAGATCTTCCTTCAGGAACTCGTAGGATTCTGTACTTGGTATGAATACTTTTTCTTCCACCACATTGCGGTCGCTATTGTAGTGATAAACACAGACACCGCTGTATCCCTCGTGAACACCACGGTTCATGTAACCGTACAATACAAAGTCCACATCCCCGTTATCTGCCACTCGGATGATCTTGATATCATGTTCGTTGCGCACATATCTGGAATCGTTATCTTCCTCTTTGCGGAAGCTGAAGATCCTTGTGATCTTTCCGCTGGACGGTGCATAAGACCAGAGATCCCCATCCTGCTCAAAAGCAACGATCTTTCCACTGCTGTCTGAAGCGTAGGTGACATTCTTGTCACGGACACCCAGAAGCAGGCCTGCATCAGAAACTACCTTCTGAGATGGATCAAATACCTTCGTTGCAGAACGTTTGAAATCCAGCAGCATGATCCTTGTTTCTGTATAACGCATACGATAAAATTCCGTAACATCATAAATTTCGGTTTTCCCCTCATCATCCTGTGCGGAAACCTGATAATCCAGCGTGATACTTGCAGTCGTTTCATTGATATCATCGATCAGCGGAACTCCTTCCATATAGAGCTTCGGAGAAAGGGATCCCCAGCTGATATTGGAAAGTCCGGAATTGATGGAAATATTATTGTAATTCGTTCCGCCGGAAGTATCCTCCGCTTCCAGATATCCGGTCAGCGTATCTGCCTGTTCCTTGTCCAGACACTTTGTGGAAAAATCCCTGACAAACTGAAGATACGCTTCTGTATTCAACTGGGTTCTGGAAACCACTCTTGTGTAGTAGTAAACTTCCCCCGCACTGGTATCCAGCGTAATCTGCATGGAATACTCCTGGTTCATGCGAAGGTCACTGCCGATCTCAATCTCTGTACTTAAACAGCCGTTGTCCTCTTTCGTGAGATTCTTGATCTTACGGTTCTCCATAACCTTACTTCCGTCTGAAGTCCGTACCTCATAAGCAAGCCCTGTTACTGTATCAGCATATGGGTTGATCTCAAAAGACACTTTTTTGGTAGTATCCAACGGAGTAATACTTCCCCTCATGAAATCGGTCTGCATCTGCTGTCTGTATCCATACATCTTATTTGCCTGGGTACTTCCGATCTTTACCATAACCTCCGGAAGTGTGGCATCGTTCATATCGGAGCGGTTATCTGTAGACTGGCTGTTCATCAGAAACGAGGTCCCGGCTACTACTGCCACAAAGATCACCAGCAGTATCGCTCCCTTACGTAGGATCTTCATCATGTCATTCTCCCTTCTGTGAGGCTGACTCTTCCGGATAAAGAAGCCTGTCCAGGGTAGGAGCCACATGAAGAGCCTTCATGGTATCCGAAAAACTGTCCCTGCTCTTTTTCTTTCCGGTTTTTACTGCGCGGATCAGAATATTTTTTGGTGTATGTTCCATATCGATAAATTCAAGGAGCTGAGTTTCATATCCTTTGCTTTCCAGAAGCTCGGCACGAAGACCATCTGTGATCAGAGCTGCCATTCTTTCCTTCAGGATTCCATAACGCATAACAGGCTGAAGCATTTCGTTTCGGATCTGACGGTTCAGTTCATGCTGACAGCACGGGACAGACAGGATCACCTGAGCCCCCCATTCCACTGCCTTGGCCAAAGCAAAATCTGTTGCTGTATCGCAGGCATGAAGTGTCACCACCATGTCCACAGAAGAAACTCCTTCATACCCTGCAATATCTCCCTGGTAAAAATGCAGCTTGTCATAACCATAAGATCTGGCCAATTCACTGCAATGCCGTATCACATCTTCCTTAAGATCCAGCCCTATGATGTTTACATCAAAACCTTCCAGTTCTCTGAGATAATAATACATAGCAAAAGTAAGATAGGATTTCCCGCAGCCAAAATCCAGAATCGTGATTTCTCTGTCTTTAGGAAGCTTCGGAAGGATATCCCTGATAAACTCCAGAAAGCGGTTGATCTGTCTGAACTTATCATATCTGGAAGCAACGATCTTCCCATCCTTTGTCATAACTCCCAGATCCACCAGGAACGGAGCTGCCGTTCCCTCTCTGAGAATGTACTGTTTCACCCGGTTATGAGGAGCGATCTTTATCTTCTCATTCTGTGCAGGCCCGTGTTGTTTTGTTTTGATGGTTGCTTTCCCTTTCTTGCTGATAAGGATACTTCCATCCTGACTGCGTCCGGTTGCCTGAAGCTGACGAAATTCCTCCATGGCATACTCCAGATAAGCGATCATCTCTTCCCTGGTAAAATTCTTATGATAAACCTTCGTCCCTTCTGTCATGGACGCCTGGTAAAAAATCTGACCCTTCAGCTCCACAGGACGAAGCTTCACCTTGGAAGGTCCCTCGCCAGTCCTGCGGCCACTGACAACAGCCTGTATCAGCTGTTCATTAATCTGTTCTTCTAAAAATTCCCTTATTGTTTTCATCATACTTCCATTATATTCACTTTTTGTTTTATTGTATATGGACAGATGTTGTGCGAACCAGTTTTGGTCGCTTCTGCCAGTATCACTGTATCGTTCATGGGTAAACCGCCATTTTAATACTCAGTGCGGAAACATTTTCTGCACCTTCTCCTCCTGCATCTTCGTCTGGAAATCTCCTGATACACCAGTACTTCGATCAGATCATCCAGGAACCCTCCTGGGATCTCCTGTACACTGGTATCTCCTTCCATCTGTCCTTTCACCTGGTGACAGATGTGATAGAGCATGAAACGATCCGGATATTCATCATACAGCCGGCTTCCCTCATAATCCAAAAGCTGACACTGTGCTTCCGCTTTTTCCTGGATCCTTCGGGCTGTATCCGGATAGTATGATCTCATCAGATCAAATTCCTTTTCCTGTTCTCTCTCTTCATTATAAAAACCAGGACTTCCCTGTGTAGCATAAAACGGATAAAAATCTGGATAGATCATAACTCTTCTGCTGTCCTCTCTCTGCTATCTCTTACAGTATATGCAGAAGAAAAATGACGGTTCCCTCCAAAGTTCCGATCAGGCCATCCGTTTCAGCATTCCCTGGGTCAGACGTACGCTGTGCTCAATTGCAAGCTTTTCAAAAGCCGGATAATCCATGTTTGCACTATTATCTGCTTTATCTGAGATAGCACGGATGATCAGGAATGGAATCCCGTTAAGAGCTGCTGCCTGTCCGATCGCTGCGCCCTCCATCTCAACAGCATAGGCGCTGAATTCCTTTACAATATTATCTTTTACACCCTGATCACATACAAACTGATCTCCGGAAGCAATTCTTCCTTCAAAAACCCTGATCTCCGGATTTACTTTCTCGCATACATCATGTGCGATCTTACGAAGGCACTCATCTGCCTGGAAGGAAAACTCTTTCATCTGCGGGATCTGTCCCTTCGGATATCCGAATCCGGTTGCATCCATATCATGATGAAGAACATCTGTGGAAAGTACGATATCTCCAATATTGATATCATTGTTAAGGCTTCCTGCGATACCGGTATTGATCACCGCTTCCACCTGAAAGAGATCTGCCAGGATCTGGGTGCACATGCCGGCATTTACCTTACCAATCCCGGACTGTACCACAACTACCTTCTTTCCTTCCAGAACACCCTCATAAAAATCCATTCCGGCTCTGGTAGTAATGGATACATTCTCCATAACCTCTTTCAGTCTCGCTACTTCCTGTTCCATTGCTCCTATGATTCCAACACATTTCATGATCTGTAAATCCTCTCTTTCAATATGATATCCCGCTGAATTTCACATTTTTTTCCGTTCAGCAGTATCTTTTTCTTTTTCTACATTGTTCATTATAACAAATTTTATTTTTTATGGAAACTTTTTTTGAGAGATGCTATAATCGATAAATAAACAGAACAGGAGGTAACCAGAATGGTTTATAAGACAAAAGGCGTCTGTGCTCAGGGAATTGAGTTCGAGATCGACGATAATAAAAAAGTTCACAATATCAAGTTTACAGGCGGATGTTCCGGAAACACACAGGGTGTTGCACAGCTTGCAGAGGGAATGGATGCAAATGAAGTGATCTCCCGTCTGGAAGGCATCCGCTGCGGATTCAAACCAACTTCATGTCCGGATCAGCTTGCAAAAGCCATCCGCCAGGCATTGAACGAAGGCTGATCTCACATAATCTTATTTTGTATATCTGATATATCATCACCCTGCGAAAAATTTCCGCAGGGTGATTTTATAGCAATCCTCTAAAATAATGCATCTTAATCCAGCCCATCAGAGTGTGAAATCCTGTGTCAGATATCTTTCTTGTCTTTCGCACTCTGCTGAACTGTCTTAATTGCATTATTTACGAGGATTGCTATAGGATAATCTGACAAAATAACTGTCTCAACGTTATTTAGTTAAATGTCTGTTCTATCCCACTTGTCGCACAGTGACTGGATATCTCTTGCAAAACGATCCAGATCTTTATTGGGGCAGCCTTCATTCTTCCGGATCACGGACATCAGGCGACGTCCCATAGCCAACAGCTTCTCATATGCACGGGCAGCCTTGGTTGTTTTCGGCGAAGCAGTTGCCTTTACGATCCGAACACCGGCAGCCTCATGGATACACCGGTTCTCCAGAAGATCATATTCTGTTCCACTAAAGGGTGCCGTTGCATCATACCCAAGCTCTTCTTTAAGCCTCTGGGCAAAAATCTCCGTCACCGTATCATCACCATGCGTAACAAATACGTGTTTTGGTCTCGTCTCAAAGGCTTTTGCCCATTCTATAAGTCCGTTTACATCAGCATGACCGCTGATTCCCGGCATTTTGCATATTTCAGCAGCCACCTGCACAGTCTCACCAAACAGCTTCATCTCCACAGCACCTTCCAGCAATGCCCGTCCCGGAGTTCCGATAGCCTGGTATCCAACAAAAAGAATGGTATTTCTGGGATTCCACAGATTGTGTTTCAGATGATGTTTGATACGACCAGCATCACACATACCGCTGGCGGAAATGATCACCTTGCAGTCCTCATCAAAATTGATAGCTCTGGAATCATCGGTAGTAACGGAGGTCTTCAATCCCTGGAAGGATAACGGATTGATACCTTTATTCAAAAGATCCATTGCTTCCTCATCATAGCAGGTATATGCATTCTCACTGAAGATCGTAGTTGCCTCATTGGCAAGGGGACTGTCTACATATACCGTAAAACCATCATGGCCGTGAACCAGTCCCTGTTCTTTGATCTGTCGGATAAAATACAACATTTCCTGAGTACGGCCTACTGCAAAGGACGGGATCACCAGACTGCCGCCTCTGTCAAAGGTCCTCTGGATGATCTCTGCCAGTATTGCCGGATAATCCGGACGTTCTCCATGACTGCGGTCTCCGTAGGTAGATTCCATCACAACATAATCTGCCTCCCGGATATATACCGGATCCCTGATCAGCGGCTGATCGATATTTCCGATATCGCCGGAAAAAACGATCTTTTCTGTTTTGTCCTCTTCCGTCATCCAGATTTCAATACTGCTGGAGCCAAGAAGATGTCCTGCATCCACAAATCTTACTTCGATTCCCTCTGCCGGTTTGATGATCTTATCATATGGGCATCTGACGAAGTTCCGGAGCACACCCATGGCATCTTCCATAGTGTATGCAGGAATAAATTCCGGTTTTCCTTCTCTCCGCCCCTTTCGGTTTCTCCACTCAGCCTCGAACATCTGGATATGTGCGCTGTCACGAAGCATGATATCGCAGAGATTGCAGGTCGCCTCTGTCGCATAGATCGGCCCCTGATAGCCTTTTGCATACAAGGCCGGAAGATTTCCGGAATGATCCATGTGTGCATGTGTCAGAAGCACAAAATCCAGATCACCCGGAGCCACCGGAAGCTCCTTATTTTCATAATAATCCGGTCCCTGCTCCATTCCATAATCCACCAGGAACTTCCGTCCTGCCGCTTCCAGATAATAACAGCTTCCGGTCACCTCATGCGTAGCACCAATAAATGTTATCTTCATGCACAAGCCCCCTTTTCCGTCCCACGTTCTGAAATTTCCATATCAAAAAAAGCTTGAAGGATCTCTCTGTGATATCCGATCATCCAAAAGCGCTGTGATATACAATTTCAAAAAGAAATAATCGATTTTCTGTTTATTAACGGTTTATTATTGTATTTATTATACACGAAATATATGTTTTTTGACAGTCTTTTTGTGAAATATGTTTCTTTTTTTAAGGGGATTTTTTTAGATTTTTTGATATTATTCAGAATTTTTAGACATTCCCCAGCGAAGGTAATGTAAAGTTTACTGGATTTTTTATTTTTTTGGGGGTGTGGCATCGCTGGGGGTGTGTTATTTTGTTGATTTATTATTTTACAAGAATACCATTGGTTAGAGTCCTTGTTGCCTCCTTGCTACCATCTTTCGCTGCATGATAGCCTCGTACACGGTAGTAAGAACCCTTTGGAACAATAACTGTAATATCTCTAACTAAATTACTTGCCTTTGATGCAGTAAAACTCCAGCTTTTATATGTAGAATATGTTCCATTTACTTTTCTTTCCAAGTAAACATCAAGATAAACTTTATCACATACATGATGACACTGAGTAATTCCCGTAATAATAACTTTATTACTTGCTAATTTCTTTATGGTTGTCGTTCCAAAATTTAAATTATTACCACGTAAAACACTATACGTTGTATCTTCAGCGTAATCCGCATCTGTATCTGTTTCCACTGAAAAATCATCTGATAAACTTTCTGCCATCGCAGGAACTGCAAATAACACACTGCAGCAACATACTAAAAGCAACATACTTATTATTTTTTTCATTTTCTCTTTCATGTAATGTCTTTCCTCCTTTAAACTTTCATTACAATATATATACGATTTTAAAGACATTTAATCGCGCTAAAACTTGATGTTTTTTACTAATTTTATAAATTCACTTTGCTGCATCTTACCACTTATCTGATAAAATACTGAATCTTTCTCCCAATATGCCGCATAATTTTCCTTCTTGTCATTTTTATCTTGTATTTTCTTTATAGTGATATTGATATTTTCATTTTTCATCTTTACCGTTGCAATTTCTTTTCCGTCCAGAATATACGCCCCGCTTTTACGCTCATCCGAATAATCATTAATATATAACGTAACAATTTCCTGCCCATAATAATATTCCATTATTGCATATCCTGATTTAACATTAACGTTGTAACTTCTAAACTCAAAATTTTCAGGACGATACAATATCAGCGGTATGTCTAAATCCAGTTCTTCTTCAATATCATCTATCGCCGTCTGCTCATCTTCACATTCTTTCTCATTCGTTCTATCATTATCTACCACAATCTTCGTATCATCCCCAACCCAATACCTCACAGAATCAATAAAATAACTCCTGTTCGCCTGGCTGGTCATGCTTGCGGCGAAGATACTGGCTGAGCATACAAGTACTGCTGCCGCAATGCGAGCTGCTTTATGACTTTTCTTTTCGGGCAGATAAACGATTTTTACATTCTCTTTATGATCATCAGTTTTAATACTGTCAGTTTCGTCTTCTTTGTAAACACCATCTGCTTTCAGTCTTTCTACAAGTCTCTGATAAGCAGCCTTTGCCTCCTCTTCTGTTTCTCCATCATCAGGAATCACTCCATCTGGAAACAGGATTTTTTCCATCTCTTCGGTTTCTTTTTCATATTCTTCTGCCAACCATTTTTTCAGTTCAGCATCCCTGAAATTTTCCATTATTTTTCTCCTGTAATCCTATCTTTCCTTGACAATTCCTCCGTTAGAGTTCATATTTAATGATAGTATATGACTATTCAGGAGGAATCCAAATGAAACACATCGTACTTACCGGCGGTGGTACTGCCGGACATGTAACTCCAAATATTGCCCTGATTCCAAAGCTCAGGGAGCTTGGTTATAAGATTTCCTACATCGGTTCCTACGAAGGAATCGAAAAAAAACTGATCGAAGAACTTGGAATCCCATATTATGGAATCTCATCCGGAAAGCTGAGACGTTACTTCGATCTCAAAAACTTCTCTGACCCGTTTCGTGTACTGAAGGGATTCAGCCAGGCCAGAAAGATTCTGAAAGAGCTGAAACCGGACGTTGTTTTTTCTAAAGGCGGTTTCGTTACGGTTCCCGTTGTGATTGCGGCCAAACGTTTAAAAATCCCCGCACTGATCCACGAGTCCGACATGACTCCAGGTCTTGCCAATAAACTCTGTCTCTCTTCTGCATCCAGAATCTGTTGTAATTTTCCTGAGACAGTCGCCAATCTTCCTGCTGACAAAGCAGTTCTTACAGGAACTCCGATCCGCCAGGAACTTCTTTCCGGAAATGCGGAAAACGGTCATAAATTCTGTGGTTTCACTGCTGACAAGCCGGTACTTATGGTCATCGGTGGAAGTCTGGGAGCTGCTTCTGTCAATGATAATGTCCGCAAGATCCTCCCTGAACTTCTGAAGGAATTCCAGGTTGTCCATCTCTGCGGAAAGGGAAAAACCGATGAATCTCTCAACGGTACTGCCGGATACGTCCAGTATGAATATATCCAGGACGAGCTTCCGGATCTGTTTGCCATGGCTGATATTGTGATCTCCCGCGCAGGCGCTAACGCGATCTGTGAGATCCGCGAACTTCATAAGCCAAATCTTCTGATCCCGCTTTCTGCCAAAGCCAGTCGTGGTGACCAGATCCTTAACGCTCGATCCTTCGAACGCCAGGGCTTCAGTAAAGTGCTGGAAGAAGAGGAGATCACAGAAGAAAAGCTTCTGGAAACCATCCGCCAGCTCTATACCGATCGTCAGAAATATACAGATGCCATGGCAGGAAACGGCCAGGTAGATTCCATCAGTAAGATCACTGATCTTATTGAAGAATGCGCCGGAGCCTGACTATATTTCCACAACAGCCATATGAAAACTCTGCCACTCCCTTCCGGGCTGGCAGGGTTTTCTTTTATTCGTATACTTTGCGAAATTCTTCCTGCAGCCAGCGCTTCGCTTTATATATCCTGTTATTGACACCACTTTTCGTCAGACCATATTCTTCTGCAACTGTTTCAACGGAAATCTCCAGATATTTGACCTGAATTAAGATCTCATAATTCATCGGCTGTTCCTTTCGAAATCTTCTCAGCACCATATACATAAATTCTTTCTTCTCTTTACGCAGAAATACCTCTTCCGCATCGACCGAATTCTGTTCTTCCAGAAAAGCCGCAACTTCTTCCTGACAGACAAACTCATGCTTGGAGCTTGATTTCTTTATATAATCCAAAGCCTTATTCATAGATGCCGTCTTGATCAGAGAAAACATCATCTTTTCATTATCAATATTCAGGCCATCCTTTATCGTATACATTTTGTAAAGTACATCCTGACTGACATCATCAGCAGCACTCCAGTCATGGAGAACCCCATACGCATACCCTCTGGATATTTTTCGGTATTTAAGATAAAACTCTTCAAATGTCTGATTGTTCATTTTTCCTCTTTAGTGGCTATTTGTCATTCTTTAATTTTCTTTAAGATTTCATCTCTCACCTCATCGCTGAGTTCTCCGGGTTTCCAGGTTAAACCAACACCATCTCCCTCATATCTCGGAATCAGATGCATGTGAAAATGAAACACAGTCTGTCCTGCGATCTCTCCATTGTTCTGCACAACATTAAATCCATCACAGTTCAGTGCATCTCTCAGCTTTCCTGCCATTTTTTTAGCCAGGATCATTGCTTTTCCGGCAGTCTCATCCGGAAGTTCATAAATATTCGCTGCATGCTTTTTCGGCAGGATCAATGAGTGTCCTTTGCTTGCCGGTCCCAGATCCAGAATCACGCGAAATTCCTCATCCTCATAAAGTGTTGCTGATGGAATCTCTCCATTTGCGATTTTACAAAATATGCAGTCTCCCATTATTTTGTCCTCCTTGTTTGCAAAATTATTTTATCTATATTCTTATTTTGTCGTATTTTCTCGAATTTTTCAATACTGTTCTTGTTGATATTTGAAATTTCTGATGTTAATATTTTTCCGAGGTGATAATATGTGCAACGATACTACAGTCAGTAAATTGAAAAACGATTTTCATTATACACTTTCAAAATTTTCACATGAACTCCGGAATCCTCTGACTCTCATTAACAGCGGACTCCAGATGATCGCATCTGCACATCCTGAGGTCAAAGAATATGAGCACTGGGATGATGTTATGGATAATCTTGATTATGTAAAAGAACTTCTTGATGAACTTTCTGCATTTAATAATGCAGACCATGTCAAAAGAGAAAACATTGACACCTGCTGCTATCTCCGAACGATTCTTTCCTCCATAAAACCTACTCTGGATTATCTGGAGATCACGCTCGAAACAGATATTCCGGATTCATTGCCATCAATAGCTCTTGACCGGATCCGTGTCCGGCAGATGCTTCTGAATCTTCTGAAAAACGCATGGGAAGCCGTTCCCATTCCCGGAGGAAAGATTTCTTTTTCTGTCATTCCGGAAAATTCCGGCATTCGCATTGATATCCGGGATAACGGATGTGGAATCTCAAAGGAACAGCAGGCTGCGATATTTCAGCCATTTTTCACAACCAAAGAATCCGGGACCGGCCTTGGCCTTGCTGTTTCAAAACAGATCGCTCAGGCACACAGTGGAGACATCACGCTTGAGAGTACTCCCGGTCAGGGAACTGTTTTCCATATTTTTCTGGGATGATAAAGAATTACAGCGATCAGGAAACCACTCAACAAACCGCCTATATGCGCTACGTTATCCACGCCTTCACTTGCAAATCCGAAATACAGAGAAAATGCGGCCATGATCAACATCTGCCTGACAGTCAGATCCGCCACTCTTCCTCTGTGCCGTATGATCACATAGATCATACCGCCCATGACTGCAAAAACAGCTCCGGAAGCTCCTGCAGATAAAGAAGTGTTTCCTGCATACATATCAAAAAACAAAGAGAGCATATTTCCGCCCAGACCACCAAATATATAGATCAGAAAAAATTTTATCTTTCCTGTTACCGGTTCCAGTCTCTGGCCAAGCACAAACAGAACCAGCATATTATTGATCAGATGCGGCGCACCAAAATGCAGAAACATACTGCTAAACATCCGATACCACTGTCCCTGTCCCAGGATCAACGGTGCATAAGCAGCACCGCATTCCAACATATGCTGCCCGTTCTCCGAGCCGCCGGTAAATTCCACCACAAGAAAGATCAGCGTATTTATGAGGATCAGTAAAACTGTCACAGGTTCTTTTTTTATTTCTTCCAATTCCGGCCTCTTTTCCACAGCGGTTCCGGAAATATTTCCCATAACTCGCTGTTATAATCTGAAAATTTGAATTCATTTCATTATTTTAACAGATTTTCATCAGGCGGACAACCTGCGGTCCTATATTAATACGATACAAAACCGGACTTTTCGCTCTGTTATTTCAAAAAAATATAACGGGCCTGTGCAAAATCAACTTCATCCTCATCCTCCAACAAATAATCTTCTCCTGTTTTCAGAAGCTGTCCATTTACAGAAGTCCCATTTCTGGAGTTCAGATCTGCCAGATAATATGCCCCCTCCCTTTTTCGGATCTTGGCATGGATCCTGCTGACAGTTGGTATATTGATCACTGCATCCGCCGCAGTTTCCAGTTTTCCGATCACTGTGATATCTTTTTCCAAATAAATGGTAGCCAATTCCCCCGGTTCCCGGCTCACTAATGTAGCAGGACCTTTGGATGCACCTGCCGAAAGAACTACTGTTTCACCAAATCCATCTGAAAAATCCTCCGCTTTTGTCGGAATGTTTTTTTTGATCTTTTCCAGTTCTTTTCTGCTGCCACCGGCATTGCTCCCTGACAGCGTACCAGATTCTTTCTGATCTTCTGAATATACAGCTGTCTCTTTTTCCGCCGCACCATATTTCTGCTCAGGCACCGGCGTATCCGGTTTTTTCTTTTTTCCACAGACTTTTTTGATCAGAATATAGCTCAGCATCCCCAGTATCATTGCTGCAAGAATTCCCAGAAGAAAAATCTCTTTGCTTATTCTTGGAATGTATCCGCCGGCCATTCCTGCCGTAATTCCCAGAAGAAGCACCAATGCTGCACCAAATCCAGCCACTGGCTTCCATATTTTGTTTGTTTTCCGCTTCTGTGAGTCCGCTGAAGCTTTTTTCTGTTTTTCATTTCCGGACACACTGGCTCTTTCCCAGTTTTCCATCTGCCACAGATTATCTTCTTTTTCCTCCTCTGTCATCCTGTCTTCTTCCTGGACCACCGTTTTCTTCTTTTCATATGGAGAAAAATCTTCCTCGTCGCTGTTACATATTTTATATAACTCTTCCTTGATGTATTCCAGATGAAAGCTGTCCTCCAGTGCACGTCTGTATACACTGTATCCCAGCATGACCGCTTTTCCGTCTTCATGATCCAGCTTTGGAAGGATATACTCCGCAAGACTCTGAAACTGTTTCTGTACCTCCCCATGAAATCCCGGCATATAACAAAAACGGACACTTTTTCTTTCCGCATCCAGATAAATATATTCCGGTTCCAGGATCAGCTGACAGGGATTCAAAAGATACTCGGACATTTCTTCCATGATCTGTATAAAGCCTCCCAATATCATCTGAAGCGACTCCAGATCCATCTTTTTTTCCTCAAAAAGCGCCGTCATGGAATGCCTGGAAGTTATATCATAATACACCATGAATTTTCCGTCGATTCCCTGTATCCTGCATTGAAGAAGATCCGGCACAGCATTGGCCACGATCATTCTTACCTGGTAAGAATCTGTATCGATTCTCTCATCTCCTGTCAGGATCAGATAATTATGATTCATATCTCTTTTATATTCCGTTCTCATTTTATGGCGTCACCTCTCCCAGCATATCCACAGTTCCTTTTACCTTGCGGATCCATCCCACAGGCCGCAGAGGCTTTGCCTTACCACTGACTTCCAGCTTCCATTTCTGCCCCAGGAACCCGGCAGGTACTTCCAGTCTGTAAGTTACTTTCACAGTTTTTCCTGCATTTGTCTGCATGCTCAGATTCTCTCCTCCCGGCAGCCCGATATCTCCCAGCATTCTACCCTGTATATCCGCCTTTTCATATATGTTCCCTTTCTTTTTATATCCTTCCATACTGCCGCTGACTGCTGCCTCATAAGCTGCCGCAGTAAGATATGCTCTGTCATGTACAAAAAAATCCAGATACAGCACTCCGATCAGTATCATAAGCACCAGAGGCATGAGCAATGCAGCTTCTATTGTAAAGCTCCCCTTTTTTATTTTTCTCACAAAAATATCCCTCCAAAATATCCGATCAGCAGAAACGGTACAAAAGGAATTTCCTCACTTCGACTCTTTTTTAGCATAAGATACTCAATACCTGAGTAGATTCCGCACAACAATAATGCCCCACAGAGGATCCCTGCCAGTTCTCCGGCTCCCAGCACAGAGCCCATTGTCAGTATCAACAATCCGTCTCCAAATCCGACCATTCCTCCACTGATCAAAGCGATCAAAATTATAAATACTCCGATTCCCATGGAAATAATCCCTGCCGGCCAGAGAAGCCCCTGCCTGATCCGCCACAGGATCCCGCCTGCCAGAAATATAAAAAGCACCGGTAAACAGATTTCTTTTTTTCGGATATCTGTCCAGGTATTAATTACAAGAAGTACAGTCATGCAAATTTTTACACTGCTCATGATCTCTCCCTTCAGCCACATCGTCCGCAGGCACTCATTTCACCGGAAACCTCGGTTTCTTTCACCATCCGTACAGATCGTTTCAATGCGCTGCAGCTTTCCCTGTTATGAAAACGGTTACTCTTTTTTGTGATATATACCACTCCGGCCGGTTCCTGCCCACGACTGCACAGCTCACAGGCTTGATACTTTTCTCCATATGCATTTTTTAAAGCTTTAACCGAAGAGCCTGATATCTGCTGAACAGACAGATTCAGATAACTGCACCCCAGTTTTCTGTGATACACACTTCCTGATTCTGTCACATACACCATAGGCTGGCTCTCCACTGTATCATTTCCATTTTCGTATATCACACCATTCCACGTATGAACCTTTACCGTATTGTGGAACCATATTTTAGGAAGCGGGATCAGACCGCCTATGGGTTGATAGGAATATACGTCCGGCAATGTGATCGTTTCTGTACCTGAGCCGCCGGTACCATACGCATACATACCTGCTTCTTTTGCTTTCTGGCACAAGCCGGTCAGATGCTCCGTCTGTACTTTATAAATATCCATAAAAGAAAGCAGCGTGAGCACTCCGAAAAAAAACAGCGGCAAAGCCATCGCAGTCTCCAGGGTGAGACTTGCTTTTTTCAGAAAGGTGCACAGGGATACTTTTCCAGGAAGCGTTTTCCGGCTTATCGGGGAAAGCAGGAAAAAAGCTCTTCGAGAGCGCCTTTCTCTTTTTTGATCCAGTCTGTTTATCTGATTTTTATCTTCTTTTTCTTCCTGAAAAAGCATCCCTGTGCACCTCTCTTTCTATTCATACGCATACTGACGCGAAACTGTAAATATTTTCCGCCGGTTTGCTTTTACATCTGCAGACGCTTCCAGGGCAGTGATGCAGTGGTCCATCTGAAAACCCGGTCTTTTTCCCTTTTCACGTACAGAGCACTCGATCATATCCATTCCTCTCAGAACTTTATCCTGTTTTCCTTTCGCCATAAGCAGAACCTGAAGATAATCCTCATAAGACATTCCATTCCCTGCATCCTTTCTTGAAGAATCCAGTTTGTCCAGGATATTGGGCAGATTACTCAAAGACAGCTGCCAGTCTGAGGAGTTTTTTATAAGAGGCACATGCCCTCCTGCGAAAAGTTCCCGGACATCCAGAATACTCTCCGCAAATGCCCAGCAAAAGATCAGTGCCGCTTCGATCACTGCTGCCGCCGGCGGGATCAGAAAACCCGATGCAATAGCCAGCGCCAGTGTTTCGACCTGTATCCGTTTTCCACCATCTGAAAGCAGGTACGCCATGTTAACCCCCTGACGGATAACCAGAAGTTTTCCTGCCACGGACTTCAGATTTTCCCGGTCACTGTTCTTCCCTCCAAGAATATATTCCACCTGATAATTTAAGCCTGCCGCTGCCGGTCTTCGATAATTTCCCAGTTTCTTTAGCAGATACTGTCCAAACAATATTCCGGACGTATACGAATTATCGGATCGTATATCCGTATCCAACATTAGTCCTGTCTGGAGCTTTCTTCCGGATGTAAGGCTTTTTCTGTCTGTAACCGCATCCGATATTCCCCGTTCGGATGGTACTACCAGATCAATAAGTCCCATTTTACGGACTCTTCTGATGATTGGAATAGGATTTTCTACGCTTTCATCAACACCGCCGGTAAAATCATCCCCATTTCCTGCATCCGAAAAATCTCCCTGATTTTTTTGTTGCTCCTGTTCTTTTTTTGCTTCTTCGCTTTTCTGTGCGGCATCCGTAATTGCAGAATCATAGGAATCCAATGTTCCTTTATTTTCTGCCTGTTCTCCTTTTTTCTCTGCATCCTCTGTCTTCTTTTCCTGATCTTTCAGTTTTCCGAGAAGAGTCTGTACCCCCTGGCTTCCCAGAGTTTCACGCATATACTGAACAGCCTGCTGGTAAAAAACCTCGCCTTTTCCATCGCTCAGAAGCTGATAACCATTGAATCCGCCCTGGAGAAGCTCCAGTTTCTGACTGTTCTGTTTCAATACAGGTTTCATATAAGTCTGAAAATCATCATATACAGAAGCCATATCCAGTTCTTCTTTTCCACCTGCATACAGTGCAAACAGCTCATAATCTTCCAGAAGCGTTCGGTCATACTGTCCAAACAGGGAATATAAGCCAATATCCATACTGTTAAGTATCTGTGTCCTGGCAGCTGCCATGCGTACAGATTCAATGCTGGCACACACAAGAGAAAGAACCAGGCTCAAGATCAGAGCCAGAAAGATCGTAATGCTGCCTTTTTTCACATTTCCTGCCAAGGGGTACCTCTCCTTTCCAAAACGAAAATATCAGCAGATATCACCGTTTTTTCTTATTTTCAGATCGTATTGCTTTGTTTTGTGATTTTTGTAAGGATTTTTTTCACAAGTGCTGTAAGCTGTTCCTTAAAGATGATGACCAGACTGATCAGAACCACCAGAATCAGGATGATCTCCACAACACCCACCGCATCCTCTTCCATCGCAAATTCTTTTACATACTTCCACATATTTTCATTTGTCACCTCACATTTCCTTTCTCTGTTCTCCAGTCCTACCCTCCGTAAAAGGAAAGGCATGCCGGAAGCATGATCACCGCCATCACCACCAGGAGCATCAAGACCATCGGAAGAAGCAGTTTTGTTGCTGCTGTATCTCCCAGCACTCTTGCTTTTCTTTTTCGCTCCTCCCAGGCTTCCACGGATTCCTTTTCCAGCAGATCGGCCAGATACCTGCTTCCTTTCTGGAGGTTCTGGATCAGTAGTGTTGACAGAGTTTTATACTTTACCTGTCCGCACCGTTCTCCAAATCTCCGGTAAGCCTCTGCTTCGGAAATCCCACTGTCCATCTCATAACAGGCTACTCGGATTTCTTCGTAAGCCTCACGTTTTTTACCATCTTCTCTCTTTCCGTAATCCAGTGCTATTTTCTGGAACGCTTTTCTGGCAGTTAAGCCTGCCTGCACCAGAAGGGTAAATTTCATGATCAGTCCTGGATAATCCATCAGCATCTGTTCTCTTCTTTTTATCTGAGCATTCTGTTCTTCCCGTTTTTTTGCAATGACAGCTGCTGCCGCTGCTGCCAGACCAAGAGCTGAAAGCAGGTTTCCTGTTTTGTCTTTTGGCTGCTCCCATTCAAGATGTTTTCCATTCCATTCATCTGGAAGATAATAGTACTGCGGATCGTTTTTTTTCTGATTATATTGTACGATCATGTCCTGCAGCTCTTTCTCGCGCTGCTGTTCTTCGCTAAGTTCTGTTTCCGGTTCTTCTTCGGATCCTTCTGTTTCTTTTTCCGGCACCTGCACATACAGGGAACCGGCTTCTTCTCCGTCTACAGATACTTTGAATTTCTCTTCATAAGCACCTGTCTCCTCTTTTTCCATACGGTATCCGGATGAATAAACCTTATCTCCGCCACTTTGAAATGTCAGGAGCATACCGATGATATTTCCGGTAAGCGCTATCCGTATAAACAGTTTCTTTTCTTCCGGATTTCCGGCTTCCGGAGGCAGCCGCCCCATTTTTCCTGCCAGAAACACCCCAAGGATCACCATAAATATCAAAATATGTATCCACATTATCCTCACCTACACTTCTATGTCTACAATCTTCACACCCAGCCAGTAAGACAAGCCATAGATCACCATGCAAACTGTCATGGCACAGATTCCGAAAGGATTCCCATAAAGTACATCCAAAAATCCCGGCGAAGTCAGTTTCAGATAGCAAATGATACCGGCCGGCATGATACTCATAACCATCTGTTCCGATTTCTTTGCGGCCAGCGTTGCCTCGATCTCTTTTTTTACCTCGATCTTATCACTAAGCATTCTGGCTACTTTCTGGATCACCTGCGTCATATCCCCGCCTGTTCTTTTTGCTGTATAAAATACTGCTGCGAAATTTTCAATATCTTCCACTCCGCTGCGTTTTCCCAGATCCAGAAACAGCTCTTCCACCGGAACGCTCAGACGCAGCTGACTTTCGATATACCGAAATTCATCCAGGATATCACTTCCCTTTTCATAAAGTCTCCCCAGATCCTTTACACTGGCACGCACCGCATTCTCCGCGGAATAGCCGGCCTGTACCGCCACATTCATGGCCGTCAGAGCATCCCGGAACTGGTAATTCAGCTCCCTCTGCTGCCGTGCAGTACATTTTTTCCTCTGTAGCTTCAGAAAAAGCACTGGTATTGGAAGCATAAACAGCAATACCGGAAGGCTCTGATAAAACAGATAGTCGGCTGCAGCGCATATGGCAGCTCCCTCCAGAAGATATTTTGCAGTCTCCTTCCCCGTAAAATGATACATCCTGTAATCTTTCCTCGTAGATCTCCATTTCTGATTCTTTCCTTTCCGCTCTTTCATAGTCTGATTCCTGCCCGTTTCATTTTTTCACAATGCAAAAGTTCTCCGGTTTTTACAAGTCCCTTTCCTTCTTCCCAGCGATACAGCGGCCTGGTCTGGATCTCTCCGTTTTCAAATCCACATACTTCTGTGATTTCCAGCAGCTTTCTGCTTTTGTCCCGCATACGCCCAAGATGTACCAGAATGTCTACCCCGGAAGCGATCTGCCTTCGGATCGCTTCCAGGGGAAGATCGATTCCCATCAATGTCATCGTTTCAATTCGGGAAAGCATATCCTGACTGCTGTTTGCATGAAGTGTTGAAAGGCTTCCGTCATGTCCCGTATTCAAGGCACTTATATGGACTCCCTATGTTCCCATCATGCAGAAATACAATATCTGTACTTAATACACAATGTATATAACGTTATTATCTTGCCATTTCACAGTTGCAAAAAGAAAAGAGAACCTTTCACAGCCCTCTTTCATATCGACTTTCTCATTCATTTGTCATACTCAACAGTTTGTCAACCAATGTCTCTAAACTTTTTCCCAAAAATGGGACAAAGTCTGGTATTGCACCAAATGCCATCCCAATTATTATCATTCGACCACATTCTCTTGCAGATTCCAATGCAAATCCATAGCTCAAAACACCTGTCAGAATAAATATAATTGATAAAAAGTAAAGAAAAATATTTCCCAACATCATAGGAATTTTTAATAACCAGCAAATCAATGTCATTACTACAAGAATCAAACACAAAAACACTTTTATTATGTACTTAACCAACATTTTTAATCCCTCACTTTTTTATCTTTCCGGACAGCAAGAATCCTGCCATCCGGACTTCCATTTTTTTGCTATCCGGACTTCCACTTTTTTGCTATCCGGGCTGCAAAATTCTTGCTATCCAATACAGTTCATTATCCTTTCGTGTATATCATTTCCGTCAAAATCATCTCTTCTGCATCATGACAAATGGTATTCATCCTCCTAGTCCATTCCATGTTGTCCTGTCTTTTTAATTTCTCTGTAATTCCTTGTTTCTCCATCATCTGTTTTACTAATTGTTCTTCCCTATCCCTTGCTTCTGCATCAATCTGATTCAAATGCTCAACAAGTTTTCCTTGTAACAACAATATTTGATATTTTGCCCTTCTGTGTTCCTGTAAATAGCTTTTACGAAGCATCCCATATTTCCCATATGTTGGTTCAATATCTTTAAGTGCCAATTCCGGCAAATAATAATCACCACATAACATATAAGTAAGTCCATTTTTCTCATCGTAAATTTCGTTCTGCATAAAATATTCTCCTTTTCTTCCTATAATTGGTCGTACATCTTCAACAGTGTTCCCTTTTTCATTTGACTATATTTCACTTGTAATTCTTCATATTTTTTCTGTAGATTCTCATATTCGTTTTTCGGAACACTATCGGATAATTTCTGTTCTAAACTCTTAATCCGTGCTTCCTGTGCTTTTGCAATAGCATCGCTTTTAGGATTTCGCAATATCATTCCCTGTTGTTTTTCCTTCAATTCCATCATGACCTGTTTCACATTCGGATTATTATAGAAAAAACCTCTGGAAAGTCCTGTTAATTTTGTAAGTTCAGCAACTGAAATTTTTATATTTTTTCTATACATTGTTTCAATAGCTGTTATTGCTGTTTCCGTCATTTCCGCACTTTTTTCTTTTGCCAGTGCTACCATTTTATCGTGTTTCTGCATTTTCCTTTTCCCTCCTGTATTGTGCTAATAATTCATTCATTTCATCTCGTACAGCCTTTGTATCCTCCGCTAATGCTTCGTTTCTTAACCGCCGATAATGTGGTATGGTTCGTGTATCCTTATGCCCCAACAGCCTTGCAATGCTATCATCATCTAATTTCATTTCTGTAAGTTTTACTCCAAAAGTGTGTCTAAAACGATGTGTACGAAACTCAAAATAATTTCCATTATCATCCCTGATATCATTTTCATAAATCATGATATTTACATGATATTTCAGCATTGAATCTGTATATAATTTCCCATTATCTTGCAGAAAAATAAATTCTGAATCTGGATGGTCCTTTTCTGAAACTTCTATTGCTTTTCTAATCACTTCTGCCAGCTGATCGCTGACTGGTCTTTTGTATTTCCTTGTTTTATGCTGGAGAATAGTTATAAAATAATGCCCAGATTTCTCAGATAAGCAATCCCTTCGCAAAGTCAACGTATCCTCTATTCTTGTACCGAGCATCTGATGTATTATTAGACATCTTCCTAACTGGGGCTTTAATTTTGTTAATGCACTATTAAATCTCCTGATTTCTGCATCTGAATACGCTTCTGGCAAAGCGTTGTCATATGCTCTGCAATCACTGGACAGAAAAAGATTGCATAAATTTTCTATTTCCAGTTCCCGCCCAATTTCATCCAGCAGATTATCCAAAACCGACAGTTCTGTTGTGTAACTGACTGATGTAAGACCGGTATCCGTTTTTATATAAACCAGATAATCTTCTATCATATCCCTGCTAATTTCTGTAAAATGCTTTACTTCTGGAAACCGATCATACATAAATCTAGCAAACCGACGGAATCCACACAATTCGCCTTTTATACTACCCATTGCTTTTGTCTGGCAGTGGCTATACAATATTCTCTTTATTATCTCTTTAAATTCTCTCTGCCTAATCTCACGAAAATCTAATCTATATCTTCCACGAATCGGATTACTCCTTGGCACAATATCCAGCTTTCTCATATCCCATACATCTTTTTCATTTTCTGGAATATCTGCTGTTTTACACTTCACAACATACTCATAATACATTTTCAGAAAAGAAACCTGAGCGCTATTTTGTTGCTCAACATTCCGCCTATCCGGTCTATTTCTTCTAACGTACAGCGCCAATCCTTTTTTATATAAAAATGCTTTATAGCTTCTCTCCAGTTCTTCCCATTTTTTATCAGTAATGCTGCTACAGCTTGTACACTTCTCATTCAGAAATTCTTTCAACAGATCAAATCTGTAAATATCATTTACGGCTGTTGATAATGATAAACGTCTGCATCTATCATCGATATACCCATAAATCTCATCCTGTATCTTTTCATTACGAATCTCTGATATGTAGTACACCCTGTTTTCCTTCCATTTCAGCCCAGCCAACTGTTTTTCTGTAGCTTGTTGATAACAGTCATAAGAAATCAAATTAATATTACCTTTCATCATCTTCTACTCCTTTCAATTTAAATGACTGATTTCTTGAAAAATATTTATCTTCAGCCGATACAATACGTTCCGGCATGAAATCAATGTACTGTTTTGTCATATTCTCACTTGAATGTCCCAGATAATCTCGTACCCCTTGTATAGAAACTCCATTTCCGTACATTGAAGTTGCAAGGTTATGTCTGTAATCGTGTGCTCTAAAGATATAATCTCCACAGGCAATCCCACGAGCCTTACACTCCCGAATCATCTGATTTGAAAATGTCTGTCCATTAAATGCACCACCTTTTTTATTTTTGAATAAATACTCCCCATTTTTTATTCCGTACTTTTTTTCATAATCGTTCACCAGTCCAACCAATAAACTCGGAACAGGAATGACTTTTTCCCTCCGCATTTTGCTTTGATATATGCGCATCCAATTCTCATTGCCTTGTGAATAAAAGGCTCCCGATTTTATTGTACAAACCTCGCTTTTCCTAATTCCTGTGCAAAACAAAATCAAATACATCAACTGTAAATGCTCTGGGAATGCCGGCAACTCCTTAATCAGATGAGCAATTGTTTTTTCTGGAACACTTCTTTCGTTGTGTTCTGGAAAACCTTTTTTAAAAAATCGTTCCGGATAAAACTTCAACACTTCAATATTTTTCATTTTCAAAAACTGTAGAAATGTATGTATATGAGTTATATATCGGTTAAACGTGGAATATTTAATATCGGACACATCCAAAATAGATACATAATCCGCTATATCTTGTATCTCCAGTTCAGTTACTTTCTTACTCTGTCCATCCAGATATTTTAAAAATTGTGAAATAAAACTTATTGTAATTCGGATATTTGATAAAGACAGATCAGATATCCCAACTAAATATTTTGCGTATAATTGTAAATACCAACGATTTTCTTTTTCGTAAATATTAATAAATGAAAGGCTTTTAACAGGTGAACTGGCATTGATTCTTGATTTATCAAACTGAAACCTATCCATATACCAGATACATGCTTGCCAATTTATCTCTGAATCTGTTAGAAATAACGTTCTTCTCGCAAACTCAACAATCTTAGAAGCCTGTTTTTTTATAATTTCTGACTCCTTGTTTAAATACAGATAAAATCTGTTTTCATCTGCCTGTTCCATTTCTTCAATATCATCTATTCCGTACTTATCGCAAAACCGTACAAGTGCTTTTAATGGTTCTAAAAAATATCTTCGATGTCTTTGTACCTTATCCATATTCAGAATTTCACACAGCAATATTTTTGTCTGTCGCACCAACTGTGATGAATGTATCCTCGTTAAGTCCCATAACAAATCATTCTTATCGACCACCTGACGGAAAGATTGTGCTTTCTTCTTATTGGGGACATACAGCAAAAACAATTTGTCTTGCTTAAAAAACTCCTGTTCTACAGAGAAAGGATTTCCTTGTGAATAGACATCCGGCATATTTTCTATTTTTAAACGATCAAATAAGCTCATTAATTCCACTTTATATTTTTCTGAAATATCCTCTTTTTCAAGAGACTCCATATACATTTTTCTCGTTTCATAGTTAATATCTGCAGTACACTGTATATCTGTATACTGAAAAAATTTATATAACCGGTTATAGTATTTTGCTTCTCCATTCGTAACTAAAGATATTTCTTCCTTTAATTTCTCAGATATTTTTTCCTGATATAACTTCGGAACAATTTTTAATACTGCCAAGGTAATCCCTCCTTCCTTTTACAGAAAATCTGCAATTTGGTATAAATCTTCATTATTTGAGTAGTATTGATCTGTTGCTTCTATCAATCGTTCATTATTTTCACCCAAGTATTTAATGGTAGTTTCAACTTTCTTATGCCCCAGGGCAAAACGAATGTCATTCAAATCCCATCCTTCTTTTCTTCTTTCCTCCGCAAAATAGTGTCGGAGCTGATGCGGATGGGAATTGATATCCGTTTTTTTGGATAGTCTTTTCAACATGCTATACACAGAATCCGCATCTAATGGCTCTCCTTTGTTTTTTCCAGTCAATTTTGTAAATAGATACTCCGAGTTCATCAGACTTTTTCGATTATCAGAAATGTACTTAACCAAGAACTCAAAAGTTGTATTACTTAACAAAGCCATTCTATATTCTGCATTTTTTGCTCTTGCCAAGTTGGTATTGGATTCACGATACCTTACCCGAACCGTCCTTCTTTCAAAATCAATATCTTCGGTATAATGGATTCCCAAAATTTCCCCTAATCTAAGACCGGTTTCTGCCATCATTGCTATCAGCAATCGATCTCTATCATTCGTACAGGCATTTATCAGCTCCTGTATTTCTTCGGATGTTATTTCTTCCAGATTAGGTTCTTCTTCTTTGAAGAAACCTTTAAACGAATTCACTGCATTTTGATGATTTACTCCCATACTGTCAAAATACGATACTTTTTTTACTCGTAAGACTTTAAGCATTGGCAAAACATCTTCCAGTGCCAAAAACTGGTAGTATCTGAAAACTGCACCAAGATACATATTGCAGGTCTTATTGCTCGTTTGTGTATTATGCTCAGTATGCTTTCCACTCTTAACCCAATACAAGAAATCAATAAAATGTTTATTCTGCTCTGAATAGGATAGCAATGTAATCTCATCCAATCCTATCGTTTGCTCCTGCAGATAATTGTAATAATATGAAAGTGCGAAGGCTGCGGATTTTACAGTATTCGGAGAAGCATTAATCTGATCCAGATGCTTCAAATACTTTGATGGAAGAATTTCAATTTCTTCAATATCAGAAATAATCAAAAAACGTGGTCTATTATCTTTCAAAATCGAAACAACCCTATATTTCAATCCACAGCCCTCCTTCCTTTCGTTTTGATTTGTTTGACTTCTTTGACTTCTTAATTCTACATTATACACAAAGAAGTCAAAATGTCAATTACGTTTTTGATTTCTTTGACTTTTACAAGAATATCAATAAAGCATTTTTTGATTTCTTTATGTTTTAAATTGATTTTTAGGGATATAATTGATAAGATAAAATACAAGAAGTCAATTTATATAAAGTCAAAGAAGTCAAGAGGAGATTTGCATGAACGAATTTATATCAAATTCAGGCACACTAATAAATCCTGACAGCGTTTACGATCAGGAAAGATTCATCAATATACTTCAAATCATTTTACAGAAAAAAACACAAAAAGAATTATCTGAACAAACAGGCTTAAATAATGCAACCATTTCACGAATGCTCAACGGTGCCCGATCTGGAAGACCATATAAAAGCACTATTGATAAAATTGCAAAAGCCATTGATGATCCAGAACTTATCCAAGAGTTATATGATGCAACGGGATATTCTTCTAAGAAAATACGGGAACGAAAAAAGATAATTGCAGACAATGGATTTTCTCTGGATCTCTCTACTGTTCAGGTGCATGAAAAATTTTTTTCTACCTTAATGCGTGGACTTTCCATGATGACAAGTCTGCATAAAGTTGAATGGACAATAAAATCCGGAACACCCAGATCATACGATTATTTAATTGAATTAAAAGAGGGAAATATAGATTATTGGTATATTAGATATGTAGATAGAATTACTTCTGATGAAGAAAGAAAAAAAGCCTTAACTGCCATTTATGGAGAATTTGCAAAATTGAAATTGGGCGGAAAAATCAAAGTTTCTTGCGCCACTCCTTCTTACGAAGATTATGATTATTTTGTTACAATTCCGCCATATCAATTAAATACAAATGCTTCAATTATACATTTTGATTCTGAACTCGAAAGATTTGCAGACGAAACCTTTTTAGAGACAGCTTTACCACTTAAAGAAAATATTCCTGTTAAGGATTTTTGTAATCTTACCGAATCACTGATACTATAACTTTTTGATTTTATCACAGAGAGAGTTACTTATGGCTCTCTCTTTTTTTAACACTTCCTCCTCCCACGTTCCAACTCATTATGGCTAATCATTTTCTAAAGCAAGTATCGCCTAGAGTAACTCAAAATCCCTTTTCTGGATTATGATTCTCTGACAAACTTGATAGAGATTACGATTCTCCATACCCTCAATATCACAAAATATCAAATTTTGCTATTAGCTCATAATAAATTTTCGCAGCTTTCTGTTTTTACACTCATGGTTATCAAAAGCTTTTTTTAACCATCTGCTTCTATCGACTACAGATTTAAAATTTTATTATTCAAAAAAAATAAAAGGCATTCCACAAAAATACCTATCACCAAAAATATAATGGACACTTCTATTCATTATATTTGCACCGACAACTAGAAGTTGTTTTCCTGCCAACGCCTTTCCAACAGCATAAACTCCCAATAGCATTTTGATGATATAAAAATACTTCTTTCATCGTTGAAATAAAATACCTTGTAAATAGAATATATGTGGAATCTCTGTTTCTCATAAGTTTCTCAATTACCCCAGAGCAAGATCCACCTGTGTTTAACAATATTGTCTTTCCGACAAATATTCTTTCATCAGGTTTATATCTTGCTGGGGATTCCCCAAACCCATTCTTTCTATTTATGCCGAGATTACTGTACACATTAGAGCAAGATCCACCCCGGTAATACCATATCGCTATTTTAGCATTATGGCATTTTCCGGATGTTGGAATCTTGCTAAGGATTGTGCTCCCTAGTTCCTCACATTCAGCATAAATATATGATTGGTTCCTCGAATTTCTTCGGTCACAGCACAGGGAGAAAAAATAGGCTAAACAGCCCTATATCCCTGTGAAATCACCATGTGATTATAAAATAGCAAGGACAGGAAGTGTGGATACACTTCCGCAAAATTGCCAATTTCGGAGCCATATCCAAAATTGAAAAATACATAAAAATCAAAAATCCGAAACCTTACTCGATATCCAAATTTATAATTTTTACAGATTACAAAAAAACCAATATGAAAATTTTACAAATTTTGTAACACATGTAAAATTCCCATATTGGTTTTCATTCATCTTTTATGGATTTGGAATATTCTATGTTTTCAAATATTTTACTTTGAGCAAAAAACAGCTCTATAAACTTTTATCATTGCATTTTCTGGTATAATTTCATCAACTCTCCCACACAATCTGCTTCCGTCATTTTTGTACTAAAGCCATACGCAGCCATAACAGCTTTATCATTTGCAGTATGTGCTCGTCGTAACTCGGCTGGCATTGTTAAAGGATCATATAAAGCCGCAAGATTACTACTAGGATATAATGTTCTTGCTTTCAAAATTTCCTGTGCCGATTTTTCAATTTGTTCCCGATTCTTCTCCGTTACTACAGGCCACGGAAAATTGTTATACACTATTGTGTTTGAATAACTATAATCACTTTTTAATCTTCCACACACTGCTCGCATCCATGCCATGTGAACATTCGACATCAATACACCAAATTCATAAAATGATGCATTGGGCATAGTGAATAATTTGTCTCCCGGAATAATTTCACCATCTAAATAATCCATTGGAATATATCTACGATTCTGAGAAGAAACTTTGGGAATCGCAATATATTGATTTTTATGTTCAAGTATTGATGCAAATAAAGTTGGATTCTCAGCCGCTTTTTTTGTGTTCGCTCTTGTACTACTAAGTCTAAATTCACGTACTTTATTCACTCGTTCTAATATCATCGGACATTTTTTTAATAATCCAGGATCAGCTCCAACAAGCCAAATACAATATCTCGGCTTTCGATCAATAAAATCTTTTCCCATCATATAATGTCTAAAAAACGGAGAAGCCTGTGGTTCTTTTTCCAAAAACTCTTCCTTTTCCTCTTCCGTCAATATTAAAAATCCACCATCAATTGCTTGCCCACCTAATGCTATTTCAGGAACATTACACAATGGTTTCATTCTTTTTTCAATGAATATATTTTCTGCATCAAGCAAATATCCATTAATATTATTCGCCGGAATTGCGTTCTCACCTGAATAAATTATTTTCTGCTTATTATTTACAGCTCTGCTAAAGCCAACAATTACACAATGAACATGCGCTTTTATTGACGCTTCACTATCCCATATAAATGTTCTGTATGCAAAATCAATGTGTACACCTGATTCAAAAAGCGGTTTCCAGAGAATCGAAACACTTTCTCCCTGTGTAATTGAATTAGTTGATACCAATGCTGCTCTGATATTATAATTTCCCATATAGTCAGCCGCTTTTTTATACCAGCAACTAACATAATCAAGATTTCCTATACTCTTCCATCCTTCAAATATCTTCTCAACATCTTCCTTCTGCTCCGACGCCATCCAACGTGCTCCTACAAATGGCGGATTTCCCATTATAAACGATAATTTTTCTGCAGGAATTACATCATTCCAATCAATTCTTAATGCATTTCCTTCTGTAATATTTACATATGTCTTTAAAGGAAGAAAATCGTCATTAAATCCATACACAATATTTTTCGTTTCTTCCAACATTTGAGATTCTGCAATCCATAAAGCCGTTTTCGCAACTGTAACTGCAAAATCGTTAATCTCTATTCCATAAAATTGCTGAATAGAAACTCTAATTGGATTATTTACCTCTACCAATGTCATTTGTCCGCCAACTTTTTCCTTTATCACCTCATTCTCCAAACGACGAAGCGACAGGTATGTTTCTGTAAGGAAATTTCCGGAACCACACGCAGGATCAAAAAATGTAAGTGATGCCAATTTATTTTGGAATTCTTCCAATTTTTTATCTCTGGTACGCTTCACTTGAATTGCTCTAATACTATCAAATTCCTTCTGCAAATCTTCCAAAAAAAGAGGACTAATAACTTTATGAATATTTTCAATAGATGTATAATGCATTCCTCCTGAACGTCTGGTCTCAGGATTTAATGTAGATTCAAATACCGCTCCAAATATAGTTGGAGAAATATCACTCCAGTCAAAATCTTCTGACGCTTTTGTAAGAAGTAATTCTTTAATTTTCTCTGTAAAAGGTGGTATCTCAATAGTTTCATCAGCAAATAACCCACCATTTACATACGGGAACTGAGCAAGTTCTTCCTCTAAATACTCG
Organism: Ruminococcus sp. AF17-12; assembly: GCF_003479245.1. Classification (NCBI taxonomy): domain Bacteria; kingdom Bacillati; phylum Bacillota; class Clostridia; order Eubacteriales; family Oscillospiraceae; genus Ruminococcus; species Ruminococcus sp. AF17-12. The sequence goes on from NZ_QUGY01000001.1 coordinate 70,868, forward strand.
TCTCGCTCTGATACAGGTGTATCCAATATCTTAAATAATTCTATTATAGCTCTCCGGCAATCCTTTACTTCATATGTTTCCAAATAATCATGGAACATATTTCTCTTTCCAAAAATACCAGCATCTTCTGCATACAAGCAAAAAACAATTCGCACACATAAAGCATTCAGGCTCTTTAGTTTATGCTCTCTTTTTTCTCTCTGCTCAAGTGTTTCATCCTTTTCCTTAATATCTGGTATACGATATTGTTTTAAAAACGCATCATAAATAAGCCCAACAATACCTCCTGCTTTTATTGATACTTCCATTTCATGCGATATTGTCTTTACTTCCTTTTTCACCAAGAAGTCCAACAATGGATATTTGCTTTGTAATTCATCTAAAGCAATCTTTGTCGGTTCTGGCTGTTTCTGGTTCATATCATAAATCCAAATTTCAGCAAAATTTGACGTAACAATCCACCGAGCTCTTTCATCAAAAGTCAGCTTTCCATTATATCTGTCTGCCTGTTCAAATGGAGTAAGATCAACATCTCCTGAATTCCTGATTTTCTGATCCAATGCTTTTCCAAGACTCTTCTGTTCAATAATTACTCGTGTTTCAGGAATATACACATCAATACGTTTTGTATTTCCATCAATTACAACTTTCTTTTCAAAGTTCAAACGTTCTGTCACATTATCCATTCCCAAAACATTCGTCAATAAATCAATCCAATAAGAACGTCCATCTTCATCTTCTTTCCCTTTTCCCATCCATCGGTTTACAAATTGACGGGCAGCCTCTCTTTGTTCTGCATCTGTCATGCTTTTTTCCTCCTAAATAATCGTGCATTCACAAATCTTTCTCCGACTATTTTTACATATCATATCCACAGTATATCATAAAATTATTACAGAACAGCATTCATATATCATTATTTGTATTGTGTCTGCACACAAGGAACTTCTACCGCCAAATCATAATAATATTGATACATGATCATGTTATCTTTTGCTTCTATATACACTCTCTGAGCTTCTTTCAGCAAGTTATTCCAAATATCTTTCCATTCACTAGGAGCCGAATCTAAAAACCACATATTATTAAATGACATTTCTATCGTCCCCCATAAATCATCTTCTTTACGCTCAGTTTTTATATTCATCTGCATATTTCGTGCAATTTCCAATGCATCTTTTTGTAAAAAAGTGAATTTCACTACTTTTTGAGGATCTGGAACTTTCTTAAAACGACGCATATGAGCTTCTGCCTTTTTAATAATTGTTTCCAATTGTTCATCATGCCATTTTTTATCCTCTAGCATCTCTTCTTCTGACATTTGCGCTTTTTCTTCATTAATTTCTCTTTGCATTTCTTCCAATTCATGCTGTGCAATATCATAATATTTCTTTTCAATCACCATAATCTCTCAACTCCATAAAAAAAGAAACAGTCAACATTTTCGTTACAACTGTTTCCTTTATTTTTGAAGTCCCCGGAGCATTTGTATCACTACATTCTGTTCTTTTTCATCAAGATTATTCCAAATATTCAGAACCTCTTGTTGTGATTCTGATAAGCTTACTGGAACATCCATTCCGGCAAAGAATTGTGCCATTGTTACTCCCAGTGCATCACATATCTTTTCTACAGTAGGCATAGTTGGTAAACTTTCTTTAGCAATAATTTTTCCAATCGAAGATTGAGATATACCAGTCAATTGTGACAGCCGATATTTACTCATATCACGTTTTTTACATAAAGCTATAATATTGTCCGCAATATAATCCTCTGTACGCAAGTAAATACACCTCTTTCCGATAGTAGTTACCTTAATTGTAACTAGAAATCCGCAAAATTATTAGAGATGTATCTTACAAGTATTTACTAAGGGAAACAGTAGTATTAAAACAAAAAAAATAGAACTATATAAAGTTGTATTCCATTAATGTCAGCTTATTATCTAAATGCTCATATTCTCTTTGTATTTCTTCAATTTTATCATATAGTTTCAGCACTGTCGAACCCTTTATCATTTTATTCTCTTGGCACATCTGCCGGAATTTTTCTTTGTACTCCCGCAGTACTCTTCCTTTTTCCTCTAATTCCTCCAGTGTTTTGATTTCCTCTTTATCTGCCATGTATTTTCCTCCCAGACATAATTTTTAATACATAAATGATAACCCTTTTTTCGCTGTTGTTCAATTACAACTTATCGCCTTTTTCTCCCATCAATCGACAATCTTCTTTTTGCTATATACATATGATATACTTCTCTTTATACAACCAATTGCTGTTGTATAGCTCACCATTTTTTCTATCTACAACACAAAAAAGTCAAGTTGTGATGGAAAGGAGGTGAGGACATGGAAATAAATTATGCACTTATTGGCAAACGTATAAGAGAAACCCGCAAACAACGAGGATTATCTGCCGAGGAGCTGGCTGAAATTGCTGATCTTTCTACTGTTTATATAAGCTATATTGAAAATGCCAAGCGTAAACCCAGTTTAGAATCTTTAATCAAAATTAGCAACGCACTTGAAATTACTATTGATGAATTACTCTATGGGAACTTGTTATACAATCCTACGGAATATCAAACTGACATTGATTTATTAATGGCAGATTGTACCAGCACTGAAAAACGTTACATATTCGAGGTTCTTTCAGCCATAAAAAACATTTTACGAATCAATGATTGGCATCTATCCTCAAAACACAATTACGATGCTGATAACCCGAATGATTATTAAATCATTCAATAACAATCAAATATCTATTTCTACATAAACCATCCGTTAATCACTTAACCGATGGTTTATGTCTTTTTCAATCCAAAAATTCTATGATAGTTATATCAACTATAAAGGATGTCGCTATTGATGAAAGAAAGTGAAGAACGAAGCAGTAATATTGATGAACAGAAAGCCAGAATCCGGCAAAGATACAAAGGTATTGATCCAGAAGAACTGGAAGTAATTCCGGCACTTCCACCAGAGGATATTTTTAAAACAGAAAAAAAACTACGAGTAGCTGTATATGCAAGGGTATCTACGGATGATCCACGCCAAACATCCTCATATGAATTACAGAAAAATCATTATCAGGATGTAGTAAATAAAAATCCGAATTGGATGCTTGTAGAAATATATGCCGACGAAGGCATTTCCGGCACTTCGCTTCAACATAGAGATGCATTCAAAAAAATGATTAAAGATTGTGAAGGCGGAAAAATTGATTTAATCATAACAAAAAGTGTATCCCGATTTGCAAGAAACGTTGTTGACTGTATCCGATATGTACGAGAGCTTTCTTCACTCCGTCCACCCGTCGGTGTATTTTTTGAAACAGAGCATTTAAATACTCTTGATCCCAAAAGCGAAATGATTCTGTCATTCATGTCAACACTTGCGCAGGAAGAAAGTCATACCAAAAGTGAAATTATGAATTCTTCCATTGAAATGCGTTTTCGTCGGGGAATATTCCTTACACCTCCTCTGCTCGGATATGACCAAGACGAAAATGGAGATCTTGTAATCAATCCACATGAAGCTAAAATTGTGCAGCTTATTTTTTATATGTATCTTAATGGAAGCAGTACTCAACAAATTGCTGATTCTTTGACAGAACTCGGTTGTAAAACAAAAAAGAATAATGATGTCTGGTCATCCAGTACCATACTACAAATCCTTCAAAATGAACGCCATTGTGGGGATGTTCTGGCGAGAAAAACATGGACTCCGAATTATCTTGACCATAAATCAAGGAAAAACAATCAAGACCGTAATCAATACAGAAAAGTCGGACATCATGAAGCTATTATCTCCCGAGATGATTTCATAGCTGTTCAAAAATTAATTACAAATGCGAAATATGGAAATAAAGAGATTTTACCAGAATTACATGTGATACAAGAAGGCTCTCTAAGTGGATTTATAAGCATTAATCCAAGATGGTCTGGATTTAAATCCAGAGACTACTTTGAAGCATCTCAAAGCGTCCTTAAACCGGCAAATATGAATGCACCTGATACAATTACTGCTTCCGCCGGTTCCTTCGATTTAAGAGACTATGAAGTTGCTAGAGGACAATTTTTCTCCTCGGTTGGTCGGATTTCTGTTTCTTTTTCATATAAACAGATCTCTTTTAACAAAGATGCTATACGGAAATTTCCAAACATAAAATTTGTCGAAATGCTAATACACCCGAGCTCAAAACTACTTGCTATTCGACCATGTTCCTCTGAAACAAAAAATAAAGTGCAGTGGTCACGTCTCAAAGATGGTCAACTTATTCCAAAACCAATTTCCGGTGCTGCATTTTTGCCAACATTATACGAGATATTTAAGTGGGACAAAAAATGCAAATATAGAATATTAGGAGTTGCTCACCAAAAAGACAATGAAAATGTCCTTATTTTCAACATGGACGATACAGAAATACGAATCCCGACAAGTACCAACGACGTATCCGCCCCCAATAACAACACGCCTGATACAATATCTGATTCTAAGAGTGTGTTAGCTTATCCTGCCGACTGGATGAATAGCTTCGGTAATAATTACTATACTCAGTCTCAAGCGCCAGAATTAACAGAATTTACAGTGGACAAAAACTGGCAAACTGCTTCAGAAAGTAAACCTTATAAAGAACCCGAGCTACAAACCACTCCTAAAGAAACCATTATACAAAATATAAAGAATATTATTACAGAAATTAAAGGAGACACCCAATGAGCGAGCAACCTATAAATCAATGGAATATGACTACAGAACCTTCTGATATGATGAAAATCAACACACCTATGCCAATAACAGTCGCACCCAGCCCCTCAAATCAAATGGAAGTCATTGACGATGATTCTTTCAGCTATGACGGTTATCAAGTTGTACGTGGCGAATTCTTCGCTCATATTTACGAACCTTCGTTTACGTTTAATAACTACAAGGTATCTGTAAATACCGCCTGCATAAAAAAGCTACCCGATGTCGAATATGTGCAAATATTAGTCAATCCCATTGAAAAAAAACTGGCTGTCCGTCCCTGTCGAGAAGAAGAAAAAGACTCTTTTCGTTGGTGTTCCTCTGGAAAAAAGCGTTCGCCAAAACAAATCACCTGTCGAATTTTCTTTGCTAAAGTGATATCTCTCATGGATTGGAATCCTAATTATCGGTACAAGATTCTCGGCAAATTAATTCGTTCTGGCAATGAAATACTGTTCATTTTCGATTTAACTTCACCTGAAATATTTCCTCGTACACTAAAAGACAATGGAACTGTAACCACTGCTAGGACACCTTCTTATCCTGAAGAATGGAAGAATCAATTCGGTATTCCAGTGGAAGAACATCAGAAATCAATGCAAGTCAATATATTTGAAGGCTACGCAGTATTTGACATACAAAAAAAGAAGAAGGCAACTGATAAATCCATAGAAAAAGCAAAAGAACCATCAACAGCAGAAAGTGAGGAAAAATCCTATGAACAACAAACACTCTTCCCATCCACTAATATGTATTGACTTTAAAAAGAATCGTATACGAATCCACCGCAATACACTCCGTCAAATTGGTAACCCAGAATATATTCAACTTCTTGTTAATCCTGATCAAAAAATGATAGGTATAAAGGCTAGTTGTGCAGAGGATAAATTGGCACATAAAGTTAAGGATTATTTTGTCATCAATGGTAACAGTTATGAATTGTACAGCCGAGAATTACTATATTCACTTTCCCAGCTTAACCTTTCTTGGGAGAAATTTAACATTTTTCGTTTAGAAGGCAATATTTACCCAGATAAGAAAATAGCTCTATTTTCCATGGATAACATCATCACAAAACTGCCACAAACAGAATTCAAATCAGAAATAATGGGAGATGAGTATGCGCAATTATAGTATATATACATTAAAAACAAAACTAGAATTCACCAATTTGTATCAATATCTCAGTGAAAAAGATTATAAACAACTTGAGCAACAGATATTATGTCATTCCTATCACACCCCCATCTGCACATGGAATGGTATTGTCATTAATGGTATAGAAGCATATGAATTATTTCGTAAACACAGTATTCCTTTCCGAATAAAAAGACTCCATTTTTCCAGTAAAGAAGATGTAATTTCATGGATATGTGCTGACCAACTTAAACGAGAGGATTTAACCAATATCAATAAAAAATACCTGATTGGGAAAAAATATGATGCTGAAAAAATTTTAGTTTCAAGACAACTTTCATCTACGAATATATCTCATATTTCCGGTGCAAGCATCGCAGCAAAAAAAATATCCGAAGAATGTAATGTAGCAATGGCTACCGTTTACAAATATTCTGCTTACAGTAGTGCACTAGATATAATTGATGAAAAAGTTCCGGATCTTGTCAAACGAGTTCGTTCTGGTCAGCTTTGGATTTCCCAAGCTAATATTATTGAACTTTCAGGATTATCAAAAGAGCAGCTTTTAAGTCTAAATAACTACCTTCTTGCCGAAAAGATAGAACATCTCAGTTATCATGATATGAAAAGGGAATTACTGTGGAATAATTACGCCAAACCAATATTAAAGAAAGAATCTTCCGTTTCTATTCCATCTATACGCAATCTGCCACAATTTGATCCAGATGCGGAAATTGCAAGTCTTACGTTGACGATTCCCTCATGGAACAGTTCTATCGAAAGAGTATTAAAAGTTTCAGATTTTAAAATTGCATCTGATACAGCAAAATATAAGCTTAAATATCAGCTTATGTGCCTAATATCAACCACAAATAATATTTTGAAAAAATTGGAGGAAATATAATTATGGATGGAAATACCGAAGATTTACAAAAGTTTGTTCCCCAAGTGCATTTTGAGCAAATACCTATTAAAAATTTATGTTCAAATCAAGATTACCAACGTAATCTTTCTATCAAACACGTTCAGCGTGCTGCAGCTAATTTTGACCTTTATCAGATAAACCCTGTAAAAGTAAGTAGACGTGATGGGATAAATTATGTGTTCAACGGACAACACACTATAGAAATTGTCGCTCTCGTCTCTGGATCAAGAGAAACTCCTGTCTGGTGCATGGTTTATGATGATCTTGTTTACACTCAAGAAGCAGATATTTTTGCAAATCAGATGAAATATGTCAAATCGTTACTACCTTATGAAATATTCATGGCTAATATTGAAGCTGGTAATGATAGAGAACTTATTATTCGTGACCTTGTTGAATCATATGATCTCTCTATTACTTCTTCCTCTCGCCCCGGAGGTATATGTGCTGTATCCACTTTAATTAATATCTATGAAAAATATGGTTTTCACACTCTTGATCGTGTTTTACGCCTTTGCGTTGCCACATGGGAAGGCGCGCCTATGTCCTTTAGCTCCAATATGCTTAATGCTATTGCCCGTCTGGATAATGCTTATGGAGAAACAATGAAAGATGACACATTTAAAGAAAAAGTAGGACGTGTCTCTGTCAGAGAAATCAGTCGTACTGCCAGAGAACGTCGTGCCGGTTCATTAGGGTTTGCAGAAGCTCTTTTACTAGAATACAATAAAAAATCCAAGTATTCACTTCCTTTTGAGAAATTATACACTCATAAAACACCCAAAAAAAGAGAACAATCAACTGAAGATGAATCCGGTCAAAGTTCCACTCCAGAAGGTCAGTTAGATTTATTTTCTACGGATCAGGACAACACTCAGGCTCTGCCAAACGAATAGCGCAGAGCCTTCAGCCTTCGTTCTATCCATACTTTCAAAAGAATACCCTACTCTAAGACTCCCTTTCATGCAAGCACTATTTTATCTTATTCCAAATTCATCATCCGCTCCATCCGCCACCTTATATATGAATATCCATTCCAAATATTTGCTTTTACCGGATACTCTTTCCTGTAAACAAATACAGTGTGATATTTAACAAAATGCATTCTACACCAGTTATGTATATCCTTCATACATATGTTATTTATACCGTTCACCCACTGTTCTAAAAACCATATGTCTTTATCTGACAATAACTCCATTATGAACAGTACATTATAATATTGAATGACACCTACTCTCTTCCTTTCCTCTATTAACCTTTTACACAATAACCTATACTTAATGTTCATATCGTTCCTATGCCTTCCCTCTAATCTATATTTTCCATCCTTATATACGTTATATATATAATTGTTATATAGTACATATAAGGCTCTGCAGCATATCCACTGCCTCTCCTCCACGGACTTCCCCTACAATTATCCTGTCCGGTCTCATTCGAAGGGCTGACCGGATCAAATCTCGGATCGTTACTGACACCGCGCCCGCCATATTGGCCATTTTTGCCTCCAGACATACCAGGTTATCAATTCCCCGGATCTTAAGCTCCGCATTATCTTCAATGGTGATCAGGCGCTCATCTTTTGGAATATATTCTGTAACAGCACCAAGGAATGTTGTTTTTCCACTGCCTGTACCCCCACCGATCACAATAGAATATCTTGCCTGAACAAGTTTTTTTAAAAACTGTGCACATTCTTCGGTGATGCTTCCAAAAGCGATCAGTTTTTCCATTGTGATAGGATCATCCGGAAAACGGCGGATCGTCAGGATAGGACCATTCAGAGCAACCGGATAAACCACTGCATTCACACGTGCTCCGTTTTCCAGCCTTGCATCTACAATGGGCATGGACTCGTTGACAACCCGGTTACAGCGCCCTACGATCTGCTGGATTACATCCTCCAGCTTCTCTTCCGACGTGAAGACCTTATTCCATCTGGTCAGTTTTCCTCCACGTTCCACAAAAATATGATCCGGACCATTTACCATGATCTCCGTAACACTTTCATCATCGATTAGTTCCTGCAGAACATCCAGCTTACGCACAGAACAGAACAGTTCCTGTCTGAGCTCTACTTTCTCCTTCAGTGAAAGAAACAGTTCCCTTGCCTGAGTTAATATCAGTTCATCGATCACCCCCAGGATCTCATCATCGGACAGTTCTCTGGAAACATCCAGCTGTTCCATGAGCAGATCATACATTTCCCGGAATTTTTCTCTGTTCATGACCGCTCCTTTCTCAAAAGTTCACGGATATAATCTCCCAGTTCACTCCATACCAGCTGTTCAACGTAAGCGTCAGAAGAGATCATGTCCATATGAAAGGGCAGGTGCACCTTTTCTGTTTTTTCCAGAATCTTTTCTTTATTCCAGATACGCAGAAGATTTTCGAATTGTGTCACCTTACAAACGGAAAGTGTGTCATTCAAAACCGGCATATAGATTTTTCTGCACATTTCCAGAAGCCGAAAATCCTCATCTGCATTTTCTCCCATATCCAGAATCAGCACTTCATAGGAACTGTGAAGTACGATCTCCTGCAACAGCCGCTCCCAGTCTTCCCAGTCCACGGTCCGGATATCTGAAGGTGTTCTTACCGGCGGTATAAAATCCAGATTGTTTACTGTCTGGATCATTCCGTTCATTCTATGGATCAGGTTTTCATTTCCCTGGCGAACATAATAAAACAGATCACTCAGATTAGCCGGAAATTTTTTCCCAAGAAGTTCCTCAAAACCAGAATAGGATTCCAGATTCAGATAAAGAACGGCACGTTCTTTCGCCAGTATCTGTCCCAGCGCAAGTGCAAAGGATGTCTTCAGACATCTGCCAAGAGGAGAAAAAACACCGATGATCTCCATTGTTTTTTTCAACACAGGAAAAGTTACCGGATCAAGAGATTTCTCTTCTCCATAGCAGGCCATCACCTCCCTTATCACATCTGAGGAAGATTGGTATTTATACACACTTGAATACTGATCCAGTTCCGGAGGATGCACACCTTCTGAAAGAATGATGATCTTTCCGATACCAAGGTCACGGACTTCTTTTCGCATTGCTTTATCGGAAATCAGCAGCAACTCAATATGATTTTCTTTTCCGTATGCAATGAGACTTTCTGCCGTGGTAAATGCCTGGATCTCAAACGGAAGATTCTTTTTCTGGTTCAGATAATCCATAAAATTGAAAGCATAATCCACCTCCAGATCACAGACTGCAAATATGTTTTTCTTCAATACACACCTCCTGCATAAAGCACCGCACTCAAAAATATGGGTACCGTAAAATGAAAGTTCTCCGGAAAGCTCATCCCCTTTCTGTAATAAGGACGTATCTCACCGGTACAGTAAAACTCATTCATATACTGATATAAATAAAGGAATCGTCGGCGGATACCGCCTGTAGAAATAAGAATTGCCAGAGAAATGCCTGCACCTGCAAGCAGAGAATAAACAATACATTCCATAACTGTCCGCGGCCCCATGATCCCGCCAAGTGCGCACAGAAGCTTGATATCTCCGGCGCCGATCATATGGAATATGAAAAGGATTCCCAAAAGAAGCACCGGCACAGCCACTCCCGCCAGAAAGATCACTCCACCTTTCGGCCCGTTTTCTGTGATCTGGATCAGGAAACCGATCATAAAAGAAAAAAGGATCCATCCATTGTCTACAGATGCATCTTTAAGATCCATCCAGACCGCCATCGCAGATATCACCACGGATAATTCTCCATAAAGAAACATACACGCCCCCTTTCCTTCTTAAAATATATGTTTATTCAGTTATGATAAAAATGGGATTTCCCGCCTGACCTGGCGGTGATCGATACCAGAAGATCTCTGGTGAAATTAATTATAAAATTTCAGGAGCATTTTGTCCAGCATTTTCGTTCGACAAATTCTGACACGAATTTTGCTGTCATCTGCTCCTGAAATTCTTTTTATCTTTTTATTTTTTATCTCTTTATCTTCTATGATCTTATCGGATCTTTACTCCGTCCTTGATCACTGCTTTCAGTTCGAGATCCTGATCCAGCAGTACCACATGAGCTTTTTTACCTGCTTCCAGAGATCCGTACTGTTCTTCTACCCCAAGGCTTCTGGCCGGATTTATGGTCGCGCAGGCCACGGCTGTTTCCAGCGGAAGATCCATCTTTTTAACAACTGTACGCATACAATCCATCAGATTTGTGGCAGATCCTGCGATCGCACCATCAGATACCAGCGTGGCAAGTCTTCCCACAACCTTAACATCCAGTCCGCCCAGTGTATACTGACCGTCCGGCATACCGGTAGCTCTCATACTATCGCTGATCAGGATCATCCTGTCAGCTCCCATCATCTGAAAGGTGGCCCGGACAACAGACGGATGGATATGGATCCCGTCACATATGATCTCTGCCATAACATCCTTATTATCAAAAACAGCACCTACGACGCCTGGTGCACGATGCGTAAACGCAGGCATTGCATTATACAGATGGACTGCATGGTTTGCTCCTGCTCTGCATGCTTCCATTGCTGTATCGTAATCTGCGTTGGTATGTGCCAGAGAAATATTGACCCTTTCATGAACTTCCCGGATAAATTCTGCTGCATGTTCACTTTCTTCAGGTGCAATCCCTATAAATTTTACCAGACCTTCCGAGGCCTTTAAAAAACGGTCACAGATTTCCACATTGCATGGAAGGATATTTCTCGCGTCCTGTGCACCTTTTTTCGCCGGGCTGATAAACGGCCCTTCCATATTGATCCCCAGAAAATCTGCCTTACGGCAGTCCTTTGTTTCTTTTTTATATTCTGCAGCTGTATGGAGGATCTGCTCCAGTTCCTCTACCGGCAAAGTCATGGTAGCTGGTGCAATCGCTGTAACTCCTACCGATGCCTCATATTCCGCGATCCTTCCAATCGCATCTTTGTCTCCGTCGCAGAAATCATCTCCCTTGCATCCATGAAAATGCAGATCGATCAGTCCCGGAATGGCGTAGCAGCCTTTTCCGTCCATAACGTCCCCGCTAAGCTGCGGCGCATCCTTTTCTTCATAAACCTGTCGGATCTTATCCCCATCCAGGATAATCCCGCCTTTTACAAACGCTTTGTCCGGTGTAAAAACATACACATTATCAATGATCATAGTAAAACCTCCCAAAATCCCCATTTGTGATCATAAACAAAAAAGCAACCAGAAACATGTTCTGATCGCTTTCAGTTAATAGCCAGTACGGGAATCGAACCCGTGTTTCCGCCGTGAGAGGGCGGCGTCTTAACCCCTTGACCAACTGGCCATATTCTTTTGTTTCTGTCGTTTGATTTTGTTTTTTGTTGTTTCCCTCAACCGACTTCGTTAGTATATAACACTTTCTTTCAAAATGCAAGTACTTTTTTTAATTTTTTTAAAAAATTTTCATGTTTTTCACGTTTATTCGTTTTTTACCCATTTTCCGATATTTCGTACGCTTGACCACTGCTGGTGTAAGTGCTACTATCAAAGCACCAATACCAAAATAATCAACTGCGGATAATGATCCACCCGGTATATCAGAAAGGTAATACTATGGAAACAACGATCAAAAAAATCGAAGATATGTCACTGAACGCATGGCCTTCCCATAAAATGGAACTTTATGACGGATGGATCTTACGTTTTTCTTATTTTTATACACACAGGACCAACAGTGTGGAACAGTTCGGAACCTCCACACTTCCATGGCGCGAAAAAATCCCCTACTGCGAACAGGTCTATAAGCGTCTGGGAACTCCTGCGATCTTTAAGATCAGCCCCCTTGTATCCCCGGATTTTGACTATATGCTGGAAAACAGAGGCTATTCCGTTCAGCACATAACAAATGTTATGACTGTAGACCTGGACAGTGCCGTTCTGGATGCGCCTGTCACTGATGTGCTTTTTTCCGATGAAATTCCGGATTTCTGGATTCACAGCCTTTTTGACCTGAAAAGAACTACAAATCCGATTCATCGAAGCGTCGTTCCTTCCATGTACCGTGCCATTCTTAAGGAAACTGTCTGCGCTTCCATAACAAAAAACGGCGAGATCATTGCCACAGGTCTTGGGATCCTGGATCGCGACTACATCGGTATCTATGCCATTCATGTGCGTGAAGATTATCGCCGCAGAGGATATGCCCGTCAGATCTGTACCGGTCTTCTCAATGAGGGCAAAAAAAGAGGCGCCAGCCACGCCTATCTTCAAGTGGTAAAAAACAATGCTTCCGCAGAAAAGCTTTACAGCTCTCTTGGATTTCAGTATTTCTATACCTACTGGTTCCGTGTTCAGCCTGTAGGAACACGTTTTCAGTAAATGCATGGATTTTCCGTAAATCCCTGTAGAAATCAAAAAATCTTTTTGCTATAATACCCTTAATATGTATAAAATCTTTCCTGCCTTCATATACTGATCCTTATCAATCGATAAGGAGACTGATCCGATGAACGATCCGCAGGAAAAAAACACCCAAAATCCCTATCATATTTATTACGATAATTATCTGGATACCAATGCCTGTACTGAATGCACGGGTCTGATCAACCATGGAATCGACAGCCGTGAGCAATGGGATTCTTTCCGCCAGATCTTTAACTTTATACCGGCGTCGGAAAACCATGATCTTACAGATAAACAGGACTGACCGTTATCCCGGGTCGGAGGACACAAATGAAAAAACTGTCTGCTGCATGTATGATTCTCGGCCTTTCCCTTTTTGCGGGAGGCTGCAGCAATGATCAGATCGATGATCATATTATTTCTCTTCAGGATAAAATTTCAGACGTTACTGCTTCAGATTCCACAGAACAGGAAGATCAGGAGCCTTCCACGGAAGAACGTGTTTATATGGATGAGCTTACCGGCACACTGCTGGATTTTGACGGTACACACCTGACGATTTCCAGCAATGGAGAAACCTATGTATTTGATGTTTCCCAGACAAGACTTGAATGCAAATACGGCGTTGTATCCAGTGATCAGGTCAGTGTGATCTACCAAGGACAGCTTTCCGGAACCGATATCAGCACCATTTCTCCCATCAAAATAACCGACAAATATCATAATGAAACTCCTCTGGAGGACCGCACTTTAAAGGGCAAAGTGAAATCACTCACCTCCAATGCCCTTGTGATAGTCACAGAAAAGGGAAATACTGTAACCTTCCCTGTCACCGGTGTCAGACAATACTACAAAAAAGGCTTCAAGGCCGGCAAGTGGATCTATGTCCATTTTCGCGGTAAATTCATCAACGAAACCCTCGTGAGTGACAAGCAGTATGACGGCAGTTTCACAAAAGTGATCAGTGTCTCCGATACGGATCCACTGAAAGTACCTGCAGCAACTCCTACTCCTTCCCCCGAACCGAAGAAAAAAGAGCAGCATCTCCGTGCAAAGATCGTAAATGTCAGCACCGGCACAATGACTGTCATTCCGCAGACCACAGGCTCGGAACTGACTGTTTCACTTTCCTCCGTTCCTGTATATTTCAAAGGAGGAATGGCTCCTGGATCTTATGTAAACATTATCTATACCGGTAAATTTAATGGTGAATCCACCAGCGGCATGAAGATCCGTGGAATCACCGGGGAGGATCCGGACATACTTTCAGTACGCAACATTACTTCTACTGTAACCGGCACGATCCTGGGCACAACCGCCAATACCGTGCTGCTCCAGACATACGACGGCGTAAAGATCCTCTGCAGCCGTGAAAACGTTCCGGACCTTTCCTCAAGCGGAATGGAAGAAGGTGCCGATCTCCGGGTTACTTTCAACCCTGCGAAATCACGCACCTCCAATATTTATACCTGTATTAAATTCGAAGACCCGTGACGGAAGATGGTGCGGATCCTTTTTTCTCCATCTTCCATCCAGCTTCGTACTGCCTGCGTATCACCCAGTATATCAAAAAAAGCTCTGCTTTCATCCTGTACACCCTGGCCGTGAAGAACCTGATATGCACCGGCATCGCTTCCTACTGCCACATGAACCTTCTTTTCAAAAGCTTTCTTCAGATTCTGCTCGCCTGTCTTTATAATAGATGCAAGGATCGTATCTTCAAATCTGCCGCAGCCTTTAAGATTCCGCACAGTTACAAGTGTCGGAACCCACACGCTTTCACTGTCTGCCAGTATGGAAATCGTCTCATCATCCATATAGTTCCCATGCTCAATACTGTCAACACCAGCCTCTACTGCTGCCTGTACGCCATAGCATCCATTTGTATGGCTCATCACGGCAAAGCCCTCTTCATGAGCAATATGTACCATTTCTTTCACATCCGCTGCTGAAAGCGGCGTTCCCGTAATTTTCCCGTGATCTGCAAAATCCAGAAGCCCTGTAGTCATGATCTTGATAAAATCCGCACCTTCAGCGGCAGCTTCCAGAACTCTTCTGTGATATTCCTTCATGTCTGAGAAGCTTTTTCCAACGATCTTCCCATAATGGCCCTCTTTATAAATGGCAAAAACCGGTGTGCGATAGTCAATTTCATATTCCGGAGCCAGTCTGGAAGCCCGCTTTGACACACCGTAATGATCTCCTCCGTCTCTCACAAAACGGATTCCTCTTTTCCGGTATTCCTCAAGATGAGCACGGATCAGAGCATCCCGGGGTCCGTTTTTCTGTGTCTCAACGGCTTTCCGGTAATCATAGCCATTGAGAAATATATGTGCATGACATTCTCCAAACATTTTCATCACTGCTCAAAAAAGTTTCGGATCTCTTTCTCAGATGCCTGCACCGACCCCTGTACAAAAAACGGCTTCCCACCTCCGCGTCCATTTAATTTCTCATTCATTTCCTTTGTAAATCGGCGAAGATCTCCGTCCTTTTCACCCATTGCATATTTATAGCTTCCATCTGCATTTCTGGAAAAAACCGCACAGCAGCCCTGGCAGGTCTGTGTCACCGCATCTGCAAGCTTCCGCACACTGTCTGCATCCATTCCATCCATAAAGATGAGAACGCTTCCGCTTCCTGCATAACGCTCTGCCTCTTTCCGGCACATGTCGTCTACCAGCTGACCAACCTGTCCTTTCAAGCGGAAATTCTCTTCCTGAAGACGTTCCACTGCCTGCGCAGTCTTATCCATTTTTGCAGAAAGCTTTACAGAAATCTGATGGTTCTGCTCGTTGATCATATTCAGATAATTCAGAACACGTTTTCCGCAGATCATCTCAATACGGACACCTTCACGGAATTTTTCCACGGAAAGGAGCTTCACCATTCCGATCTCTCCGGTATGTGTCACATGAGTTCCGCAGCAGGCACAGATATCCACCCCTGGAAATTCTACGATCCGCACCTGACCGGTAAGCTCTTTTTTGCTTCGGTAGTCGATTTTTTCCAGTTCCTCCGCTGTAGGATATATGATCTTTATCTGCGTATCTTCCCATATCTTTTGGTTTGTTTTCCGCTCGATCTCGGCAAGCTGCACCTCATCCAACGGGCCATTCAGATCTATGGTAATGGTA
Organism: Ruminococcus sp. AF17-12; assembly: GCF_003479245.1. Lineage (NCBI taxonomy): Bacteria > Bacillati > Bacillota > Clostridia > Eubacteriales > Oscillospiraceae > Ruminococcus > Ruminococcus sp. AF17-12. The sequence continues at coordinate 87,164 of NZ_QUGY01000001.1, forward strand.
TCGCTCCCCATATGAAAGCCTACATTATCATATCCGTAAGCCTCATGGATCAGTCCGCTCACCATGTGCTCACCGGAATGCTGCTGCATCAGATCAAACCTTCTTACCCAGTCAATGCGTCCCTGTACTTCTGTTCCGGCTTCCATCGGCTGATCTGTATAATGGAGAAGTTCTCCCTCCTTTTCATGCACTTCCTTTACTTTCACATCGTTGAGATATCCGGTATCGCTTGGCTGTCCGCCGCCCTCCGGGTAAAAAGCACTCTCATCCAGAATGATATGAAAGCCTTTTTTGGCTTCTCTGCACTCCAGGACTTTGGCTGTAAATTCTTTTTTATATACATCTTCATAATATAAGCGTTTCGTCTCTGTCATTTGTCTCATCCTTTCTGCATCTCTGCTTTGACGACTTATAGTATAGACCAAATTTTCTCTCCCCGCTATATAAAAACGGCATTTATCCAATGATTTACATATTTTTCCATAAAAGCTGAAGTCTTTCCTTCAGGTTCCGCGTTATAATAAATGAAACGGGAAGAGAAGGGAGCTGATTGCATCACACGGGAAGAATATCTGGAATATCTGATACATACATACCAAAATTTAATATTTTCCATTTGTCTGAAATCGGTGGGCAATCCCTTTGACGCCGAGGATCTGACACAGGATGTTTTTCTTTCCGCCTACAAAAATCTCTCCCGTTTTGATGGCACCTACGAAAAAGCCTGGCTCAGCAAGATTGCAGTCAGAAAATGTCTGGATCATCTGAAAGCAGCCGGCAGACGTACCATTCCCACAGAGGACACCTATTTTGAACAGCTCCATGATAAAGAGTTTTCCCCGGAGGAGGCATTTCTGGACAAAGATTTCAAGGATCGGATCCGACATTTATGTTCAGCGCTAAAGAGCCCCTACAGGGAGGTTGCCATTGAGCATTTCTGCGAAGAAAAAACCGCCGCAGAAATTGCAAAAGCGCAGAATAAAAATATCAAAACAGTACAGACGCAGATCTACCGGTCCAGATCTATGCTGAAGGCACTGCTGGAAAGGAGTGATTAGATGCACATACCACAGGATGAATTCCAGAAATTCCAGAACGGAACCATGAATACGGATGAAATGATCCGTTTTCTGGAGCATATGGATCAATGTGATTTCTGTCTGGATGAACTTCTTCAGAATGAGGATGCCGCTTCTGAGTATGCTCCATCCTATCTGCAGGATGAAATTCTGAAAAAGGCAGCTTCTCCGGAAGTTCAGGCTTCCAGAAAAATACATGAAACTGCTTATTGGATGAAGCTTCTCTGTGCAGGCTTACGGACTGCCGTAGGTATGGGTGTTGCGCTGATCATGCTTTTTTCTGTATCGCAGACAGATTTTACGGCTCTTCATCCTTCACCGGAAACAAAAGTTAAGATTTCTTCATCCCTTGACATTGGTTCCGGCCTGAATCAGCTTTCCAGAGAGGTAGGTTCCCAGCTCAGTGAACATTCTCAGAAGATCAGTAATAATCTGAATGATCTTACGAATAAAATTATAAACGGAGGCAAGTAAATTTATGAAAAAACAAAAACATGGTTTCTGGGTATTTATCTTTTCCTTGATCCCCGGTGCCGGGGAAATGTACATGGGATTTAAAAAACAGGGAATCAGCATTATGCTGCTGTTCTGGGGATCGATCGCACTGGCATCCATAACCGGCCTTGGATGGCTGGCCATGTTTCTCCCGGTAATATGGTTCTATAGTTTTTTTAATGTCCATAATCTGAAATCCCTATCAGAAGAAGAATTCTACTCTGTAGAGGATAATTACATTCTTCACATGGATCAGCTTTCCGGTGATATGGGAAAATTCTTACAAAAGCATCAAAGTGCAGCTGCATGGGTCCTGATCCTGCTTGGTATCTGCATCCTGTGGAGTCGTTTCACAAGTCTTTTGTACCTCATTGTACCGACTAATATAGTCGACTATGTATACAATATCTGCAACAGCCTTCCGCAGATCATCATTGCTGCAGGTATCATTGCTGCAGGTATTTATCTTCTTACTCAGCAGAAAAAGAAGCTGAAACAGGAAACCGAAACAAAAGAAGAGCATTACTGGGAACCCTATCGTCCATATCAGCAGCTGACAGAAAAGCCTGTTCATACTTCTGATAACTCCGACAAAGATACAGCATCTGAAGCTTCTCCCATTGCTGATCTGGAAAATACCGATTCTGATTCTGCTTCATCCACAAAATAACACAGAGAAAAAAAGATCCACTGTCAGTTTCCTGACAATGGATCTTTTTATATGATTTAAATTTACTGCTTATGTGTTACCTTAAGACGTGTCATTGCTCTCGCAAGAGCCAGCTGACTCCTGTGGTATTCCATAATACTCTGTTTCTGACGAAGCTGCTCCTCTGCACGATCCTTCGCTTCCTGCGCACGACGGATATCGATTTCCTCGGGGCTTTCTACACTGAGACAGAACAGCTTGGCACGGTTATTGATCATCTCAACAAATCCGCTGCTCACAGCAAAAACATGTGTATTTCCATCTGCATCCTCAAAACGCATCTCACCTGGAATAATGGTTGCTACCACATTCGCATGATGAGCAAGAAATCCCTGCTCACCATCCACTGCCGGGATAATAAGCTTCTGAGCACGTCCTGCATAAGCCAGTTTATTGCTGGCATATATTTCCAGGCCAAATGTCTCACTCATAGCCGCTCCTTACTGCCGGTTCTCCTCGGCTTTTGCTTTTGCAATTACATCATCAATGGTTCCAACATTAAAGAATGCGTTCTCCGGATACTCATCCATTTCACCGTCAATGATTGCCTTGAAGCCACGGATCGTCTCTTTCAGCGGTACATATTTACCTTTGATACCGGTGAAGTTCTCAGCTACATGGAACGGCTGTGAAAGGAACTTCTGGATCTTTCTTGCACGAAATACTGTCTGCTTATCTTCCTCTGAGAGCTCCTCCATACCAAGAATAGCAATGATGTCCTGCAGCTCTTTATATTTCTGAAGAATCTCCTGTACTCTACGTGCAACCTCGTAATGTTCCTCACCAACAATATCTGCCTCCAGGATACGGGAAGTAGACTCAAGCGGATCTACAGCCGGATAAATACCCTGCTCAACGATCTTACGGGAAAGAACCGTTGTCGCATCCAGATGAGCAAATGTTGTTGCCGGAGCCGGGTCAGTCAGGTCATCGGCCGGTACATATACGGCCTGTACGGATGTAACGGATCCTTCCTTGGTAGATGCGATCCTCTCCTGAAGCTCACCCATCTCAGTTGCCAGTGTAGGCTGGTATCCTACTGCGGACGGCATACGTCCAAGCAGAGCGGAAACCTCAGATCCTGCCTGTACAAAACGGAAGATATTATCAATAAAAAGAAGTACGTCTCTGTGCTCCTGATCACGGAAATACTCTGCCATAGTAAGTCCGGTCTCCGCAACACGCATACGTGCTCCGGGCGGCTCGTTCATCTGTCCGAACACTAAGGCTGTCTTCTCAAGAACACCTGATTCCTTCATTTCTGTCCAAAGGTCATTACCCTCACGGGAACGCTCACCGACACCGGTGAAAATAGAATATCCACCATGCTCGGTAGCGATATTCTGGATCAGCTCCTGGATAAGGACTGTCTTACCAACACCGGCACCACCGAACAGACCGATCTTACCACCTTTTGCATATGGAGCAAGAAGATCGATAACCTTGATACCTGTTTCCAGGATCTCAACTGCCGGTTTCTGCTCTTCAAATGAAGGCGGATCACGATGGATGACCCAATGCTCCTCACCGTCCAGGGAATCACCGCCATCTACGGTATCTCCAAGAACGTTGAACAGACGACCAAGTGTTTTATCTCCAACCGGAACCTTGATACCGCTTCCGGTAGCTGTTACTTCTCTGTCTCGCTGCAGGCCCTCGCTGGCTCCCAGCATGATGCAGCGCACGATATTATTTCCAAGGTGCTGGGACACCTCCATAACGCATCTCTTACCGTTGTTCTCGACTTCAAGGGCATCCTTGATATCCGGAAGCTGTCCGTCTTCAAAAACAACGTCTACAACAGGTCCCATAACCTGTACGATCTTACCTTTATTCATAGTCATCACTTCCTTTTTTGTGCTTTAGCACCGCTGATAACCTCTGTGATCTCCTGCGTGATCGCAGCCTGACGTGCTCGATTATACTGAATGGAAAGATCCTTCAGCATCGCCCTCGCACTATCTGTAGAGGACTGCATTGCTGTCATTCTCGCACTGTTCTCACTGGCATATGCCTCTACAAGACATCCATAGATCACACCTGTAAGGTAGTTGGGGATCATAGTATCCAGAAGTACATCTGCAGACGGAGATAACACGATCTCCTCCTGATAAATATCTGCCGGAATCTGACCCACTTTAAAATCAGCCTTTTTCAGCGGTAAAAGCTGCATATTCACATTTTCCATTGCCATCGCATTCAGCATCTGTGTATAGACAATGTGAATTTCATCCAGCTCTCTTTCCAAAAACGCACGTACGATCTCATCTGTGATAAGGCGTGCTCTGTGCATAGTCGGCTTCTGCACGGTATAATGAAAACTGCCGTCCATATCCACATCTCTCTTGCCGAAATACTGACGCCCTACCATACCAAGGACATACAGCTTGTGATGTCCCGGTACCTCTTCCATGAAATCTTCTGTCATTTTCTGTACATTATGATTGTATGCACCAGCCATACCTTTATCACCTGTAATGACAATGGTACCTACCTTTCTTTCATCCTTCGGAACAAGATGACGCTCACTGAAGAAAGGATGCTGGATATCCGGCATATGACGGAGGATCCTGGCAATGGCGGCCTGCATATTATAGAAATATGGTTCCGTATCCTGCAGGATCTTCTTGGCCTTTTGCATCTTGGAAGAAGAAATCATGTACATCGCATTGGTGATCTTCATGGTGTCCTGAATGCTTTTCATACGAGTCTGTATTTCTTTTGCATTTGCCATATCAACACCTACCTGCTCTTATCTCTGAATTCTTCTGCCGCCTTTACGATTTTCTCTACAAGCTCATCAGAGAGCTGCTTTGTAGTCTCGATCTCTTTGCCGATCTCAGGATATACATTATCAAAGTACTCCAGAAGATCCTTCTGATATTTCTTGATCTCTTTCTTTTCTACATCTACCATCAGCTTGTGAGTCGCAACGCAGAGAGTAATTACCTGCTGATGAAGACTTAACGGGCTGCAGAGCGGCTGTTTCAGAAGCTCCATCAGACAGCTTCCGTATTTCAGCTGTGCAGTTGTAGCCTCATCCAGATCTGAACTGAACTGGGTGAACACTTCCATCTCTCTGTACTGTGCCAGGTCGATACGTACACTACCGGAAGCTTTCTTCATAGCCTTGGTCTGTGCAGCACCACCAACACGGGATACGGAAAGACCAACATTGACTGCCGGACGCATGCCTGAGAAAAACAGATCACTTTCCAGGAATATCTGACCATCTGTGATGGAAATTACGTTTGTAGGAATGTATGCAGATACATCACCGGCCTGTGTCTCGATGATCGGAAGTGCCGTAATGGATCCGCCGCCTGCCTCTTCACTCAGACGGCTGGAACGCTCCAGAAGTCTGGAATGAAGATAGAATACGTCACCAGGATATGCCTCACGTCCCGGAGAACGCTCAAGCAGAAGTGACAATGCACGATATGCCACTGCATGCTTGGAAAGATCATCATATACGATCAATACGTCTTTGCCCTGATACATGAAATACTCTGCAAGAGCAGTACCAGCGTAAGGAGCAATATACTGAAGCGGTGCACAGTCACTGGCTGTTGCGGAGAATACAGTTGTATACTCCATTGCACCGTATTTTTCAAGATTGGAAACTACCTTTGCAACGGTAGAAGCTTTCTGTCCGATGGCAACATAGATACAGATCACATCCTTACCTTTCTGGTTGATGATCGTATCTGTTGCGATGGATGTTTTACCTGTCTGTCTGTCGCCGATGATCAGCTCTCGCTGTCCACGGCCGATCGGAAACATGGAATCAATGGAAAGGATTCCTGTTTCCAGAGGTACAGTTACAGACTTACGATCGATGATTCCAGGAGCCGGATTCTCGATCGGGCGGTATTCCTCTGCCTGGATCTCTCCCTTTCCATCAATAGGCTCACCAAGTGCGTTTACGATTCTTCCGATAAATTTATCACCTACCGGAATACCTGCCTGTTTGCCAGTTCTGGCAACCTTGGTGCCTTCCTTGATTCCTGTATCCTTTCCGAAAAGAATACATCCCATGCTGTTGGCACGGACATCCTGTACCATACCTTTCAGACCATTCTCGAAAGTCACAACCTCACCGTACATGGCATGATCGATACCATAAACAGTTGCGATGCCATCTCCCACGGAGATGACAGTGCCTACTTCCTGGTCCTTGCTGATTTCGTCATAGTTCTTTATTTCTTCCTTGAGAATCGAAATGATTTCATCTGGATTTATTGCACCCAATTCAATTTCACCTCCGGGTTAATTTCTGTTTCAGTTTCTTATAACGTCCGATGAGGCTCCAGTCGTACTCACGATCTCCTGCCCTGAGAACAAATCCACCTACAAGGCTTTTATCCTCTGTAAGGGTAAGTTCCACTTCTCTGGCAGAAAACTGGCTACGGAGAAACTCCTTCATCTTATCTTCCTGCGCTTCGGTAGGACGTGTTACATAAAGAAGCTCTGCCTTGAGAATTCCTTTCTGTTCCCGGCTGTAAGCATCATAAGCTTCAAGGATCTCTCCGATTCTGTCAATCTTCTGATACTTACACGTTACTTTAAGAAAACTCTTCATTTCCTGCGGAAAAACCCGCTCTATTACCTGTTCTTTTTCTTTGAGGGAAACAAGTGGATTTTCAAGCATTTTACCTATCTCAGGTGTATTCTTAAAAATCTTTCCTGTTTCGCAGATTGCCTCCCCCGGGACAGAAAGACCGTATAATGCTTTTGCATAATTAATGGACGTCTCTGTCATGAGGATCACCTGCTCCTTCTAAAAACTGGTCATATAGGGACATATCCTGTGCTTCGTCGTTCTTTTTTCCCATGATTCTGGATGCTGCATCCATTGCCAGCTCAGCCACTTTGCCTTCCATCGCTTTCATAGCAGCTTCCTGCTCAGTGCTGATGTCTCTTCTTGCTTTCTCAAGAATCTGGCCAGCCTGATCATTAGCTCTCTTCACGATGCTGTCTGCCTGTACTTTTGCCTCGTCCTTAGCCTGCTCTACAATACTGAAGGATTCCTCCTTCGCAGATTTCAGTGCATCCTCATACTGTCCTTTCAGCTGGTTTGCTTCAGTGGTTGTCTTCTCTGCTGAAGCAAACTGCTCATCGATCATGGCTTTTCTTTTCTCCATAACACCAATGATCGGGCCGAAAAGGAACTTCTTCATTAAAAGATAAAGAACGATCAGGTTTATAATAGTAAAGACAAGGTTGATATCAATTTTAATCACCTGGTCCACCTGCCTCTCTTAATCCTGAATTAGTATCTCGTCTTTACCTATTAGCCAAGCATGATGATGATCAGAAGACCGATTACGAAACCGTAAATAGCTGTTGCCTCTGCAAGAGCACATCCAAGAAGAAGTGCTTTACTGATCTTGCTCTCTGCCTCTGGCTGTCTTGCGATAGCTTCTACTGCTTTAGATGTTGCAAGACCGATACCAATACCTGCTCCAATACCTGTAAGAACTGCGATAGCTGCACCAATTGCGATTAACATAGTTTTTTCCTCCTGTAAAATACAATTTTTTTCATTTTTAGATCAAGCGGAGCTTCCGCTTCACTACTCAATTGCTTCCTTGATGAACAAGGATGTTAAAAATACAAATACATACGCCTGTATGAATCCATCGAAGAAATCAAAATACAGGCTGAATGGTATGGGAAGAATGGCCGGACAAACAAACTCCAGCAGCTTCATAACTACGAAGCTTCCCAGAACATTACCGAACAACCGCATGCAGAGAGATGTAGGTCTGATCGCTATTTCCAGAATGTTGATCGGAAGCATGATCGGAACCGGCTCCGCAAAGCTTTTCAGGAAACCCTTCAGTCCCCTCTTATGAAAGCCTGCATACTCGATCAGAATAATGCTCATCAGCGCCAGCGCAATGGTAACATTCATGTCCTTCGTCGGTGGTGTAAAACCAAATACGCCTGCGATATTGGCTATTCCGATGTAGATTACGGTTGACATCAAATAAGGCACATACTGTTTGCCTTCTTCTCCAAGGATACCCATGAAGAAATCCTGAAGAAAACTTACCCCGGTTTCCAGAAGCAGCTGCTTCTTACCCGGATTTTCCACACTGAGATTCCGAACTAAGATCAGAGACAGAATCACAAGAACCGCCATGATGACCCATGTGACTACCACACATTCTGCAATTGGTATTCCACCAAACACCGGAATGGTAAAGGCTGTCTTACTGTTTAGCTCTTCTGCCAGTGTACTTGATAAATCTCCCGTTTTTCTCCCTCCTTTTCTCTTGGCGCTGATCGCATCTTTTTATAATTGGTATGACCACGCCTTGTAGTTGACTTTATTTTACTCCGCATTTCCAGAATGTCAATATTATTTTTGCCTGTTTTGTACAAAAAAGAATCTGTTTTTTATACAAAATACACAATTTATTTTGATTGACCTTAATCCGACTTTCTGCGTACAGATACCTCTCCATAAGAAAGCAGGGTTTCTGAACCATCCTGTTCTCTTACAAGAAGCCTTCCATCTGGTGCTATAGATTCTGCATAAGCTTCCCTTGTACACTGTCCGTCTGTGATCACGATCATGTTTCCAGGAATGATATTATTTTCTGTATATTCTCTGGAAAGTCCCGGAGTCTCCACTTCCATAAGAAGCTGATTGACGATCTCCGCCACAAGAATACTGCAGTTTATATGCTCTGCGTCCTTCCTGTTTTCAAATAATGCTCCAGCCGTTTCCTGTATATCTTCAGGAAACCCATCTTCCGGCATATACAGATTCAAACCAATTCCTACAACTGCAAACTCAATGTTCCCGCTTTCAAAGTCTGTAACAGCCTCTGTCAGTATCCCACACACTTTCTTATTATGAAGATACAGATCATTGACCCATTTGATCCCAAGGTCGATCCCGCAGATTTTCTTCACTGCACGGCACACTGCAGTTGCCGCCGCTGTAGTGATCAGGAGTCCTTCCTTCAGAGTCCGGTCCGGTCTTAGAACGATACTCATATAAAGTCCTGCATTTTCAGGAGAATAAAAACTTCGGCCTCTTCGGCCTCTTCCGCTTTTCTGTCTGCGCGCCAGTATCAGTGCACCATGACCTGCTTCTCCTGAAAATGCAGCCTCCTTGGCTGCCCGGTTTGTAGAATCCAGTTCTCTGTATATTTTTACAGGGACATCCGGATGATCGAGGTAAAGCCGTATTCCTTCTTCCGATAAACGGCTGCCTCCTCGAAGCACATAGCCTTTGTTTGGTCCAGCTTCTATGGTATATCCCTCTTCACGAAGGGATTTCACAGCTTTCCAGATGGCTGCCCTTGTGCAGTTTAGTTCTGCTGCTGCCGCCTCTCCGGATATCAGTTCATTCTCGTGCTGCTCCAGAAGCTTCAGCATTCTTGCTTTTACAGTCATATCTTCACCGTCCGTAATCTGCCTGAAATGGCAAAATTTATTCCCTTCTAAGAGTCGAAAGCATTATAGCACTTAAACATCGCAATGTCTATTATCTTTTTCACATATGCTATCTATATTATTTTTATATTTCAGTTACAGTTATTATATAATTTTTCGCATTTTTGTCTGTTTTCATTTATTTTTTATATATTATTTCTGTTGAAAACCTGCAGACTCAGGAGTGAATTTTCCTGAATCTTTATTATATACAGATTTTCTTTATCATATATTTATCAGTTGTAATTAGAAAGACTTTTCTCAAGAAATTCCCGGTACTTATCGCGAACCTCATCCGGTGACGCGATCACCGCATCCGGGCCAAGACTGGCTATCCAGCCAAAGAACTGGTCACTGATATTTACACGAACCAGTGTTTTGAAATGTTCAGGATCCTTCCTGTGTATCATAATATCTCTGCCAAACCGATCCAGCACCACCCCGACTAAGCGGTTATGTGCTTCCAGACATATGGTTTTCTCTTTTCCGCCAAACATCCCGAAGGTCCTGGATGTCAGCTCACCTATATCATAATTCTCAAAAAATTCTCTGCCGCATCGCACTTCCTTCTCTATACGGATCTGCTGGAGCTTATCTACCAGATACTGCTTAACCCTTCCACACTTCTCGTCGTAAGTGATCAGATAATACTCCTCATTCTGCCATACAAGTCCCCAGGGACTGACCGAATATCGTTCCCCCTCATTCTCCGGACACAGCTTCTTCTCCACAGTCCATTCACAATACTGAAAAGAAATCTGCCTGTCCTCAGTTAATGCACGCTGTATCATATCAATACTGTAATACACATTCTCGTTTACAGTCCGGATACTGTTCTCTGCAAATCCCTGTCGCCGCAGCTGTCTGGACTCATAAACACTGGCAAGGCTCTCCAGCTTCCTGATCAGCTGTCGGGATTTCCCATTGGTGATACATCTGGAGGACTGTACTGCATCCACCAGAAGTCTCAGCTCCGGAAGCTCAAATTCCCGACTGGCAAGATAAAAACCGGCCGGGTGCTCCCGCCGGTTCAGGATATCCATTCCAAAATTCCGCAGGGTTTCAATATCATCATAGACAGTCTTACGCTCTGCACTGATTCCCAGACTATTCAGATAGGAGATCAGCTCCTTCACAGACATCGGATGCTCTTCGTCCGTCTGCTCCAGAAAAATGCGCATCAGATATAAAATTTTAATCTTCTGGTTAAAGACCCTTGGCATCCTCTCTCCCTCCGTTCTTCTACTTGTCTGTCAGTGATGCCACCACTGCAAAATATAATACCATGAATGACAATACAACGGCAACGATATCTGCTCCACGGAAATCAAAATTAAACAGCATTGCCCCGCCAAGCATAATCTCCATTGTAAGAAGTGCGCCCAGTACCATTGCCATTCCTGAAGAAAGCTTCTGTCTGCCGCAATGTCCGTTCTCAGCATCCACATATCTTCCTTCTGCCAATACTGCCTTCCTGCTGCTCTCTGTATTCCACATAAGATCCATCCTCCCTGTCCTATGTTCGTCTCACGTTTTATCGAACATATTTTCCAAACATATTTTCTGTATGTTTGCATTATAGCTCATTTTTAGTCCAATAAAACGGTATAAATATGGTTTTTCCGAACATTTGTTTATTTTATACAAAAATATGTTCGTCTTTAAGATCCGCAAAAAAGAATGCTGCATCCGGCACTTCTGTTGCATCCGAAGTAAAATCATCTCCGGTTTCCTTTTCTGTGGTTATTGTTCACTCCGTTCTCAGTAACTACTTTTCGTGAACTGCCCAGGATATTCTGACCAAAGAAAAAAGCCTGCCATATATGACAGACCTTTCACACATTTTTATTCTTCTATGGATTTAACTTTAACACCGATAAATGAATATTTACATCATTCCCGCAAACACCGATGCGCCGACAACCGTAAGCAATCCGGCAACTGCAATGGCAAGGCTGCTCATGGCTCCTTCTACCGGGCCAAGCTCCATGGCTTTGGCAGTTCCGATGGCATGGGCAGATGTTCCAAGTCCAAGGCCCTTTGCGATCGGCTCCTCGATCTTTGCGACCTTGTAGACAACCTCTGCGATCATATTTCCCAGAACTCCTGTGATGATGATCACGGCAACGGTGATGGTCACGATACCGCCAAGCTCCTCGGAAACGCCCATTCCGATGGCAGTTGTGATAGACTTCGGAAGCATAGTGACATATTCCTGATGATCAAAGCCAAACAATTTCGCCATAAGCAGAACACTGCAAAGCCCGGCCAGCGTTCCGGAAAAGATTCCGGCAGCCACTGCCTTGAGATTTTTTTTCAGCAGATGGATCTGCTCATAAAGGGGCACTGCCAGACAGACCGTTGCCGGGGTCAGCAGATAGCTGATATATTTTCCACCTTCATTGTAATCATCATAATCAATATGGAAGAGCAAAAGAACACCGATAACACAGATGATGGAGATCAAAAGCGGATTAAAGATCGCCATTTTAAACTTTTTTTTCAGGATCAGACCAATCTCATAGGCGATCAGACTTATCATTGCTCCGAAAAATGCGGAGTTTTTTATGAATTCCATCATTTTTCAGTTCCTCTCTTTCCCATACGAATCACTCCCTGTGTTACTTTTCCTGTTACGACCATTACGATCACCGTGCTGATAAACGTCATGATGAGAACCGGTACACAGATCGGTTTCAGAGTGCTCCAGGCTGTGATCAGTCCCACACCTGCCGGTACAAACATCACCGGCATGATCTCAACCAGAAAATCTGCCGCACCTTTGACCTGATCCAGCTTCAGAATACCTGTGAGCAAAGCCACCAGCATAATGATCAGTCCATAGACACTGGCCGGTACCGGAAGTGGAAGAAAGGTTTTCAGTAATTCTCCAATGACGGAAATCAACAGGATGATGCTAAACTGCTGCACATGCTTCATGTTGCATCCCTCCTGATTCATGTAAAGCGTATTTTCACATTTTGCTTTACTGCATACTCATGAACGCAGCTGCGTTCACATTCTGCGCTCAAACGATTTTTGCAAAAGTGGTAAGACCACTTTTGTTTTAAACGTTTTCTAATTATACGCTACAAATCCAAAATTACAAGGATTGTATCCAATAAAATACAAAAAATCCTTTTATGCATCAGCGTATTCCAGTAATCCCCAGAAACATATCCGCGCAAAAGGATCTTTAAACAAAATTTTTATCATTTTTCGGAATTCTCCGCCAAAATAATTTTTTCTACCTGATATTTTCCATCCTCCACAGTCATCACCGCCATGGTAACCTCTCCGCCAAAACGGCTTCTTCCACAGCTTCCCGGATTCAGCCACAGTCTGCCATCGATTATCTTCTCAAAATATTTGTGAGTATGCCCGAAGATGACCACCTGTGTGTCCCCCAGCTCCCACGCAACGTCTTTTTTGTTATGGACCATAAAAAATTTCACGCCGCCAATGGTAAAGCTTAGACTGGTGCGGAGATTTTCCGCCCAGTCTTTATCATTATTTCCACGGACCACATAGAGATTCCCCATGGAACGCAGTACATCCAGGATCTCGTCTTTATTGACATCTCCGGCATGGAGGATATACTTACAGTCTTTTAAGATTTCCAGTACCTCAGGCCGCAGAAGGCCGTGAGTGTCTGATATGATGCCTATTTTTTCTTTCATGATCTCTATCCTGCTCCAATCCTTTATCATTATCGCCTTTTACCTTTTGCAGCTCACGCTATGACCGGCAATACTCTTCACAATACATAAATATTTAACAGCTGCTTCTTTTCACACCATTTCAGAAATTTTCTTAATTGGATCAAGCCGATATTCGCAACCTCGCCGGGAACTTACCTGATTCGGTTAAAACAATTCTATTTTTCCATATTCTCCGTCAAATCCCGGTTTCCGCACAACTTCACCTGCACGAAGCTGCCGGATGCCTTCCGCCAGAACTTCTCCGCCGGCTTTTCGGATATCTTCCGGCGGAATCTCTCTCAATATGGTAAATTCCGCACCCAGTTTTTCAAGCAACGCCTCGTACTGTCCCTGAACTTTTTTGCTTGCCGTGGAAAATCCCACACATGCGGAGATCACCTCCGGCAGCGGCATCAGGCTTTCATATGGGCGGCCGCTTTCCGGCATGGCCGCTGAACTCTCGTCACGATCAGATAACTGCAGGATCCTGTGATCCACACCCATGGTCAGCTTCTTTCCGCAGACTGGGCAGATACCGTTATACATCTCTGATTCTTTCGGACTCAGGCACACGCCGCACTTCCGGTGCCCGTCGAAATGATATTTTCCCTCTTCCGGAAAAAATTCAATCGTCCCTTCAAGACCTTTTCCGTTCTGCACTGCATCCCACAATCCCTGATAGGAAAGCTCTATATCCAGAAGATCCGCCTCCCTTCCAAGCTTGGACGGTGAATGTGCATCCGAATGAGACACCAGCTGATAGCCATCCAGTGCCGAGATCTGCCAGTTCATTGACGGATCTGAAGAAAGTCCTGTCTCCAGTGCATGGATGTAAGGTGTCAGTTCTTCAAAACATTCTTCTATGGTGTCAAATCCGGACTTTGCCCCAAACAGGGAAAAATGTGGGGTCCAGATATGCGCAGGGATATAGATGCCCTCCTCACTGACCTCCAGCATCATTTCCAGAAGATCATGGCAGGGCAGCCCCAAAATAGGACGTCCGTCTGAATGGATATTTCCAATCTTTTCCAGCCTTGCGGCAAAAGCATCTGCCTCATCGAATCCCGGAAGCAGGATCAGGCTGTGCACCTTCCTGGTTTTTCCGCCTTTTTTATAGATGGAACTGATCTCACCGGACAATACAAACCTGGGTGCTTTTCCAGGATAGCGTGCCGCCTCCGGCAAAACATATTCATCTTTCAGCCGGAACAGTCCCTGTTCCGCAGGGATCAGCTTCATCTTCAACTCCTGCCGCCAGATGGGATGTGTCATATCTCCGGTTCCAAGTAGTGTGATTCCTTTTTTCCGCGCCCAGAGATCCAGCATCTCCGGCGTGCCATCTTTGCTGGTTGCCATGGAATATCTGGAATGTATGTGCAGGTCTGCGATCTGTTTCAAAACTTTTCCTCCTGTATCTCTTTTCCTCTGTCCACATGTACATCCTGTCTTTTTAACAAAAACGCAGACAAAGAAATTACCGTCTTCTTTGTCTGCCTGAATGACCGGATCGTATATAACTCAACAGAAATCCATCTGTAACATGATCAGATATCTTTATAATAAGCCGGTGATATCACATCATACTCCCTGCAGGAGCATCCGTTCTCATAGCTGTCACAGCAGTCACAGTTGGAACAATACATATGCGCATCATTAATATAAAATAAACCGCCGTACTGCATGGAAGTGCGCTGATTCTTGGATTTCTTTTTGCTGTTATCGTAGTAGGCTCCGTTGGGGATCATCATATTCTCCGGGGAGAAACTGCTGAAATCAAAGAAATGAGATTCCGTACCATGATGTGGTACCTTGATACACCAGTAATGCTCATGAAGCGGAATCCTGCCATCATAGTTTTCTGCGATCATCCTCATGTACTGTGGCTGTACATCTCCGGTAAACAGAAGGTTCAGCTCTCCGTCTCCGGTATTCTGAAATGCCAGACTGATCTTGTGACGGAACTGACGCAGAAAATGCCCCTGTTTTTCCGCACTTTCCAGAAGTGCCTGAAATTCTTCGGTTGCCTGTAATTCACGGAATTTCTTTTCCAGCTTTTCCGGTTTGAGGCGACGTGCTCTCTCTTTTTCGGCCTCTTCCGGAGTCTCTGCTGTATCCTCAACCGCTGCGCCTGTATCTTCCATTATAAGCTCCAGCTTCTCCTGCGTATATCCTTCGTTTTCCCCACCAGGCTCTGTCTGTCCTGTCAAAGAGCGCTCGGATTCCTCTGTATCCTCTTCCACCAAAGATGCCTCAGACAGTGGAGCAGATTTCGGCTCTGCTTCCGGCGTCTCCTCTGTCATGGACAGAAACAGCTGACGTACCTCCTCCGCAATGTTCACAAGCTCGGTCATTGCATTTTCATGATTCTCGATCAGGGAATTAAATACATCCTCCGTTTCCCGGCTGACTTCACTGAGATCCGGCCAGAGTGCCGTATATTTTCCCTCAAACTCTGAGCCTCTGGATAAAAGGTCGATCTTTACCCTTCTGGCGCAAAGAGCTTCTGCAAGGGCAAAAAGGCTGACACGTCTTCCGGGAAGGCTGGCCTTTTTTGTCACATCCGCAAGGAGCAGAAGCGCCAGTGTGTATTTCATTTCCGGACCGGAAAATACATCCGGAAGATAGATCTTTTCAAATTCGTAGGCATCTCTTCGGTAACGCATCATATAAAGCAATCCGGAAACATGGTCCGGATGAAAATGTGTCAGAAGCAGATTTTTTTTGCGGATAGTAGTAAGGTCTGAGATGATCACATCAAAGACCTCTCTCCGTGGCCGCCCTTCGATCTTGCTGTTGGCTGCCCCGAAATCCACAAGCAGGCTGCTTTTTCTGTCACGGATACAGAAACAGTCCCCGAACCCCACATTGTACATTCGTATTCTCATTTATTTTTCCTCTGGTTTCTTATTCAGCTGACCTTTGTTTCTGCAGCTGACTCTTCTTTTTTCTTCTGTTGCTGTCTTCATTTCTCAGAACCAGATCTGCATATCATACCAGGTTGCTCCGCCATGACAGGAATCTGCCACACCCAGCTTCTTCAGTCCGTGGCTCTCATAGAATGGGATCATATGCTCCTTGCAGGTAAGGATCAGGGCTTTTTTTCCACGCTCTTTCGCAAGCTCCTTGAAATATTCCACAAGCTCTCCGGCGATCCCCTGATGACGGTATTCCGGGATCACATTCAGTCCGAATACCGTCTGGATCTCCCCGTCCTTTCTGTGAAGAGTGATATCATGATAAAATTCATCCGGGAGTACTGGTTTATCTGTGGTTCCTCCGTTGATAAAGCCTACGATCTGCTCATCCTTTACTGCTACAACGAAATTCTCCGGGAATGCTCCCATACGCTTCACAACTTCCTCATGACTTGCTGCCTCCGCAGGTGGAAAACAGATTGCCTCGATCTCTGCCAGACGATCCGCCTCACCGGGATCTGACAGTCTGATCTGTAAATTTTCTGCCATTTTTTGTGGTCTCCTCTATATTTATTCCGTTTTCATCCGGTTTCGATTCTTTTTTAATTATATCGGGTGAGAGAAAATGCGTCAACGTATAACCTGCAAAAAAGCCCTCAGTATCCGCACTACTGAGGGCTCCGCTCTTTTGTTTTTATCTGTCATTATTACAATACCGACCGGATCAGCTTCTCCGTATACTCTGTCTTCGGATGCTCAATGATTTCTTCCGGTGTCCCTTCCTCTTCCACATGTCCGTCATGCATCACGATCACCCGGTCGCAGAACAGCTGGACAAGGGCCAGGTCATGGCAGATAAAAAGAAAGGACAGCTGGTTTTCTTTTTTTAACTTCTGAAGCAGTTCCATGATCTGTTTCTGCACAGTCACATCCAGGGCGCTGGTTGCTTCATCACAGATCAGGATCTTCGGTTCCACAGCCAGGGCTCTGGCAATAGCCGCTCTCTGGCACTCCCCTCCGCTGACCTGATGGGGATACCGATCTGCATATTCCGGAGTCAGTCCGCAGGTAAGCAGAAGCTTTTCCACACGGTTCCTGGTTTCCGCCTTACTTATCCCCATATTCCGGAGACTTTCCCCGATTCCGTCCCCAAGAGTGCATCTGGGGTCAAAGGATTCTGCCGGTGTCTGAAAAACCATCTGCATTTCCCGGTAGATTTCCCGGAGATTTTTTCCCCTCGCATGTGTGATATCCTTTTCCATGAGAAAAATTTCTCCGGCTGTGGGTTCTGTCAGATGTGTGATCATCTTCGCCACAGTGCTTTTTCCTGAGCCGGATTCACCTACGATCCCTAATACTTCCCCAGTTTTCAGAGAAAAGCTTATGTCTTCTACAGCCGTGAAGGATTTTTTACCGGTGGTGAAGCTTTTTTTCAAATGATGCACTTCCAGAATGTTTTTGTTTTCTGTCATCATCTGCCTCCGTTTCCGGTACCTGTACGTTTCAAACGAAGTACCGAACTCATAAGTTCTTTTGTATAAGGATCCTCCGGAGCTGTCAAAACCTGAGCTGTTTTTCCGTATTCCCTCACCTTTCCGTTTTTCAGTACCAGAACCTTATCTGCCATTTTTTCCACCACACCGATGTTGTGTGTGACAATGATCATGGCTGTTCCGTATTCCTTACGCATCAGCAGCATTTCCTCAACCACCTGTTTCTGTATGGTTACATCCAGAGCACTGGTAGGCTCATCTGCCAGAAGAAGCGCCGGATTCTGCAGCATGGAAATACAGATTCCCACACGCTGATTCATGCCGCCGGACAATTCAAATGGGTAGCTTTGCAAAACACGTTCCCCATCCTTAAGGCCGATCTTAGCCATCATCCGAACGGCGCGCTCTGCACACTCTTTACGGCTGATCCTTTCATGCTCCCGCATACTCTCATAGATCTGATCGCCTACGGTGCGGATGGGACAAAGGGCTGATCCTGAATTCTGAAAAACCATGGCGATCTCAGGGCCCAGAAGTCTGCGTAATTCTTTTTCCTGCATATCCACTATATTTTTTCCCTTGTACCAGATATCACCTTCTGTCACCATGCCTTCATTTCCCAGAAGTCCCATGATTGCCTTGATAATGGTACTTTTTCCGCTTCCGGATTCGCCTACCACACCCAGGATCTCCCCTTTATTCAGTTCCAGATCCACATCATGTACAACCGGCTCTCCATTGTAGCAGATCGTCACATGCTCAAGCTTCAACAATGATTCCATCTTATTTCACTTCCAGATCCGCTGTGATCTCGTAATAATCACATGGATGAGCAGTCAGCCCTGATACATTTGACTTTGACACAAGTCCCATATTCAGATGAGAAACAAAGAAATACGCATCATCATCCAGAATGGTCTGCTGTGCTTCCACAACAAGCTTGCTTCTCTCATCTGTATCAAAGGTCTCATGCAGCTTCGCTACGATATCATCAACATCAGAATTGCTGTATTTGCCATAATTTTTGGCAGCATCAGATACAACTGTACTTGTGAAGAAATATTCCGGATCGCCGGTAGGTGCAGTTGTAAGCGAACTTACATATACATCAAATTCTCCGTTCTTCGCATATGTCGCATGGTCTGCTGTATTGTTAACATTGACCTCAATTCCAATGTCCTTTAAAGTGGACTGTGCATATTCTGCAAGCTTAGGCTGTTCCAGACGGGTTGGATAGGTCAGCCATGTGATGGACAGCTTCTTTCCGTCCTTATCTGCATAGCCATCTCCATCCGTATCTGTCCATCCGGATTCTTCCAGAAGCTTTTTCGCCTCTTCCGGATCGTAGGACGGTGCTTTCACCGCATCGTTTCCATAGGAAAAGCTGCTTGGGAAGGCTCCCACTGCCGGAACACCTCGTCCCTCCATGATCACACTGCAGAAGCCATCCTTATCGATTCCCATCTCAATGGCTTTTCTCACATTCTGATCCTGCATCAGTTCAGATTTCATATTAAACTGTCCGAAGAAACAGCGGCTTGTTGCTACAGAGCTGATCTGATAGTCCGGATTTCCGTCAAAAAGTGCATAGTTATCATACTGAAGTCCATAGGTTCCCTGTATATCGCCTGTCTGCAATGCTGCTGTCAGGGCACTTCCATCTGAGAAGGATTTTACGATAACGTTGTCTACCTTTACATCTCCGCCCCAGTAATCCTCGTTTTTTACCAGCTTGATCTCTGTTGGGGATACCTCTGTTGCAACATAGGGGCCTGTTCCTGCCACATTTGCAGAGCCACCCTCTCCCTGTACGCCATAATCCATATCAATGATGGCACCATACGGATCACCGAGATAATTGATCAGTGCCGGACATGGTTCGGAAGTATGGATCGTTACTGTCATTCCATCTGCTTCGATCTTATCGATCTTCATATCGTAAGGTGCACGGTCATGGTTTGCGATCAGATCCTCCAGGCACTCCTTTACCGCTTCTCCGTCCATGGTTCTTCCGCTGGAAAATTTCACACCGTCACGAAGAGTGATCTTTACTGTATTGTCGTCTGTAAATTCATAGTCTGTAGCAAGCCATGGCTCTAACTCCATGTTGTCATTGTACTTAAACAGTGTTTCTCCTACGCCATAACGAAGACAGCTCCATCCGGAATAATTGTCGTGAGGGTTTAATCCTGCATCTCCCATTTCTTCACTGTATCCGGTAGTTCCGTAAACAAAGGTAGTTCCTTCACTCTTTTCTTTGCTTTTTGCTGCTGCCGGAACTCCTGTCATGCTCATGACCATTGCCGCTGCAAGCACTGCTGCCAGAATCTTTTTCTTCATAATCTCTGCTCTCACTTTCTGTGTTATGTTTATTTATAAGTGCCTGTTATCCTCTTCTCCTGTTTCGTTCTTTCGGATCCATATAATCCCGGATCGTATCTCCCAGAAGATTAAAGATCATTACCGTAATAAAAATCGCCATTCCCGGCGCAAGTACCATCCACGGTGAAATCTGCAGCATACTTCTTCCATCGTTGATCATACTTCCCCATTCTGCCATTGGAGGCTTTACCCCAAGCCCGAGAAAGGAAAGTCCTGCCAGCTCCATCATCATGGTTCCGATGTCAAGAACTGACGTAACAAGTATGGGGCCTGCAATATTTGGAAGGATATGTTTGAGCAGAAGCTTTCCTGTACTGCTTCCGGAAAGCTTTGCCGCCATAAGATATGCAGAGTCCTTCTGAGTCAGCGTAAGCCCTCTGGCAAGTCTTGCAAACTTCGGCCAGCTGATCACCGCCAGGGCAATGATCGCATTTTGGATACCGCCTCCCAGAACACCTGCTACTGCCAGGGCAAATACCAGTCCCGGGAAAGCCAGGAACAGATCGGAGATACGCATCAGAACGGTATCGGCTTTGCCGCCCTTCCAGCCACAGAAAATACCAATAGCCGTTCCCACCACAGTGATCACCGCAACCAGGAGCAGCGTTGCATAAATACTGGTCGTGCTTCCTATGATCACACGGGAAAGCATATCTCTCCCATAACGGTCTGTCCCGAGCAGATGCTCCGGTCCCGGCGGTTTCTGGGCAAGTGCCAGATCCTGGGCATAAGGATCATAAGGACAGAGATATTTTGCAAATGCCGCTACAAACAGAAGCAATGCTGTGAGCACAAGAAAAAAGACAAGCTTTGCTTTTGTATGATTTTTCCGGATCTTCTGTTTCCGGACTGTGATATTATTTTTTCCACTCATGCTCTGTCACCTCCAAGTCGTACTCTCGGATCCAGATAGTGGTAAATAATATCTGTCACCAGATTTACCAGAACATAAATGACCGCCATCCATGCCACATAGGCCTGGATGATCGGATAGTCACGCATGGTGATCGCATCTACCGCCAGTTTTCCGACACCATCCCACATAAAGATATTTTCCACAATGGCAGTTCCTCCCAGAAGATTACCGATGGACAGCGCCAGCAGTGTGATGATCGTCAGCATGGAAGCCTTCATTACACTCTTCCAGATGATCACACGACTGCGGATCCCTCTTGCCCGGGCTCCGGTCACATAATCCTTATTCAGTTCTTCCAGAACCGTGGCACGCACCTGTCTGGTATATTTTGCAGCCATGGAGATCGCCAGTGTCAGTGTCGGCAGAATAATACTCTGTCCGAGATCTGCATTTGTGACTACCGGCAAAACGCCCAGCCTGATGGACAGAAAATACATCAGGACCATGGCAGCAAAAAAATTCGGCATGGAATTGCCGATAAAGCTTAAAAGTCTTATCAGATAATCTACCCATTTGTTGTGCTTTACTGCTGACAGGATTCCCAACGGGATCGCAAGAACAATTGTAAGAAGGATCGATGACAGAGTCAGCATCATCGTTGCCGGAAGCTTTGAAATAAAGGTTTCATAGACATCTCTGTGAGACACATAGCTCTCTCCCATATCTCCGGTTGCCATTCCCGCAAACCAGGTAGCATATTGTACAAGGAATGGTTTATCAAGGCCATATTCCGCCTTTGCATTGTCAATGACCTCCTGGGATACTGCAGAGCCTGCATTTTCATACATATAGGTTACTGCATCTCCGCCGGCAAGCCGCATCATGGCAAAAGAAAGAAATGTGATCCCGATCAGGACCGGGATCAGCTGCAGCAACCGTTTTATTATATATTTTCTCATATTTTCCTCTCCGCACTTTGTTTCTCAGTATTTCGAATAACAAAAGTTTAACAACACGGCTGTTCTGCCACAACCCCGGCGGGGGGATTTTTCACATTCCATTTTGTCATACATATGTATTCCATTATGCTCTTATATTCTCACACAGTGACATGCGGATAATTCTTTCCAGCCCTCTCCAAGCGACTGTAGCTCTTCATACTCGATCAGCCTTCGTTTTCTCTCTTCCAGCGGATCCGGGATATGGATCGCAGAAAGCAGGGACTGTGTATAAGGATGCTGCGGATTTTCAAAAAGCTCTTTTGTAGGTGCCATTTCTACCAGCTTTCCGTTTTTCATCACACCTGTTGTATCGCTTAAAAAACGTACCATTGACAGATCATGGGCAATAAAAAGAAAAGAAAATCTTTTTTCCTGCTGAAGCTTTTTAAAAAGCATGACGATCTGTGCCTGGATAGAAATATCCAACGATGCGATCGGTTCATCCGCAATGATAAGACGTGGTTCCATGAGAAGGCTTCTTCCTATGGCAACTCTCTGTCTCTGTCCGCCGGAAAGCTCTCCCGGCTTTTTCGACAGAATGCTTTCATCCAGTCCTGTCTCCTTCAGGATTTCCCGAAGCCTGTTTTCCAGCATTTCTCTGTCACGGATCCTGCGGCTGATCTTTACAGGCTCCAGCATGATCTGCCGTATGCTCATTCGGGGATTCAGTGCAGCGCCCGAATCCTGAAAGATCATCTGGATCTCAGTCTGCATTTTCTTCCGCATTCCGAAAGGATCCTTTTTATCCGGCACTCTTTCTCCCTGATAAAAGATCTCCCCGCCTGTAGGCCGGTAGATTCCTGCAAGCGTTCTGGCTGTCGTGGATTTCCCGCAGCCGGTCTCACCCACCAGCGCCATGATCTCACCTTCCCGGATACTGAAGGAAACATCATCCACTGCATGGATCGTATAATCGGAACGGATACGGAAATGCTGCTTCAGATTTCTGGCTTCGATCAGTACAGGCGCCTGTTTCTGTTCTGTTTTCTGTAAAAATGACGCTTCCTTTTTATCCATTTTCTGTTTACGACCGCTGTTTTCCTGTAATCTGTCCTTCAAAATGGAGGGCATTTCTATTTTCGGAGCTCTTTCATCCAGAAGCCATGTGGCTGCATAATGCGTATCACTGACTTTAAACATCGGAGGAGTCTGTTCATAATCGATTGCCAGCGCCTGGGGATTTCGAACGGCAAACGCATCTCCCGGCGGAGGATCCAAAAGAGAGGGCGGCATTCCGGGGATCGGATTCAGCTCCCCTTTTTCACCTGCAAATACAGGCAGAGAAGACAAAAGTCCCCAGGTATAAGGATGCCGGGGATCATAATAAACCTCTTCCGCTGTCCCGATCTCAATGATCTTTCCTGCATACATAACTGCAACTCTGTCTGCGATCCTTGCAACAGCTCCAAGATCATGAGATATGAACACAATACTGATCCCTGTTTTTTCTCTCAGCTCAAGAAGCAGATCCAGAATCTTTGCTTCCACGGTTGCATCCAGTGCTGTAGTCGCCTCATCGGCAAATAATATTTCCGGATCACAGGCCAGTGCAATAGCCAGAACACAACGTTGACGCATTCCACCGGAAAAAAAATGAGGCTGCAGGCCATAGCGCTGTTCTGCATCCGGAATTCCTACCAGCTTCAGCATTTCCACAGCTTTTTTTCTGGCCTCATCCCTGGATACTTTCTGATTTTTGATGATAGCCTCTGTGATCTGTTTGCCAACAGGGATCGTCGGATTCAGCGTCAGCATAGGGTCCTGGAACACCATGCTTACCTTACTTCCGCACAGCTTTTCCATTTTTTTTCTCTTATAAGCTGTGATATTCTCTCCGCAGAGACTGATCTCTCCGCTTTTTACATGTGCATTCGGTGGCAGAAGCTTCATCACACTACGGCACATAACGGTTTTTCCACATCCGGACTCACCTACGATACAAAGTATCTCTCCTTTTTTTACCGTGAGGTCAACATTCCGGACGGCCTGTACCTCGCCGTCCGGTGTGTCAAAGCTTACCGAATAGTTTTTTAATTCCAAAACTGTTTCCTGCATGATCTTTTCCTTATTTTGTAATGGTCCAGTCTTCAATATTCCACATAACACCTACGGAATGATGTCCCAGAACACGTGTGGTATCCAGTCCGTCAAGTCCGGAAACGCCTACATAATCTCCCTGGAGATAAGCAACCAGAAGGATTCCAGGTGCCTCGGCGTATGCCTTTTCGAATTCACTGTAAGCCTCTTTTCTGGCTTCCTCAGTCTCACCGTGACGGCCTTCCTCAAGATATTTGTCCACATCTGCATTGGAATAATGCATGTTATTTCCACTTGCGTCGGTTACAAAGTTTACATATGCCATATCCGGGTCAAACTGTGTTGAATAACCTGCAAGGAATCCATTGTATCCTGCATCCCAGTCAAATTTGGTAACAAGCTTTACTTCCATTTCCACGCCAGCCTGCTTCAGCATATCAGACATGACATTGGCAATATCCACACGCTCTTCTTCGTAATCACGCACCTGGATGGTAAAGTGGAATTTCTGTCCGTTCCTCTCATAGATCCCATCATCACCTTTTTTCCATCCCAGCTCTTCCATCTTCTTTGCAAAGGTATCCAGATCATAGGAGTAGATATTAGCTTCCTTATCTGTTCCGAGAGGATTTCTCTGGATCGGGCTGTATGCCGCCTCTCCCTGTCCTGCAAGAACACCTGCAATAATGGAATCCTTATCCAGCGCATAATTCAGAACGCCGATGGAATCTCCGTTTTCCTTCCAGAAATCTGTGCTCATATCCATGGCAGCTCCACGGTAATCTGCTGTGGTGAACTCCCAGTAATTATATCCGTCCTTATCCTTGAACTGAGAAGCATAGTTGGAATTCAGCCATGCAAGATCCGCCTCGCCGGACTGGAGCATGGTTGCCTTTGTAGTCTCATCCGATACTGTACGGTATACAACGGTTTCAATATTCGGAACCTTTCCGTAATAATCTTCATTTCGTTTCAGAGTGATCATTCCGCCGGTAGCATCCCAGTCTTCAAATTTATAACGACCTGTTCCCACCGGATTCTGATTAAAGGATGTAGTATTCACATCCTCTCCTTCCAGAAGATGCTCAGGAAGGATTCCCATGGTAAAGTAATCCAGCATGGCAGCATCATACTGATCCAGTGTAAAGATCACAGTCTGATCATCCGGTGCCTCAATACTTGTAATGTCCTGGTAATTGCTGGTGATACTGGCTCCCAGAGTTTCATCCTCTGTAAGCTCCTTATAGGTGTATACAACATCCTCTGCATTGAAATCTTCTCCATCATGCCACTTAACACCATCTCGAAGCTTAAAAGTATAGGTATTGGTATCCTTGTCAAAGGTATAGCTCTCTGCAAGATCCTCTACCGGCTTTCCATTGGCATCATATTTCATCAGTCCTGAAAAAATAAGATCCGGAAGTTCATCATGGTTATTCAGAAGGGGATTGATCGTACTTTCTGACTCACCTGCATATACCAGAGTTTTGTTTTCTTCTGCCGCAGCTACGGTTACCGCACTGCCTGCAGTTGCTCCTGCACATGCTGCGGTCACTGCTGCCAGCGTTATCGCCGCATATTTTCTGCCATAGTTGATTCCTGTTCTCTTTTTCATTCTGTTTTCCTCATCTTTCCTTATTTTCAAACCGGTTATCCACACTTCGAAATGTTTTATCACGGTTTGCGTCCAAATATTTTTTCTGACTGCATCAGAGATTGCTGTAATGATTATTTACCTCACTTCTCACAAAGCTTCCCATACTGGTAATGCACATTAAAGTAATGACCAGAAAAACTCCTGGGATCACGATCACCCACCAGGTATTCATGATCAGTGCTTTATTTGCCAGCGAGAGCATACTTCCCCAGGAAACTACATCTGCCGGAAGCCCAAGGCCAAGAAAGCTTAAAGTAGATTCCATGGTAATACAGCTGCTTATCGAAGAGATCACCACAAACATGATCGCCGAAACAAAATTCGGTATCAGATGGTGATACATCACATATCCAAAACTTCCTCCGCAAAGTCTTGCATACATCACATAATCACTGTTCCTTATCTGCCGCACTTCACTTCTTACAATACGTGCCAGTGCAAACCACCCGGTAATACCGATGATCACAGATATGCTGATCACATCATTGGCCTGAATAACCGCAGACAGGATCAGGATCAGCAGAAGGGTCGGAATACTTCCGCACATTTCCGTAAACCGCATCATAACCGAATCCACCTTTGGACCTGCTGTTCCGCTGATGCATCCGTAGGTAACACCAACCAGGGTAATGATCGCCGCACCCAGAAGTCCGATCACCAGAGAAACCCTTCCGCCATACCAGATCAGTGAATAAATATCTCTTCCAAGCGAATCCGTTCCAAAGATAAATTCCTTTCCCGGCGGTGTATTCAGATTCTGGAGATAAAAACCTGAGGGATCATGATTTGCCACAACATTTGCAAATATACAGCCCAAAATGATCAGAAAAAGCAGGAACAGGGAAAATACCGGTTTCCCTTTCAGCTTTTCCTGAAATGTTTTTTTCCGTTTTTCAGATTCATACTGCTTCCACCCGGCACCGACTACCTGAAAAAGCTCAGCTTCTGAAAGCTTCCGGTCAGCTACCATACCCTCACCTCCGAATCCTTCATTCTTGGATCGATCTCTTCATTGACAGTCTGTGCAACAAAGCTGCTTAAAAATACGATAAATCCTGTGATCAGCACATCGATCATCAGCAGATTATAATCATGATATTTTGCAGATTCCACTGCAAGGTTTCCAATTCCCGCATAATTGAAAACAGCTTCCACAGTTACAGTTCCACCGGTTACATGGGGTACCGAAACTGCCATGATACTCACGATCGTCGGCATTACATTTCGAAGACAATGCTTCCACAGGATCTTTCTTTTGGAAAGTCCCTTGGATCTGGCAAGAAGTACATAATCCTTCCGCACCTCATCCAGGAATTTGTTACGTATCATATATGCGTAATACCAGAGATGGCTGAAGATCATTACTACCAGCGGAAGGATCATATGCTTCATACGATTGCCGATACTATCTGCCATTCCCACATCATAGGCACCGCTGCTTGGGAACCATCCAAGATTTACACTGAAGATCAGGATCAGTACCACACCAAGCCAGAAAGCCGGCACATAATAGGCTGCTGTTCCGATCTTGCAGATCAGCCGGTCGATCCACTGATCCTCATGGAGCGTACAGAATATGGCGATCAGAACTGCCAGTATAAAGATCACAATATAAGCAATTCCTCCCAGCACCAGAGTATTTCCGATCAGCGGTCTGATCACATTCATAACCGGCTGCCTGTATTTCAGCGACAATCCGAAATCACCATGGACTACGTTGGTAAACCACCTTACATACTGTACCCCGATCCCCTGATCCAGTCCCAGTCTCGTTCTGGCCGCAGCCACTTCCTCACTGGTCATCATTTCCAGGGAATCTCCGTAAAAGGACTGCAGGGGATCTCCCGGTGCCAGTCTCGCCAGCCAAAACACCACCACAGACAGCAGAAACATAACCACAGCAAGCAGAAGGATCCGCTTCAGGATCCGGATGACGAGTTTATTTTCTTTGTTCATAATTTTCCTTTCCCACTGCCCTTTACAGTTCAGACAGACATTCGCATTCCGCTCTGCTGCATGCTCATGAACACAAATTGTTGAGCGATTTGTGGTTACTGTTCACTCTGTTCTCAGTAACGATTTGTGTTCACATTTCAAAAGCAGTTATGGCATTCAAAACCATAACTGCTTTTGAAAGGGTCGTGTTATTATTCGACAAAACATTCGTATGCACAAATAGGAGTGCGCGGAGGTTATGTGCATCACAGTGTTTTTATATTCAGCACGCGGAGTGTGCTGCTGATATTATTTTATCATTTAACAGATTTCGGACAACCCCGGTACGGGGATATTGGACAGTCGGGTTTTGCATGGATATGTATTCCATATAAAAAACGGGACTTTTCTGTATCAGGAGCCTGTGTCCTGTGCAGAAAAATCCCGTCTGGTCTTTTGCTTTATTCTTTTATCACTTCCCGGAAATCTGAAGTCTTTCCTTCACGAATCCCAGAAAATCCTTTCCCTGTTCACTGAGCTCTTCACCTCTCCGGCAGATGCACCCGTAAACAAGTTTCTGGCCTTCTCCCGGAAATGTATATTTCACGGAGGAATATCCCGGATCACGGCCGGAAAGATCCGCACCACTGATATTACACAGCTCTCCGGAGCCAAGAAGACGTTCCACGATATAATCACTGTTTGTTACGACTACAGTCTCTGCCTCCACTGCGGAATGACCGTTTTCCTCTACAAGGTTCCGGTAATTATCCGGGGAAAATTCATCGGGAAATCTCTGGATCAGCCTGAGCTGGGACATATTAAAATCTCCCTCATCTGCTGTATCTGCTTTCCCTTTCCCGGTATAAATATTTACCTCGGTTTCCGTCAGCAGCTCAAATTCCAGGTAATTCCGGGAAAGAAAATACTGGAACGCTGCCAGCTGATTCTGCATCACATAGGCGAATCCCATATCGTCCTGTCTGGCTTTTACACGTTTTATGATCTCATGGGTATCTGCTGCGTAAACCTGATAATGAAGATCATCGCACTTATGTGCTTCATAATACGTTACGAAGGTATCCGCAAACCAGGAGCTGGGATGAAAGCATACACACAGGCTGCTTTTTGCAAGTGGCTGTGCCTGCATTTCCAGTTCATCTATATTTTCCAGGATCCTCTGCACATGGATATATGCACGCTCTCCTTCCGGTGTCAGCTCTATGCCCTTTGCATGACGGACAAACAGCTGAGTACGCATATCGTCTTCCATGGAACGGATCACCTTGCTTACATTTGACTGCGTGGTAAAAAGCAGCTCTGCAGCCTGGCTGAAGGAGCCTGTTTTGACACAGGCCGCAAAATACTGGATCTGTTTGATATTCAGCATGCTCCTACCTCGTTTTCTTCGCAAAGATCAAAAACATCGGGGTCGGATTATAAAACTCGTCTTTTTCTGTATAAATACGTTTGCTGATACCAAGATCAAAGGAAAATTCTTCCACACCTGTACGGCTCAGCGTTTCCAGATCCCATGCCGGACGCAGAAAAGAGCTGATAGGCAACTGCCGCTTGATATCCTCACATTCCTGCATCAGTTCGTCCTGGATCTGATGATGGGCATGATTCTCCGGAAGATCCGCAGTGTCCGCAAAGTCTGCTGCCCCGTAATTTGCATCCAGATTTATCATCACTCCGCCCGGTTTCAGTACTCGGAACCATTCCTGATAAGCATGCTCCGCGTCCGGAAGTGTCCAGGTAAGATTCCGGGATACGATCACGTCAAATTCCTCATCCGGAAAATCCGGAGCTTCTGCATCCATCACCATAAACCGGCAGTCTGCTTTTTCTTCCTCAGCCAGCTCCTTTGCATGAGTGATCATATCCGGCGTCAGATCGATCCCGGTTACCTGATGGCCTTCCTTTGCAAGAAGAATGGTAAAAAATCCGGTTCCGCAGCCTACATCCAGGATCCTGAGATTCTTTTTCTCCGGCAGATACTTCTTAAGCTCAGCCATCCAGCGGCCTGCAAGTGCACTGTGAAACTCTGCTCTTCTCTGTTCCAGAAAGCTGTCGCTGCGCCTGGTCCAGTACTGAGCGATCCTTGTTTTCCGCTCATCTTTTTCTCTTACGATATTTCCGTAGGTGATCACAGGGCCGCCTTCCACAACCTGAAGGCTTGATACCTGATAAAGGATCACACCATCCATGTCTGCGCGACAGATTTCCTGGACATTTCCCTCATAATCACGGATCTCTCCGAGATACTCATCCTGATGAACGATATCGCCTGGTTTCTTGACCGGGTACCAGAGACCGTTGACACTGGCACACTGGTAACGTACGTCATCCATCTTCAGAGGATAATAGGTGCTGTGGGAGCGGATTCCTCTGTAGGCCCCAATGCTGCAGAGAATATTCCGCACATCCCGGCGCATGGAATCCACTTCCTCCCGCTGCCAGGTTCCCATACATCCCCTTTCCAGAAGCACAGCCGGAATATCGCAGGTACTTGCCGCATAATTATAGGCGCCGCCTGTACTCACATTTGACTGTACCATATATGGGACATCAACCTGCTCTGCCATTTTTCGGGAGGCTTCCACGATCTCCGGCTTTGCCACACCTGCAAAATATACATACGGAGTCAGCTCCTCATAATCGTCACCGCCGTGAAGATCGATATAATAATCCGCCTTCCGGATCAGGGATTCTGTGATAGCTGCCGCCAGACGTTCCATTTTTGTTCCGTCCTTTTTGCCCGGGAAAACACGGTTCAGATTTTTTCCATCTTCCCAGCTGATACTGCCTGCACGCTTCTCAAAGTCTTCCCGGTTCAGCACCTTTACCAGAACCAGCTGGCCCTTTACCTTTTCCGGCTTCAGCCGCTTCGACAGCTCGATCAGAGTCTGGATTCCCACATACTCTCCTGCATGAAGACCTGCTGTGACGAGAACGGTTTTTCCCGGATCTTTTCCACGGATGATGGTTGCCGGAAGGACAAATTCTCCATCTCCGAGTTCAAGAAAACCTTCTGTTTTTTCTCCTGCCGCAACCGGAAGATTCAGGAAATGATCCGGTTTCACACCGGTTACCATAAACATTGGTGTGGACTGATAATTCAGTCTCTCTTCCTCACTCCAGACCGTTTTCCATATTTCTGTGTCTGTGCGGATTCCAAGAAGTCCTGCTTCTCTGAGAGTTTTTACGTCCCAACGGGGACGGCTGATCTTTGACAGCGGTACCTGGAGGGCAATCCGTTCCATGCGCTCAATATCTGTACAGAGATAGTGATCATCCAGGCTGTTGTTTTCCACATTTTTCCGGTCGTTTTCGTAGGCCTTACGCTGCTCTTCCTCATAAAGATAGCCGTACCAATTGGCATCAAAATTCAGAAGCCTTCCTCCTGCCTTCAGTACACGGACCCACTCTCTGTAAGCAACATCAGGATGCTCCAGATTCCAGGTAAGATTTCGTGAAATGACCACGTCAAAGGTATTATCCTCAAAATCCAGCTTCTGTGCATCCATCCTCCAAAAACGGATGTTCCGGCAAAGCTCTCCCGCATTTTCCTTTGCCTTTTCCAGCATTCCTTCCGTATAATCTACTGCATCTACATGATATCCGGCTTCTGCCAGGATCACAGGAAAAAATCCGGGACCTGTTCCGATATCCAGGATACGGATCTCTTCCTTGGGCTTGTCCGGAAACTGACTGGTCAGTACCTTAAGCCATGCGTTTTTCTGCGTTCCCGCAAGCTCTTTATGATTCACTTCGGAGTACCCTTCTGTACGGGTGCTCCAGTAAGATTCGATTTCATCGAGAAGTTTTTCCACGTTGATTCCTCCGCACTTTTCTATTCACGTGAGGGAAATCAGGTCCCCCCACAGGTCACGTTTAATGTACCAAATTGTCAGGGTATTAACAAGCCCCTGGGGGGGATTCCCCACATTGCTCTGCCGATAAAATTTCCGAATGCCAAACACTGCTTCCGTACTCCTGTCCACCTTGTAATTCTCCGAATGCTGTGGTATCATCCTGGCTGTAGTAGTTCAGTAATATAACCGAAATTGAAAGGATGGTTCATATACAAATGACAACACAGGAACTGGCCTATGAAGTTATCAGCCGTTTAAAAAAGGAATATCCTGATGCAGACTGTACACTGGATTATGATGATGCCTGGAAGCTTCTTGTAAGTGTCCGTCTGGCAGCTCAGTGTACCGATGCCCGAGTCAATGTAGTAGTTCAGGATCTCTATGCAAAATACCCGGATGTGGCAGCCCTGGCAGCTGCAGAGCCGGAAGCGATCGAAGCCATTGTACGTCCCTGCGGCCTTGGAAAAAGCAAAGCCCGGGATATCAGCGCCTGTATGCGCATTCTCCACGAACAGTATCACGACAAGGTACCGGAAGACTTTAACGCACTTCTGAAGCTTCCCGGTGTGGGCCGAAAAAGCGCAAACCTGATCATGGGTGACGTATTCGGCAAGCCTGCCATTGTAACAGATACTCACTGTATCCGCCTTTCCAACCGCATCGGCCTTGTCCATGACATGAAGGATCCGAAAAAGGTGGAAATGGCTCTCTGGAAGATCATCCCTCCGGAAGAAGGCAATGATCTCTGCCACCGTCTTGTCAATCATGGAAGAGAAGTCTGTACAGCGCGGACAAAACCTTACTGTGACCGCTGCTGTCTCAATGATATCTGCGAAAAAAATGGGATTTGAATGTATGCAGTTCAATAAACCTTCAGACCCCGGAAAGGAAAAACATAATGAATTTCAAAAAACTGGAAAATAATCTCCTGGACATGATCCAGGAACAACAGGTAAAGATCGGATACATGAGCGGAGTCACCCGTTTTTATTATCCGCTGCAGTCTCTGAACCGCCTTCTTGGCACAGAGCTTACGGAAGAAGAAATGCAGCATGCAATGGAAGAATTCTCAGATTATGCCTGTGACCGTCTTGGAAAGGTAACAGCTTCTTCCAAAAACGGACGTTTCTGCATCACCCTGCCGCCTCAGGCCTCGGACTACGTTCACGAAAACCGAAAGCCAAGTGAATTTCTGGTACGCTTTATAGGCACAGTTGCCCGTCATGGCTGTACTCTGGATGAAGTGATGGACGTTTTTCACGCTTATTCCGACCATGTACACGTAGAAAAAACAACCGGAACCGGATTTGATTATCTTGTATATTTCGAAGACGGGATCCCAGATGACTACCGGTATTGTCTGTCCCTGGAGGGTGAGCATATGATCTATCATAAGTTTACACCGGAGGACTATGAAGATTTCGGATTCTGATCTTAGAACACCGGACAAGTTTCCACACACTGCTTATTGCTTTTCGCAACCCTGCAGGAGATTTCCTGGATTTGATTAAAAAACCGCCGGTCTGCAGACAGATCGTAAAGCGGACATTCGCAATCCGCTTCGCTACTTGCTCATGAACGCAGTCGCTTCGCGATCTGCGTTCAAAAAATCCTCTGCAGATCGACGGTTGTTTTTATTTTCTATGCCCGGAACTTCTTCTGCATCTCCCGCACCATATCTTTCCTCTTAAACAGAAACAGCCATACCAGCATCAGGAAACTGACGCATATGCAGATCAGCGACGGATACAGCACCGTCACCACACCGGCAACCAACAGGATCACAGGAATCACTCCTCCGAAAGCTCCTGCTTCCAGAAGATAGATCATATACTCCGCCACCTCCAGCTTCTGTACCGCAGTGATCACCCACATGGAGCAGATCACAGCAAGCGCAGCCAGAGGAAGCAGATAATCCACAGACCAGCCACGCCAGCCGGTAAACACATCCCAAAGCACTCCTGCAACAGCTGCGATCACCAGCTGCCACATCTCATTCTTTAGGAGATTCCTCCGCTTCACATAAGCCACTGAAACCATCAGCCAGGTGCAGAACGCCCCTGCAGTCACAAACCAGGCCCAGCCTATATGACCATCCAGCAGATAATCGATCAGATTACATACCACAGCCAGCACAATACACAGAAATGTAAAGCTTTCAAAAATCTTCATCTGCTGCTTCTGCTCCTCTTTCTGTCCTGGAAGATCATTCTCCCGAATTGTACAGGACACCTGCTCATTTTTCAGTCTCTCCACAAAATTCCGCTCAATATTTCCATTGGGGATCTTGGACGTAAAACTCAAAACCATCTCATCACCAAAAGAACAGGAACACAGCTGCAGACTATCCGTGCTTGCAAAAAGTCCGAATCTCTGAATATATTTCCGATATTCCTCCGGCATCCGGATGATCCCCACATTGGAATAGATCGCCGTGATTGACCTTCCTCCCAGGGTCGTCCCGGCAAGAAGAAACGGGGTTTTGATCTCCAGTGGTACCAGACGCAGGATCGGATTCTTCTCCAGGCTTACGAGATCATTAAGCTTTGCTTCGATCACGTCCTTACTCAGTTCCTTTGCAAACTGCTCCTTTACGGATTTCAAAATATCCTCAAAGGCTGTATCAGACTGAAAATAACAGCTTATCTCAATCCATCCGAAGAAATTTGCCATAGACCGGGATGGAAAATAATTTCTCAAATTTACCGGGATCATCAGACCAATGGGCTTTTTCACCTGATTCTGAGGCACTTCTTCATGGATCGCCCAGATAAGTGTTGCCGTAAGAAAAACCGTGATCGACACACCGGCCGCTTTTGCACGGGCGTGGATCTCTTTTACCGGAATACAGACTTCCGTGATACTCATATCCTCCTGCCTGAGCTTCTCACCTTTTAGCTGGAAGGCAGGCTTCTTGGACTCTCTCTTTCTTGGCGCATCGGAGGAATAATACTGAGAAAAGCTGTCCTCCTCCATATCCCTGCCCGTAATGTTCTCATCCGGAAAAAGCTCTGGAAGCTCTGCGGATGGGTGTGTCTCCTGAAGATAATTTTTCACCAGCTCCATCAGAAAATGCATGGCTCCCGTTCCATCCGTCAGCGCATGAAATACCTCGAAGTTGATCCTGTTCTTATAATAGCTCACCCGAAAAAGAAGCGTTTTTTTGTCCGGAATATAAAGTCCGCTGCAGGGTGCACCTGCTTCTTTCTTTACCACTGCCGGAATATCACGTCTCTCCAGATAAAACCAGAACAGTCCCTTTCTTAAAACTGCACGGAAAAGAGGATATTTTTCCAGTGTCCTCTCCAGGGCTTCCTGCAGTGTTTCTTCTTTTATCTCTTCTTTCAGTTCACAGTAAAAACGAAATACCCTGGTGTCATTCTTTCCTGTCACCGCCGGGAACGCCAGCGCCGCGTTGTCAAGTTTTCTCCACTGTGCATATTCGTTCTTCATGATGCTTTCCTTCTTCCTGTTCCTCTGTTTCCAGAAAACGATTTACATATGCAAAGCTCTCCTGCACATGCAGAAATTTGATTCCCAGTGCAAAATACCCATGAAACGCACCTGCGATCCTGTGCACTTCCACACGATTTCCCGCTTCCTTCAGCTTTTCACCAAATGCCTCTCCTTCATCTCGAAGAGGATCGAACTCAGCGGTAAGTATCAGTGTATCCGGCATATTTCGAAGATCCTTCTCCAGGATCGGCGCAAAATATGGATTCCTCCTGTCTTCCGGACAACTCTCATAGAGTTTCAGATAATCTTCCATCTTCTCTGCTGTGAGAAGATAGCCGGTTCCGTTTGTTTTTACGGATTCAAAAGGAGAGTCTTCCGTATAACAGTTGTTCAGTGCCGGATAAATAAGGATCTGTTTTTTCGGAAAAAATTCTCCGCGGTCTCTGGCCATCATACATACAGCCGCTGCCAGATTTCCGCCTGCACTATCTCCCATAATGGTGATACGATCCGGATCCGTATTCAGAAGAAAACGATTGGTGTAGAAAATCTTCGCAGCTGCATAACAATCCATCAGTCCCACCGGGAAACGGTATTCCGGTGCCAGCCTGTATTCAACAGACGCCACGATCTGACCGGTAGACTGTGCCATTCTGGCACAAACCCGCTGATAATTCTCTACACTTTCCGTAACCCAGCCACCGCCATGGAAAAACAGGATCACTGGTGGTTTTTTTCCGGAGGCGGCACCGTTTTCCATGTCCTCTTCTGTTGGAAAAAACAGACGGATCGGCACTTTATAGTCTCCGTTATAAACTTCCGCATCCAGTGTCCTGTAAAAGATCCTCATAGGATCCATCTTCTTAAGATCTGCCAGCTTTCTGGAAGCCTCCACTTCGATCCCGCCATAGGAAAGAGCATGGAGCACTGTCCGCACGGCACGTGGCATAGCAGTTTCTCTCCCGGTCGGAATGCCCGGAACTATGACCGGGCGGCTTCTTCTGTTTTCTTTTCTTGTATAGATATATTTTGTTTCTGTTCCATATCTTCCAGGAATGCAGACTTGTTTCACGCAGGTACGCCTGTAGGCAATCCTCTTCAGAATCTCATGATCTGTACGGATGATCACTTCCGTTCCCTTATAGCCCCGGATATAATATCTGTTTTCTTTCTTTTTTATACGTGGTTGTCTCAATCGCAGTAAATATTTTCTGATTACTTTTTCCTCCGTGGATTTTTCCTTTATTTTCACCTATGATAGCATCCGCAGTCTATGAGTACAAGTCATAGTAAAAAATATACTGCTGCATGATCCCACGCATTCCTCTGTATCTGCGGTTGGGAAATCCTCTTTTGTAATGCACGTCCATGACCTGACGGATGTGGGTATCTATGGGAAAAGCATCCATATGATGCAGTGCAAACAGGCAGATACACTCAGCTACCTTTTCTCCCACACCACAGAGCTTCATCAGCTCCTTCTTTGCCGGATGGTAACGCATATCATAGATTTTTTCCAGAGAGATCTGGCCGGATGCAATGGTCCTGGCCGTTACTGCGATATATTTTGCCCGGTATCCCAGGCCGCATCCTCTTAACTCCCCTTCCGTTGCCTGACTCAGCGCCTCTACAGTCGGAAAAGCGTAGTATTCCACACCTGTAGATGAAATTTTTCGCTCTCCGTATTTCCGGCAGATAGTTTCGATACATTTGCGGATACGCTTGATATTGTTCTGCTGAGATATCAGAAACGTAACTATCATTTCCCAGAGATCCTGTCTTAATATCCGTATCCCGTCTCCTGCTTTTATTGCGGCGCCCAGATATTTATCCCGTGGATTAGCCGCATTCATGTAAGCTTCATAATCCGTATCCAGATCAAAATAAAGCACCCAGTAACAGATAAACTCCTCC
Organism: Ruminococcus sp. AF17-12; assembly: GCF_003479245.1. NCBI lineage: Bacteria > Bacillati > Bacillota > Clostridia > Eubacteriales > Oscillospiraceae > Ruminococcus > Ruminococcus sp. AF17-12. Next base: position 124,124 of record NZ_QUGY01000001.1, read on the forward strand.
TGAGAGCAGCAAAATTCCACCACTCCGTCTTCCTGATGCATTTCCAGATACTGGTCTCCCGCCACCATGGAAAAATGTCCGTCTCCAAGCTTTTTCATCCGGAAACACTGTCCGGAATCGCATATTTTATCAAGGCTGAAATGTTCCAGTTCTACTGTGATCATGTCTGTTCCTCTCGTAAAGATTTTTCCTTATATAATGTCCTGTATTCTCTTGGTGTCATCCGGTACCGTTCCCGGAATACCCGGTTAAAAGTCCTCTGACTTTCAAATCCCGCATTCATACAGATATCCGTAATACTTTCATCACTACATTCCAGATGGATCGTCACATAATTCAGTCGCTGCTCATTGAGAAACTGATTGAAATTCCGGTGAAAGGTTCCGGAAAAAACTCTGGACAATGTGAACCTGCTGATGCCCAGATCTCTGGCCATCCGATCCAGAGACATCTCCCTCCTCCATATGATAAAGCTCCTGTCCCATACCAAGCTCCAGAGTTCCCTCTGTGATATAGATAAACTCTATGGAGTTATGAAGATGGGGTGAAGCATGGGCTGAGGTCCGCAGATGAATATGGAGATTCTTCTTTTTTTCTTCGTACACTGGAAACATAGATTTTTCTCTCCGCAATATTTGACTACTTTTTCTGTGTTTTTGGCACGTAATATTTCCGAGAGTTTATTATAATGCATTTGTAAGTTAAAGAAAAGAGGAGGAAAACAAAATGAAAAAAATCATAGAATTTATCAAATATGCGATCAAATGCTACATGGAGATCAATGCAAGAAATCCATACTTCCGCTAAGAAGATCCACAATAATATCTGAGGTCACGGATATTTTGTGTGGACCATGCGCATGAAAAAACTGAATAAGGATCAATAAATGACTTGTGCGAAAATAATATCACCTGGCATCATGAAGTATCTCCAAAGCCCGTTTATATCTTCCATGCAGCCGTGATATCTGTTCAGCAGACATATTTTCGCAGTCAGAAAGACGTGTTACATCAGAATTGTGGAGCAGATCAGCCTGCTTCACTTTTTTTGCGATCGGATTTTTCCGAAGATTCCGGATATAATCAAAATAATTCTTATTCTTATCTCTTGTAAGACAACGTAATGCCTCCACAACCTCTTCCGGAAATTCTCCGGTAAGATCCTCAAATGTGATTTCTGTATCTTCTATCACATCGTGCAGAAGTGCCGTACATACACTGAGTTCATCATCCATTTGCTCCGCTACATGAAATGGATGAAAGATATAAGGTGTCCCGCTTCGATCTGTCTGTCCATGATGTGCCTCGTATGCCACCTTCATAGCTTTTTTCGTCAAAGCTGTATAAATCATAGCTGTGCCTCCCGTCAGGTCTTTCGAACCCCCGTTCATACTCTGTATTACACAGTATAGCATCTATATTTCCTACATACAAGGATAAAAAGTTTTATATATCTATCATTTTTACTTATATACGACAATTTTCTGATTATAATATTCTCAAAACTCTGCCGTTCTTATTTGGATCTTTCGTTCGGTCATGAACTCGCTTGCCCTCATTCTGAAATTGGTATATACTTATCCTGGTCAGGTAAAACTATTCATATTCGTGGTATTACACGGGTCACTTCATTTTAAAAAAGAAAGGAATCTTACCTATGAAATTTATATATCCCGCAGTTTTCCGTCCCACAGAGGACAAAAAATACAATGCTTTTTTCCCGGATCTTGCCTGCTGTGAAGCCAACGGTGACACGCTGGATGATGCCATCGAAAATGCCAATGCAGCTGCATACGACTGGATCTACACAGAGCTTATGGAATTTGAGGGAAAGCTTCCTCCGGTTTCCGATGAGAGCGATCTGGAGCTTCAGGAGGGAGACGTTGTCCGCAATATCTCTGTAAATATCCGCTTCCAGGATGGCTGGGACGAATAAACTCCCATATCACAAAAACAAAGGCGACATTTAATATTATTTTCAATAAATGTCCGTGTTGAAAATGCCTGTTATGCAAAAAGCATCCGGATCGGTAATTGTCCTTTATTACCGATCCGGATGCTTTTATTATACGTTTCTTTATTGTTCATGATACTGTCTGAAAAATTTACGCAGTCCGTCCAGTGCTTTTACCAGCACTTCTGTCTCATTCTCATTCAGCTCTGCGATCACCGCTTCTGTCATCTGCCTGTGAAACTCCGCATGATGATGATATGCCATACGTCCCTTATTTGTAAGCTGGATAAATACCACACGCCGGTCCTTCTCACTTCGTTCTCTCTTCACATAGCCTTTTTTTACAAGACTGTTCATAGATGTTGTGAGGGAGCCTACAGTGATCTTAAGCTTAGCTGCAATGGAGGACATGTTCCCTCCTCCAAGACCTACAGCCTCGATAATGTGCATATCATTGTTGGAAATATCTTTATATTTATCTGTGATGATGGCTTCCTCCTCCAGTCGGAGGATCTCATTGAACAGATTCACCAGCACGTCATTTATAACTTCCCGATTGTCCACTCTACCCGCTCCTGTTTCTCCGGAGTAAAAAGGCTTCTCCGGTTCTCTGTTTATGAAGCCATCGTAACATAAATATGGCATTTTTTCCACTGGATTTTTACTTTGCGGAATACAAAATCACTGCACTTATTGCTTCTACATTTTCCGGAAACGTTCATAGCGATGTTCCAGAAGCTTCTCCGACTCTTCTTCGCCATATTTCTCAAGAAAATCCGCAATTCCGTTTTCCAGATAACCTGCAATATCATTTATGTTCTCACGGCTTACAGGCTCTGCTTCCGGGATCACATGCTCGATCATCCCCATCTGGTAAAGGTCTGCAGCTGTGAGCTTCATCACCGCTGCTGCTTCCTTCGCCTTTTTGCTGTCTTTCCAGAGAATGGAGGCAAAGCCCTCCGGGGACAGGATGGAATAAACGGAATGCTCCAGCATCCATACCTCATCTGCCACAGCCAGGGCAAGGGCACCTCCGCTTCCACCTTCACCGATCACAACGGAAAGCACCGGCACTGTGAGACCTGCCAGTGTATAGAGATTTTTAGCAATGGCTTCACCCTGTCCACGTTCCTCTGCTTCTAACCCGCAGAATGCACCTGGTGTATCTACAAGACAGATCACCGGACGGTGAAATTTCTCTGCCTGCTGCATCAGACGCAGGGATTTCCAGTACCCCTCCGGAGAAACCATTCCGAAATTCCGGACAATGTTTTCCTTTGTACCCTCTCCTTTTTCCTGTGCAAGAACAGTTACCGGCTGTCCGTGGAAAAATGCCACACCACCGATCACTGCCGGATCATCACCACAGTGACGGTCTCCGTGAAATTCCATGAAATCGTCAAAAAGTGCTTCGATGTAATCCTTTCCTGTAGGGCGTGTTTTGGCTCTGGCAAGCTGGACATGTTCCCAGGGAGTGAAATCTCCGGATGGGGCGAAGTCCGGCCAGATCGCATTATCTTCCTCAACAGTTTCCATTGATTCCTTATTGTCATGATTGATCCTGTTTTTAATGTCTGTATTATCGGACTGTACATTATTCAGGACTTTATTCTGATGTAATCTCAGAATATCTGCCAATACGATCCTCTGCTCCTCACGCTTTACGATCTTGTCCACAAAGCCGTGTTCCAGAAGAAATTCAGCTCTCTGGAAGCCTTTGGGAAGCTTTTGCCCGATGGTCTGTTCGATCACTCTGGGACCAGCAAAACCGATCAGCGCTTTCGGCTCTGCCAGGATAATATCTCCCAGCATGGCAAAGCTTGCAGTCACGCCGCCTGTTGTCGGGTCTGTGAGGACCGGCACATAGAGAAGTCCGGCATCGCTGTGCTTCCGGATTGCCATACTGGTTTTTGCCATCTGCATCAGAGATACCAGGCCCTCCTGCATTCTGGCACCGCCGGAACAGATATAGAGGATTACCGGCAGTTTCTCCTCTGTGGCACGTTCAAAAGCCCGGGTGATCTTTTCTCCCACGACTTCTCCCATACTGGACATCATGAAACGGCAGTCACAGACACCAAGTGCCACAGGTATCCCTTTTATAGTACACTTTCCGGTAACTACAGCCTCATCAAGCCCTGTCTTTTCACGAAGCCCCTGAAGCTTTTCTTCATAGCCTCTGTACTGAAGGGGATTCTGTTCTTCCATGTGAGCATCCCACTCCACAAAGCTCTTTCTGTCTGCGATCATTTTGATTCGACGGTAAGCGGGTACATGGAAATAATTTCCGCAGTGGGGACAGATGTATTGATTCTGCTTTACCTCGTCTACAAAAACCGCCGCTTTGCAGGCGTTGCATTTACGCATCAGGTTATTCGGCACCTCCGGAGTGTTTTCCTGTTCCTCACCCCGGATATCCCTGACTGTTTTTTTGAACATGTGCTTAATTCTCATTGATCTTCACTCCCGCAATGATATGGCTGGCAAGAAAGCCAGTGTCAAAGTTTCCGGACTGATAATCCTCATCTTTCAGGATTTCGTACTGATAGTCAATATTTGTATCGATTCCGTCAATGATCACCTCACCAAGAGCGCTCTGCATTTTTGCAATGGCTTCTTTCCGGTTCCCTGCATGAACGATCAGCTTCGCAAGCATGGAATCATAATAAGGCGGAATCTTACAGCCGTTATACACACAGGTATCCACACGGATCCCGTTTCCTCCCGGAAAATGCGCTCCCTGGATAGTTCCCGGCGAAGGACGGAAATTTTTCTGAGGATTTTCAGCATTGATCCTGCACTCAATGGCGTGTCCCTGGATCCGGACATCCTCCTGAGCGATCTCAAGAGGCATTCCGGAAGCGATCTTCAGCTGCTCCTTTACAAGATCGATCCCTGTCACCCACTCTGTCACCGGATGCTCCACCTGGATCCTTGTATTCATTTCCATAAACCAGAATCTTCCATCCGGTTCCAGAAGGAATTCGATCGTTCCCGCATTTACATAACCGGCTGCTTTCGCCGCCGTCACCGCCGCATGGCCCATTTTTTCTCTTAATTCCGGAGAAACTGCAGCACTTGGAGATTCCTCGATCATCTTCTGATGATTCCTCTGGATGGAACAGTCACGCTCTCCCAGATGGATCACATTTCCGAAGCTGTCTGCAAGGATCTGAAACTCAATATGTCTCGGATTTACCACAAAATGTTCAATATACATAGTACCGTCGCCAAAAGCGATCTCAGACTCTTTTCTGGCAGTTGCATAGGCTTCCGGAAATTCCTCCGGTGTATTTGCCACACGCATGCCTTTTCCGCCGCCGCCAAGAGCTGCCTTGATGATCACCGGATAACCGATCCTCTCGGCTTCCTTAAGACCGGTTTCAATATCCTCCACATCCCCTTCGCTGCCCGGAACTACCGGAACACCAGCTGCGATCATAGTGCTTCTTGCAATTTTTTTGTTGCCAAGCATGCGGATGACCTTTGATGGCGGACCCACAAATGTGATCCCGCATTTTTCACAGAGCTCCGCAAATCTGGCATTTTCAGAAAGAAAGCCAAATCCAGGATGAATGGCATCCGCACCGGAAACCATGGTTGCGCTGATGATCTGTTCCATATTCAGATAACTCTGTGCAGATGGCCCCGGTCCGATACAGATTGCTTCGTCCGCCAGCTGTGTGTGAAGGCTTTCCTCATCTGCCTCAGAATAAACCGCCACTGTGGCAATTCCCATTTCTCTGCAGGCACGGATAATACGCACCGCGATCTCGCCTCTGTTGGCGATCAGTAACTTTCGAATCATACAATCACCTTACCCGATCATAAATGTAAGCTCTGCCTCTACGGCAACCTCTCCATCCACAGATGCCACTGCGGAACCAATGCCTACAGGACCCTTTCTGCGGATGATCTTTGTTTCAAGACGGAGCTTGTCTCCCGGAGCTACCTTTCTGCGGAATTTACACTTGTTGATGCCTCCGAAATAAGCGGTTTTTCCCTTCATATCATCCAGGGAAAGAATGGCTACCGCACCCACCTGTGCCAGCGCTTCTACCATCAGAACACCCGGCATTACCGGCTCCTGGGGAAAATGTCCCCGGAAAAAATCCTCGCGGAAGGTCACACATTTATATCCGACAGCAAATTCACCCGGCTCATAATCTTCAATATAGTCCACAAGCAGAAACGGATGTCTGTGTGGAATGATCTCTTCGATCTGTTTTACATCAAGATGCTTCATTCTCTGTCCTCCTGTAAAATCCCGGAGAAAACCACCGATCACATGATCTGCATTCTTTTTCCCCGGAATACTCTCTCTTATTCTCTGATTCTGATCTGAAGGTACTTATCGGATACGGAAAAGCTTCTGACCGTATTCTACCGGCTGTCCGTTCTCCACATAGATTTCTGCGATCTCGCCGTCAAAATCGCTTTCGATCTCATTCATCAGCTTCATAGCTTCCACAATTGCAAGAACCTGGCCTTTTTTTACCTTGTCTCCCACCTGAACGTAAGGCGGAAGATCCTGGGACGGTGCAGCATAGAAGGTTCCTACCAGCGGAGATGTTACCAGGCTGCCTGTCTGATCTTCCCCGCTCTGTGGTGCGGCTTCTGACTGCTCAGTACCTTTCACTCCCTGTGCTTCTGCCACAGTTTTTCCTGTCACTGCCATTTCATCTGTTGAGGCCGGCACCACAGGATCTTTGCCTGCCGCCGGTGCTGTATTCACTGCCCTGCGGACTTTTCCACCGGTCATTCCTGCTGCCGGAATGTTTTCCACAGTTTCCCCCATAACACCCTGGATGATCTGCGGCTTTCCGTGTTCCATACTTAAGGTCAGATCTGCTGTCTCATATGTAAAGGCAGTAAGCTCTGATGCAGATACGTGATCGATCAGTTCAAGGATCTGGTTAAATTCCATAGGTTCAGTCCTCCTCATACTTCTTTACAAGCAATGTTCCGTTGTGTCCTCCAAAACCAAGGGAATTGCTCATTGCATAACGAACTTCCTGTTTTGACGGAGCGCCGATCATATAGTTCAGATCAAGTTCCTCATCTGTTTCTGTTGTTCCCACTGTCTGATGGATAAATCCGTCCAGAATGGATTTTACGCATACGATAAACTCAACAGCTCCTGCTGCGCCAAGAAGATGGCCCACCATGGATTTTGTGGAATTGATCTTTACATCCTTGGCAGCGTCCTTAAACGCAAGCTTGATAGCTCTTGTTTCAAACAGGTCATTGTGATGTGTTCCGGTTCCGTGTGCATTGATATAATCTACCTGCGCCGGTGCAACACCTGCTTCCTTCATGGCATTTTCCATAGCACGTGCGGCGCCGCTTCCGTCCTCGGCCGGAGATGTGATATGGAATGCGTCTGCAGTTGCACCGTATCCCACAACCTCTGCCAGGATATTGGCATTTCTCTTTTTGGCATGCTCCAATTCTTCCAGAACAACCACACCTGCACCCTCGCCCATTACAAAACCGCCTCTGTCTTTATCAAACGGAATGGATGCACGCAGCGGATCTTCACTTGTACTCAGTGCAGTAAGACTTGCAAAACCCGCGATACCGATAGGGCAGACAGCTCCCTCTGTACCACCGGCAAGCATTACATCTGCATCACCATACTGAATGGCACGAAAAGCATCTCCGATGCAATGTGTTCCTGTCGCACATGCTGTTACCACGTTGGTACATTTTCCCTTTGCACCGGTAGCGATAGAAACATTTCCGGCTGCCATGTTTGTGATCATCTTCGGAACAAGAAGCGGATCCACTCTTGAAGGACCTTTTTCCATAAGCTTCTTCTCATTGGTCTCGGTAGCCTGAAGGCTTCCCACACCGGAGCCGATGATAACGCCTACCATGTAAGGATCTTCCTCTTCCATCTTAAGCCCGGAATTTTCCATGGCTTCCAGTGCAGCTGCTACAGCATACTGGGAAAAAGGCTCCATTCTTCTTGCAGTCCTCGGGTCCATGCGATCCTTTGCCACAAAATCTTTAAGCTCTGCTGCCAGTGTTGCCTTGTATCCGGTCGTATCAAAACGGGTGATCGGTCCGATCCCCACCTTTCCTTCTTTTACTCCGTTCCAGAAGCTTTCCACATCATTTCCGATCGGTGTTACTGCTCCAAGTCCTGTTACTACTACTCGTCTTTTCATCAATCTATCCTCCTGACTCCGGGGAGCCTCCTTTACATTGCCATTCCGCCGTCTACGCGAAGTACCTGTCCTGTGATGTAACGTGCATCGTCAGATGCCAGAAATGCGGCTGCCTTTGCCACGTCTTCTGCTGTTCCCATGCTTCCCATGGGGATAGATGCCGCAATATTTTCTTTTACTTTGTCAGAAAGCACGTCCGTCATGTCTGTTTTGATAAATCCCGGTGCAATGGCGTTGACCGTGATTCCTCTGGATGCCAGCTCCTTTGCAGCGGATTTTGTAAGACCGATGATCCCGGCTTTGGATGCCGCATAATTGGCCTGTCCTGCATTTCCACGAAGTCCTACCACCGATGAAAGGCTGATGATCCGTCCGCTTCTCTGCTTCAGCATCATTCTGGACACATGACGGATGCAGTTGAAAGTTCCTTTCAGATTGATGTCAACAACTCTGGAAAAATCTTCCTCACTCATTTTCATGAGAAGTCCGTCCTTCGTAACTCCGGCATTATTTACCAGAATATCAACACGTCCGTATTTCTCTGCAACGGCTTTAAAAAAAGCTTCACATGCATCAAAATCTGCCACATTGCACTGCAGGATATCTGCCTGGCCACCGGCTGTCTCGATCTCTGCTTTTGTTTCCCGGGCTTTTTCTTCTGAGCCGTTATAATTGATCACTACAAGATTTCCTGCCTTTGCAAGTTCCAGGGCGATGGCTTTCCCGATTCCACGTGCACCGCCTGTTACGACTGCGATTTTTTTCTCTGACATATGAATTCCTTTCTGATGTTATGCGGTCGTCCGTGATCCGCATTTATTACCTGGCATTTCTGTCTGCTGCCCTATGCCAACTTTACTTTTGATTCTTTATCTGTTTTTCCAATATTTATACCAGTTCCCGGCAGACCTTCTCTGCATCTTCTACGGTCTGGATGTTATATACTTTTACATTTCTGTCGATCTTTCTCATAAATCCGGCAAGGGTTCTTCCCGGTCCGATCTCAATAAATGTATCTACTCCCTGACGGATCATATTTTCCACACTCTGCTGCCAGCGCACGGAAGAAAAAATCTGTTTTTCCAGAAGTGCTTTTGTTTCCGCCGGATCTTCCACATACTCTGCGGTCACGTTTGTCACATACGGGATTTTAAGTTCATGAAGTGTGACACCCTCCAGAACCTTTCCCAGTTCTTTTCCTGCAGTGGCAAGCATTGCGGAGTGGAACGGTCCGCTGACATTTAACGGGATCACTCTTCTTCCTCCGGCTGCCTTCAGCTTTTCAGAGGCTTCCTCAACTGCTTCCGCAAGGCCTGTGATCACGATCTGACCGGGACAGTTGTAGTTTGCAATACTTACATCCGCAATGTCTGCAAGCACTTCCTCGATCTTCTCTGTCTCCATTCCCATAACTGCTGCCATGCTTCCCTTACCTGCCGGAACTGCCTGCTCCATAAGGATTCCTCTTTTTCTCACGGTAGTAACAGCATCCTTCAGTTCCATGCCGCCGGCAGCTTCAATAGCGCAGTACTCACCAAGGCTTAATCCTGCAGTTACATCCGGGTGAAGTCCCATCTCCTCTACTACCTTCTCCATGGCAAGACAGGTGGTGACCAGTGCAGCCTGTGTATATTCAGTCAGGTCAAGCCTGTCATTTTCTTCAAAGCAAAGTGCTTTCATATCCAAATCCAGCCACTTGCCGGCAGAGTCGAAAACATCCTTTGCTGTATCGTATTTCTCATAAAAATCTTTTCCCATTCCGGCCTTCTGTGCACCCTGGCCCGGAAAGATGAATGCTGTTTTTCCCATTTATTATTCCTCCACAAGAAAGCTGTTTTTCTTTACAGTCTCTTTTGTCTCTCTGATCAGTCTTGCCATCAGCTCCTTACAGGTCGGTACATCCTTTACCATACCTGCGATCTGTCCGGACATAACGCTTCCGGTTTTTACATCGCCATCAACAACAGCCTTCCTGAGACCACCAAGTGTCAGCATTTCCAGTTCCTCAAAGGATGCGCCTGCTGCTTCTTTCTCCAGATATTCCTTTGTCATAGGGTTTCTTAAAGTACGGACCGGATGACCTGTGGTACGGCCGGTTACTCTTGTGTCGATATCTCTGGCTTTCAGAAGGAACTGTTTGTAATTCTCATGTACGTGACATTCCTCTGTTGCCACAAATCGGGTTCCCATCTGTACGGCTTCTGCACCCAGCATAAAGGCTGCCGCGATCCCACGACCGTCTGCAATTCCACCTGCTGCAATTACCGGGATCTTTACTGCATCCACAACCTGCGGTACCAGCGCCATAGTAGTTGTCTCACCGATATGTCCTCCGGACTCGGTTCCCTCTGCTACCACTGCATCTGCGCCACAGCGCTCCATTCTTCTTGCAAGAGCTACAGATGCAACAACCGGGATCACCTTTACTCCGGCAGCTTTCCATGCTTCCATGTATTTTTCCGGGCTTCCGGCACCGGTTGTTACTACCTTGATGCCTTCTTCTACAACGATCTTCGCAACCTCATCGGCACTTGGACTCATCAGCATGATATTTACACCAAAAGGCTTATCTGTCAGTTTTTTCGCCTCACGGATCTGCTCACGTACCCACTCTGCCGGTGCATTTGCAGCTGCGATTAGTCCCAGGCCACCTGCCTCGGATACTGCTGCTGCAATGTGATGATCTGCCACCCAGGCCATACCGCCCTGGATGATAGGATATTCAATACCAAGTAATTCTGTAACTCTTGTTTTCATCTTTTACCTCCGGAAAATTAAATCAAGCGGATAAAAGCATCCGCGGTTTATTTGGTTCCACTCTTATTTTCAACATTCCATTAACAGGGGCTTTAATACTCAATCAGGCTTGCTCCATACGTCAGTCCGCCGCCGAAGCCTGCAAGGACCAGTCTGTCACCCCGCTGTAGTTTTCCGCTTTTTTTCATCTCATCCAGGAGGATAAGAAGACTTGCGGAAGAAGTATTGCCGTATCTGTCCATATTCATAGGGAACTTGGAAATGTCTTCGCCCAGCCTCCTTGCTGCGGAACGGATGATCCGCTCATTTGCCTGATGGAGAAGATAATAACTGATATCTTCACAGGAAACCTGCTCTCGGGAAAGAAGCTCCTTCACAGCCTCCGGTACCTTGCTCACGGCAAAGCTGAACACTTCCTTTCCGTTCATCTGTATGTAGGTTTCCTTTGCCTTCGGATCATTTTCATAGCGGATCTGATTTCTGCTCTGTAAGGTAAGTGCACCGCCTTTTTTTCCGATGGAATGGGTCACCTGCGCATAGCTTCCACCCTCTTCTGCTCTCAGTACGACTGCTCCTGCACCATCTCCGAAAAGAATGCAGGTGCCGCGATCTGTCCAGTCCGTTAAACCGGACAGCTTTTCCGCACCGATCACAAGGACATTCCTGTATATCCCCTGGGCCAAATATGCCTGCGCAGTGTTCAGTGCCAGAAGAGATCCTGTGCAGGCGCCGTTCAGATCAAAGCAGGTAGCATTTTCCGCTCCGAGCCGCTCCTGCACCCCACATGCCACACAGGGCATGATCTCTGTTGGAGAAATGGTTGCCACAAGGATCAGATCGATCTCTTCTGCCTTCATTTCTGCGTCTTCCAGAGCTCTTAATGCTGCCCCCGCTGCCATCGTCACAGTATCTTCGTCCTCTTTTGCAATATGTCTCTGTACCACACCGGTTCTTTCCCGGATCCACTGATCACTGGTTTCCACCATCTTTGCCAGATCGTTGTTATCCCACACTCTGTCCGGTGCCCAGGAACCGGTTCCGCATATTTTACCTGTCATATTTTTCTCCATGATATCTGTCTTAAATCAGTCTGTATAAATCTGTACTGCTGTTCTCTGAATTATCTTTTATCTTAAAATATTTTGATTATCAAATTATATCATCATAAAAGTATTTGTCAAGAAGGAATTTTTGAGCATCCTTTTATGAAAAAAATAACAGCTGCCCAGGCGTGGAGTATTGGTCTCTCCTCTGTCCTGTGACAGCTGTCTTGTTTTTTTCAGACAAGTATTGTATTTATGGTTATTGCATTTATAGTTATTGCCTTCATAATTTTACTTCATCGCCCACTGTACCAGGCACACCACACCAATCTGCACCAGCAGTATCACCGGTACACCAATTGCAAATCTGGCTTTTCGGGTTTTGTGGTGAAAAAATCTCATGCCAAGGATTGCCCCGACGCTGCCACCGATGACAGCGCTTAAGATCAGGGTCTTCTCCGGGATCCGCCATTTATTACGACATGCTTTCTGCTTGTCAACCCCGAAAAGTACAAAGGCCAGGATATTGACTGCAAGCAGATAATAATATATGTAATCATTCATGATAGCTCCCTCAGGGATCTGTGTCCTGTATTTCGGACAGTAACCGATTTATGTCTTCATTGCAGTTTGATGATCAGCACCGGTATGGGCGGATCATTGGGCCGGTTTGCATATTCCGACAGGATCACCAGATATTTATGAGGATCCAGCTGACGGATAAACACAAGCATCTCATCCCGTTCCTGATATCCCGTATCCCCGCCACTGTAAATGCAAAGTGTCATAAGTCCGCCTTTTTTCAGAAGCTTAAGTCCGCTTTCCACCGCTCTTTTGCTGCTGTCTGCTCTGGTTGCCACCGAATGGTCTCCACCGGGAAGATATCCCAGATTAAAGGTGATGCAGGACACTGTTTCTGCTTCTGCATAAACATCCATATTCTCATGGGATTCCAGAAGAAGCTGATAATTTTCCGGACAGTTATCTCTTTTCAGGCGCTCCTCCGTATGTTCCAGTGCCTGCTTCTGAATGTCAAAAGCCAGAACCCGTCCCCTTTTTCCTGCAAGCTGGCTTAACAGAGCCGTGTCATTGCCATTTCCCATTGTTGCATCGATACAAATGTCTCCCGGCATGACCTGCTGCCGTATAAAATGCTGCGTGTATGCAGTGATCTGAAGATTTTTCATTTAAAAATCCTTTCAAAATTCTCTTACAGTTCATGATAATACGGACAGATATCCTCATAATGTCCGTCCTTCATACGGAACCCCTTCGGGATCACGCCAAGCTGGATAAATCCAAGTCTCTCATGATGATCTTCTTTATTTAAGCAGCTCCACATTCCGTCCGTCTCTTCGGATCACACCCTCATCCGAGAGATTTTTGATCTCCCGCATCATGGCACTCCGGTCCACACTTAAGTACTGGGCCAGTGCGGTATAGGACATGGGCAGCTTGAATTTCCCGGCATTTTTTTCCGCAGCCAGAGAATGCAGATAGGCTATCAGCTTCTTCCGGGTGGAGGATCGTGAAAGCATGTATATCCGATCTGTCTGCTGTCCGGAACGAAGGGCCGTCATCTGCAGCAGATTACTGACCATCTGGCTGTGATGATGACAGGCATTTTCACAGCGCTTGATCACATGCTCATAATCAATAAACAGCACTTTCGTCACGGTAGTGGCACATACATAATAATGCTGGGAATCTGACGAAAGCAGAAACGGTTCGCCAAATACACTGTCCTTATTCAATTCATCGATGACATACTCATTTCCATCCTCGTCACAGCAGTAGAGAACTGCTCTTCCCTCCTGGATCAGACCGATCTTTTTCATGGAGCTGGAATATTCCATTATGGTTTCTCCATTCTGAAAAACTTTCTCCCGGACTTTGAAGCAGACACGCATCCTTTCCTGTTCTTCGGGCAAAATATCCGTAAATAAAGTGATATGCTCCATAAATTTTCCTCCCACCGGCAAAATAATCTTCCGCATATCTGTACTTTTCTCTCTGCATCCAGGACTATGTAAGAGGACTCTCAAAGCAGATATCCGTATTTTATTTTGCTGCATGTTTCTGATTTTATACCAGCACGAAAAAAATGTAAAGTCTGGAATTTTTTTCTGTTTTGTTGTATTTGCAACAGTTTTTGTTGTCGATTTCTGTTATATTTTTATCAAAGTTAAGAAACAAACAAAACCTGAAGCATATAAATAAATCCACCATAGAAAGAAAAGAGGAATCGCTCATGAAAATCACAGATACCATCAAATATGTAGGCGTTAATGATCATCAGGTTGACCTTTTTGAGGGCCAGTACAAAGTGCCGAACGGCATGTCCTACAACTCCTATGTGATCCTGGACGAAAAAATTGCGGTTATGGATACGGTAGATGCAAATTTTACTCACGAATGGCTTGATAATATCCAGAAAGTTCTGGGTGACCGGAAACCGGATTATCTGATCGTACAGCATATGGAACCGGATCATGCAGCCAACATCGCAAACTTCCTGAAGGCTTATCCGGACACCATCGTTGTTTCCAACAAAAAAGCCTTCGCCATGATGCAGAATTTCTTTGACCTGGATCTGGAAGGTCATCAGATCATCGTAGATAACGGCGGAACCCTTTCCCTTGGAAAACACAATCTGACTTTTGTATTTGCACCGATGGTTCACTGGCCGGAGGTTATGGTCACTTATGACAGCACAGAAAAGGTTCTTTTTTCCGCAGACGGCTTCGGAAAATTCGGTGCCCTGGATGCAGATGAACCATGGGACGATGAGGCAAGAAGATACTATATCGGCATCGTTGGAAAATATGGTGTGCAGGTGCAGAATCTTCTGAAAGTAGCCGCAACTCTGGATATCCAGACCATCTGCCCGCTCCACGGACCGGTTCTTACTGAAGATCTTGGACATTATATCAGTCTCTATGATACCTGGTCTTCCTATACACCGGAGGATGACGGAATCGTGATCGCCTACACTTCCGTTTACGGCCACACAAGAACAGCAGTCGCACAGCTTGCCGATAAATTCCGTGCCAAAGGATGTCCGCGTGTTCTGATCTATGACCTTGCAAGAGATGATATGTCCCAGGCACTGAGCGATGCTTTCCGTTACTCCAAGCTGGTTCTCGCAACCACCACATATAATGCAGGTATCTATCCGTTTATGAACGACTTTATTACCCGTCTGGCAGAGCACAACTTCCAGAACCGCACTGTAGGACTGATTGAAAACGGAAGCTGGGCACCGCTGGCAGCGAAGGTCATGAAAGAAATGCTTTCCAAATGCAAAAAGATCAACTGGCTGAATACCACAGTTAAGATCATGTCTGCAGTAAACGAAGAAAACCGCAGACAGATGGAAGCTATGGCTGATGAGCTCTGCCAGGAATACATTGCAAAAAGCGATGATCTTGCCAACAAAAATGATATGACCGCTCTGTTCCGCATCGGTTACGGCCTCTATGTGGTAACCTCCAACGATGGCAAAAAGGACAACGGTCTGATCGTCAATACCGTTACACAGCTTACCGACAACCCATATCGCGTGGCTGTCAACATCAACAAGGCAAACTACTCTCACCACGTGATTCAGCAGACCGGTATCATGAACGTAAACTGCCTGTCCACAGATGCTCCGTTCTCTGTTTTTGAGCAGTTCGGCTTCCAGTCCGGCAGAAGCACCGATAAATTTGCCGGCCAGAAAGTAAACCACTCCGACAACGGCCTGGTATTCCTGGACAAATATATCAATGCTTTCATGTCCCTGAAGGTAGAAAACTATGTGGATCTCGGCACTCACGGAATGTTCATCTGCAGCGTCACAGAGGCCCGCGTCATGAGCGATCAGGATACCATGACTTACACCTACTACCAGAAACATGTAAAGCCAAAGCCACAGACCGAGGGCAAAAAAGGCTGGGTATGTAAAGTCTGCGGATACATCTATGAAGGCGATGAACTTCCTGAAGATATCATCTGCCCGCTGTGCAAGCATGGCGCTGTGGATTTTGAGCCGATCGAAGGATAAGGCAAAAATCCGGATCAGCTGATCTTATCCGGTTACAACTCCCTTGTTTTTACAAATTATAAACCTTATAAACTGCAAAAGACAGGTCTTTGAATGGCCTGTCTTTTTGCGGTATCGTTCTCTTCAATATCTTTTATTTCATCAGTCTGATAACCTGCTCTGCAGTATCTGCCAGATTCTGCTTTGCATTCTCATTTTTCATGGCCTCCTCCAGAGTTACCACTCCACGGAGGATCGGGAAAAAGGCATCGATTCCTGCATCGTTGCAGGCTCTTGCGTCACGCTGTACGGCACCTGCAAAGGCGATCACTTTTTTTCCATATTTCTTTGCAAGCTTTGCAACACCTACCGGCGCTTTTCCCATGGCTGTCTGTCCATCCATGCGTCCCTCACCTGTGATCACAAAATCCGCGTCTTTGATGTAGTCCTCAAGTTTTGTCTCATCCAGCACGATATTGATCCCGGATTCCAGAACTGCATCGGTAAAGGTCAGGAATGCAAATCCCATTCCGCCGGCGGCACCTGTTCCCGGATACTTTGGATCTGCTTTCGGAAAACGCTCCTTTGCAAGCTCTGCGTAGGCACCCAGCCACTGATCCATGTCCTGGATCATCTCCGGTGTAGCACCCTTCTGCGGTCCGTAGATGGCACTGCATCCAAACTCTCCGCAAAGAGGATTTGTGACATCGCAGGCAACACGGAATTTACATTCTGCAAGCTCCGGGATCACATAGGCATCTGTGATCTCTGTGATGTCTTTCAAGCCTCTTGCTCCCGGAAGGACCTGCTTTCCGTCTTTGTCCAGAAATGCATAGCCAAGTGCCTGAAGCATTCCCACACCACCGTCATTGGTGGCGCTTCCGCCGATACCCACAATAAATCTGCGGCAGCCTTTTTCGATGGCGTCCCTGATCACCTCACCGACACCGTAGGTTGTGGTATAAAGAGGATTTCTTTTTTCATCCGGTACCTGCGTGATCCCTGCTGCACCGGCCATCTCGATCACTGCAGTCTTTGTGCTTTCGATGATGCCATACTCACAGATCACCGGCTCGCCAAGAGGCCCTGTAACCTTTACATACTCTGTTTTTCCGTTCATTCCTGCAACAAGGGCTTCCACGGTCCCCTCTCCACCGTCTGCCAGTGGTCTTACCTGAACTTCTGCGTCCGCATCCACACGATGGATACCTTCAGCGGCTGCAAAGCCTGCCTCCATGGATGTCATACTGCCCTTAAAAGAATCGATCGCTGTTACTACCTTCATTTTATTTTCCTCCTGTATGATTTTTATGTAAACCTGATATCCGTACTCTCCATTCCATTCAAGCTTGCTTCTGTTTTTAATCATAATAAAATTAAGCATGGATGTATATATTATATATACTATATTTTTTCTTTATTTTTATATTTTTTTGTTATAAATAACATGCTCAAATTGAATTCATAAAACATATATGATATACTGACCAAAAGAAAGCACCCTGTAGATCCTGTATTCTCATTTCGTTTACCTGCATAAATATAAAATCAGGCCTTCCGTAATATAAATACTATCAGTCTTTCCAGGAGGATTCCATGATCACACACATCAGCCACACCCTTGCCCAGCAGATCGTCAACACGATCAAGGATGTCTGCAGCTACGATATCAATTTTATCAACCCGTCCGGCACCATTATCGCCAGTACAAACTCTGCCAGGATCGGAACCTATCATGAGATCGGACGGAAAGCTGCTGTAACCGGTACTACCATCGAGGTGGCTGAATCTGACAATTTTACAGGAACACGCCAGGGTATCAACATGCCTCTTTACCATGAAGACTGTCTTCTGGCTGTGATTGGCATCACCGGTTCCCCGGAAAAGGTACGCAAGTATGCCTTTCTGGCACAACGTATCACCAGCCTTCTGATCCGTGAACAGGAGCTTGGCCAGTACAGCCGGCACCAGGCGGACAAAAAGCAATTTGTCATCAGCTCTCTTCTCCATGGGGAGACCCAGAATCCGGAATATCTTCTGAGATGCCTGAGAGAATTTCAGATTGATCCGGACACGCCCAAACGGCTGATATTGATCCATACGTATCCGGCTGCTTCCGGCAGAAATCCTTCCGTAAAGATCGCCCGCAGGATTCCGGAATCCTCAGAAAGTTCTGTTTCTCTGACAGATCCCAAAAATACAACTCTCTCTCCAGAAGCCTCTCCACAGCCAGAAACTCCAGACTCAGACTCTGGCATCGGATCTGTTCTTTCGGAACATCAGATCCAAATTTTTTTCAAAACCGCCGGGATCACCCTGCACACCTTCCGCTATCCCGGAGATTATCTTGCTGTTGCAGACAATTCCAATTTTTCTGCTCTTTCCGCAGTGCTTCGTAATTTTGCCCAAAAGCATGCAGACACTCTGGCCATTGCAGTTGGAAAGGCTGTACCTCTGTATCAGCTTGGACTTTCCCTGAATACTGCGGAAACTACCCTGAGGAGCCTTCACCAGCCCCTTACTGACAATATCTGTACAGAAAATTATGCAGTTTTTGATGATCTCACTCTGGAAATCATTCTCTCTTCTGTGTCTCGGAAAGACCGCGAAGAATTTTTCGTAAAAACTATTTATCAGCTTTCCCCGGATGAAAAGGACCTTCTGCGAACTTATTTTTCCCTGGAAATGTCTCTGGCTGATACCGCAGAGAAGCTTTTTCTCCACAAAAATACTCTTCAATATAAATTAAACCACATTTATAAAAAATGTGGTCTCAATCCCCGGAAATTCCGGGACGCTGTTCTGTTGTATCTGGCACTGGAGCTGGAATGAACCAGCCATTTCACTATCCTTTCACATGAAATCCAAACTCCTCCTCCAGTGGGATCTCCCTCGCTTCAATCCCCTCGATCTCCACAAAGCTCTGCTGAGAAAGGCGCTCTACCATCTCCCGGATTTCTTCTCTGGTTCCCTGTAATTCCATTTCCACACGATCATCCCAGAGATTCCGTACCCAGCCGGTCAGTCCCATGGACTGTGCAATATAATAAGAGCGGTAACGAAAGCCTACTCCCTGTACTCTTCCTGAAAAATAAAAATGTTTCCGAATCTTTTCCATCTGGCACCTCATATTTTCTGTCTTAACTATTCTGTCTCTGTATCTCCACCCGAAAGTCTCCCGCATCCGCCGCAGGAATATCATAACCAGATTATATAATATTTCTTTATAAATTGTAAAGTTATATCCTTCTGCCTATTGGAAACTATAATCATCTACGTTATAATAGTTTTTATCAGAATAAAAAGAAATTTACTTTCTTTTGCAGAAAATATTTTCAACAAAATTTAACATCAGGAGGTAATGATCATGAATGAAAGCATCAAAAACCTGTTAGAACGCAGAAGCATCCGCGCCTACAAAAAAGAACTTGTTCCGAAAGAAACTCTGGATACGATCCTGGAAGCAGGAAAATATTCCCCCAGCGGCATGGGACAGCAGAGCACTCTTATGGTAGTGACACAGGATCCGGAGCTGGTTGCGAGGCTTTCCAAAATGAACGCAGCTGTTATGGGAAGCACCTCAGATCCGTTCTACGGCGCCCCAACTGTGATCATTGTCTTTTCCGACAGCAAAATGGACACCTGTGTGGAAAACGGAAGTCTTGTGATGGGAAATCTCATGAATGCCGCACATGCTCTCGGCGTGGACTCCTGCTGGATTCACCGTGCAAGAGAAGTTTTTGACTCCGAGGAGGGAAAAGAGCTGAAGAAGCAGTGGGGTGTTCCAGAAGAATATATCGGCGTGGGCCACTGTGTTCTTGGATACCGTGACTGTGAGTATCCAAGAGCCAAACCGCGTAAGGATGGTTTTGTAATCCGCGTGTGATCGTCTTGCAAATAAAATTTCCACTGCTAAAAACTTTTAATGTAAATAAAAATCTGACAGATTTCTGCATGATACGCATTGCTACGTATCTGAGAATACACAGGGAAACAGCCCTCCGGTATCATAAATACCAGAAGCTTTTCCCTTCTTCTCCGGCAGTGATCTGTCAGATTTTATTTTCTCTTATTTCAGTGCTTTATCCTTATATCTGGAAATCTCCTCCAGATATTTTTTTCCAAGGGCACTGATGTTAACACCCTTTCTGGCAATATAACCGATTGTCATGATCTCATCGGAATCCAGCTTCACAGCACAGTAATCGGAACCATTAAGATCCTCACAGATAATACCGGAGCATAAGGTATATCCATTCAGTCCTACCATCAGGTTCAGCATAGTAGCCCTGTCATCGGCTTTGATCAGCCGTTTGTATTCATAGGTGCTCAAAACCTCCTCCGCAAAATAAAAGGAGTTATTTTCTCCCTGTTCAAAGGACAGACACGGATATTCCTTCAGTTCTTCCAGCGTGATCTTCTCACGCTTCGCCAGAGGATGCCCCTTCCACATGTAAACGTAGATCCGACAATTAAGAAGTTCGTGAAACTCCAGACCATACTCGTGAAACATTTTTGCAAGCACATTATGGTTAAACTCATTTACGTAGAGGATTCCGATCTCACTCTTGAAATTACGAACATCTTCGATGACCTGATGCGTCTTGGTCTCGTGGACCGCAAATTCGTACTCATCCATACCAAACTGCTTTACCAGCTCCACGAAGGCATTGACTGCGAAGGTATAATGCTGCATGGAAACACTGAATTTTTTGCGTGACTGTTCCTTGGAAATATATTTGGCTTCCATCAGTTCGTACTGTTCCACCACCTGCCTTGCATACCCCAGAAATTCTTCGCCTGCAGGTGTTACGGCGATTCCGCGGTTCGTTCTTCGGAATATCTCAACACCGGTTTCTGCTTCCAGCTCCCGGATTGCCGTGGAAAGACTGGGCTGAGAAATATAAAGGCTTTTTGCTGCCTCGTTCATAGATCCGGCTTTTGCAATTGCTATGGTATATCTGAGCTGTGCCAGAGTCATCTTTCTGCCTCCCCGTTTCTTGTTCCGGCTCTCTGTTCCTCTTCAGACAGACCCGGCAACAAGCATCCTTTATCTTTTTATTTAAGGTAGTTCTTATCTACATATCCTTCTTTTCCAAGCTTCGGAACATATACATACCAGTAAGTACTGTCTTTCTTCTCAATAACTTCCACCGTATCTCCGTTATTCAGCTGGGCGATCTCATTGTCCTTGTCATACGCCTTTGCACTGCGCAGAGCCAGATATCCGCTTTCCACTTTAACAGTCATGGATGGAGTTGTCGTACCTGAGCCTCCGGTAAGATAGTTCCTGTCAACATAACCTGTCTTATCCAGCTGCGGAACATATACATACCAGTACTGATCGTTGCTGGTGTCCTTCACCTGAACCGTGTCACCGGTATTCAGCTGTCCGATCTCATTGCTTTCATTATAGGCTGCCTTGTTGCGAAGGGCAAGATAACCCGTTTCTACTTTAACTGTCCACAGACCACTGTTGTAGATATACCGGTTATCCACATATCCGGATTTATCAAGCCCCGGGGCATATACGTACCAATAAGTAGAATCACTGCTGTCCTTTACAAGAACGGTATCTCCGGTATTCAGGCGTCCGATCTCGTTACTGTCATTGTAAGCTGCGGTACTTCGAAGAGCCAGATAGCCTTTTTTTACCTTTACTGTCCAGGAATCGTTGGAAGCTGTGGCGTTCTCTGCTATCTGGATATAGTTTTTGTCCAGATATCCGGACTTATCCAGTCTTGGCACGTATGCATACCAGTAGGTAGCGTCCTTCCGATTTGTAACTTCCACAAGATCTCCTGTATTCAGCTGTCCGATCTCATTGCCTTTGTCAAAAGCCTTCTCACTTCGAAGAGCCAGGTATCCATCTGTGACTTTGACTTTAAAAGTGGTTCCTGCTGCTGCCCTTGCCTCCCGGATCGTCGCCGGAAAAGCTGCTGCCAGTATAAATGTCAGAAGTACCAGCTTTTTTACTGCCTTTATATTAGACAGAAGAGTTCTTTTTCTCATATTATACGCCTCCTTTTCTTTTTTGGATCTTTCTCTGATCTGCTGCTCTCTCTGTTTTTTATTTACTGAGCAGACAGCACCGGAATTTATGGTAGTATTATATCATATTTTCAGCTGATAGCTGTAAGAATCATATCTCTTATCACAGTCCAAAATGTTCTTTTCTGTAATGCAGGTATTGACACTTTTAATTAGTAGTGTTATATTACATGTAGAACAGGATAAAAGTAATGCCCCCGGGATTTTTCCCGGGGAATTTTATACACATACGTTCAATATATGACAGTCCGGGAGATCTGTCCCCTGAGAGGACAGATCGATCATCCGGGACGCTGCAGACTATAATATAAGGGAAGGTGAATACCATGGCAGTAAAAAGAGATTATTACGATGTTCTGGGCATTGACCGGAACGCAGATGAAAAAACAATAAAAAAAGCCTACCGTAAACTGGCCAAAAAATATCATCCGGATACAAACGCAGGTAATGCAGATGCCGCAGATAAATTTAAAGAAGTAAACGAAGCCTACGATGTCTTAAGTGATCCAAAGAAGAAAAAAATGTATGATCAGTTTGGTCATGCCGCGTTTGAGGCAGGAGCTGATCCTGGCGCCGGTGGATTCGGCGGATTCCAGGGTGGCAGCAATGGCAGCTATCAGGAATTTCATTTTAACGGTGAAAACATGGACGATATTTTTGGTGATATCTTCGGAAATATGTTCCACGGCAGTCACGGCGAAAGCCGCGGTTTCGGCAGTAATGGCACATATGAGCATTTCACCGGTAACGGTAGCGGCTTTCACAGTGGATTTGGCGGAAGTGGCTTTCACAGCGGCAACGGCTTCGGCGGATTCCATCAGCAGGATTTTCCGCAAAAAGGTTCTGATGTGAAGGCCAGCATCAACGTTACCTTTGATGAAGCAGCTTTTGGTGCTGATAAAAGAATTTCTCTGTCCGGTCCGGACGGAAGCTCCGGTGCACCGCAGACACTTCAGATTCATATTCCGGCAGGTATTGATACCGGCAAGAGTATCCGTCTGAAAGGAAAAGGCATGCCCGGAACCGGCGGCGGCGAGCCTGGTGACCTTCTTCTGAAGGTTACCGTAGGAACACGTCCTGGCTATGAACGAAAGGGATCGGATGTTTATACCACCATTTCTATTCCTTACACAACCGCTGTTTTCGGCGGTGAAGCCACCGTTCCCACCCTTTACGGAAATGTTATCTGTAAGATCAGGGAAGGTATGCAGTCCGGTTCCAAGATCCGCCTGAGAGGAAAAGGCATTGTTTCCATGAAGAACCCTTCCGTCCGCGGTGATCAGTATGTAACCATTCAGATCCAGGTTCCTCAGGATCTGAATTATTCCGCAAAAGAGAAACTCCATGAATATGCAAAGGCCTGTGGACTGGAACGGAGTAATGCCACCGGATCACATGTAGCATAAAAGTTAAAATAAAAGAGTATCACAAAGCTCATCACTATCAATGAGTTCCTGTGATACTCTTTTTTGATTTTAAAGTAAGATCTGATATAGCTTATGACAGCGTCATATCTCCATCTTTCACCCATCCGAGCTTACGTACAAACATATTGATCAACGGGCAGAGAACTGCCGGGAGAATAAAAGAGATCAGAAAAAGTCCTGCCCAGTCCATAGCTGTAACAGCTGTCTTGGTTCCTTCTGCAATATCATTCATCCATCCTGTATACACACCGATCTGACCTACAAAACCGCAGGTACCCATTCCTGAGGATACAGCAGTTCCGTTCATCTGAAGCCTGAACAAGCAGGTTGCAATAGGTCCTGTGATAGCAGATGTTACAATCGGAGCGATCCAGATCCTTGGATTTCTGACAATATTACCCATCTGGAGCATGGAAGTTCCAATTCCCTGAGAGACAAGACCACCCCATTTGTTTTCCCTAAAGGACATAACCGCAAAACCTACCATCTGCGCACAGCAGCCCGCTACTGCAGCGCCGCCTGCCAGTCCGGTAAGTCCCAGAGCCGCGCAGATCGCAGCAGAAGAGATCGGCAGCGTCAGTGCGATTCCAACAAATACAGAAACCAGGATGCCCATAAAGAATGGCTGCAGATCTGTTGCCCACATGATCACGCTTCCTACCTTCATAGCAGCTTTTCCAAGGGCCGGTGCCCACCATGCGGAAAGACCTACGCCCACACCGATGGTTACAAGAGGCGTTACAAGGATATCGATCTTCGTCTCCTTGGAAACTGCCTTACCGATCTCAGCTGCAACAATGGCAACAAACAGTACAGCCAGAGGACCGCCTGCTCCGCCAAGTGCGTTGGAGGCAAATCCAACGGTGATCAGCGAAAACAATACCAGCGGCGGGCAATGCAAGGCGTAACCGATGGCTACTGCCATGGCAGGGCCGCTCATGGCAGATGCCAGAGAACCTACTGTGTACTGGGTATCATTGACTGTGGCAACTGCCATAGTCAGAAACGGAATGTGAAACTGCGTGCCAATGGTGTTGATGATCGTACCGATCAGCAGGGAACAGAAAAGTCCCTGTGCCATGGCTCCCAGTGCATCGATACCATATCTCTTCAGAGATATCTCAATATCTTTCCGTTTCAGAAATGCTTTGAATTTTTCCATTTTTAAACTCTCTCCTTACCCTGATCCGCTTCCTGCCGGATCAGTTCCTTTATTTGCAAAAGGTCTCGCTTACTTTCTCAAGTTCCTCGCGGATGGAAATGTGCTGAGGACATACTTCCTCACACTGTCCGCATTTTACACATTCATCTGCACGCTTTCTGCCATGACTGACTACCAGCCAGTCTTCCTGATGCGCTGCGGCGGCTTTATTTCCGTACAATGTCAGATAATTCATTGCTGTAAAAGAACCGGAAATTCCGATTTCCATCGGACAGACCTTTGCACAGTAGTTACAGGTTGTGCATGGAATCAGAGGAATTTTGCTCATAGCCTCTCTTGCCTTATCAAGAGTCTCCTTCTCACTGTCAGTAAGGCCGTTGAAATCCTTCATAAAGGAAAGGTTATCCTCCATCTGTGCAACATTGCTCATTCCGGAAAGTACGGTGATCACGCCTTCCAGATTTGCCGCAAAACGGATCGCCCAGGATGCTGTAGATGCTTCCGGCTCTGCTTCCTTCAGAAGCTTTTCCACTGCTTCCGGCGGAGTTGCAAGCATGCCGCCTTTTACAGGTTCCATGATAATGACGGGTTTTCCATGTTTTCTGGCTACCTCGTAGCAGGCTCTTGACTGGATCGCCGGATTTTCCCAGTCTGCGTAATTGATCTGCAGCTGTACAAATTCCATTTCCGGATGTGCAGTGAGAAGTGCATCCAGTTCCTCCGGTGTGGAATGGAACGAAAATCCTGCATGTCTGATCAGACCGGCTTCTTTCTGTTCACGAATCCAGTCCCATAAACCGTACTCATCAAAATATTTTGTTCTGTGCTCTCCAAGATTGTGGAGAAGATAAAAGTCGAAATATCCTGCCTTTGTTCTCTCCAGAGATGTTTTAAACTGTGCAAGAGCTTCATCTCTTGTCTTGCAGTTGATCCAGGCTGCCATCTTGGTGGCTAGCTGATATTTTTCTCTCGGATAACGCTCTACCAGTGCTTCGCGGATAGCATCTTCGCTTCCTGCATAAGCCCATGCTGTATCAAAATATGTAAATCCGGCTTCCATAAATTTGTCCACCATGACTTTGGTCTGCTCCACATCGATCACACCTTCTGATTTCTGCGGAAGTCTCATAAGGCCAAAACCAAGTTTTTTGATCTCTTCACCTAAATATGCCATATCTTTCTCCCTTCTTATTACATACCGGAAAATTCCTCATATCATCTGATATATCACCGGATAAGCAATATTTCTGACACAGATATCTCCCGGACCGTTATATTTTTGCCGCAGAGAAACTGCGTTTCTCCTATTATAACGATATTTTTCCTGGTGGTAAACCTTTTTCTTTTACAAGTGTCAAGACAATGCCTGCATTACGTCTGAATTTTTGCAGAAAACAGAAAAACAGCTGCCACACGTTTATCGCACGGCAACTGTCTTTTGTCCTATCAGTTCATCTTTGTTCTTTACACCTCAGATCAAATATTTTAAACTGATATTACTTATAATAACCATATATCGAAAGGCAGAAAACTCTCATGAAAAACAAGCAGGTCATGAACCGCCAGACTTCATCAAAAGAACTTCATCTTATTTCCTGCGGCTGGGAAAAATGTACACCGGAACAGTCCTACGGCCCTGGTGTCCGGCGATATTACACCATCCATTTTGTGCTGAGCGGACAGGGATATTTCTATATGAACAACCGGAAATATACCTTGAAAGCCGGACAGTGCTTTTTCATTCCTCCTGTGACCAGCTCTCTCTACAAAGCGGAACCTTCTGATCCCTGGACTTATATCTGGATCTGTTTCAACGGGGAAAACGCTCCAACGCTTTGCGAACACTGCCATCTTACCGGGGAAACTCCGGTCCAGCAGCTGAATTCGGTTCTTCCATATCAGGAAACTATTCTTGAAATGATGGCTCATCCACAACTGACGCCTTCCGGTGAGGCCTATATCCAGAGCGGTCTTTACCGGATCATTGCCCTGCTGGAGGAAGAATTTCATGCTTCCTACACCACCATGGAATCCAATGAGAATTTTTACATCACACAGGCTGTTGATTACATCAAAAAAAGTCCGCTACAGAATATCACTGTGACAGATGTTGCTGACTATCTCCATATCAGCCGCAGCCACCTTTACGGACTTTTTAAAAAACATCTTGGAACCACACCCCAAGCATTCCTGACTTCAGCCAAGATCATCAACGCCCGGGAGCTTCTGACCATCACGGATATCCCTGTCTCCAGCGTGGCGTTCTCCTGCGGATATCAAAATCCATTTGCCTTTTCCCGTGCCTTCAAAAAAGAAACCGGCATGACGCCACGGGAATACCGGGAAAAATATCATCATGCCGAGGATCTTCTGGATTGCTGAACCACTTTTCCTGATTTACGGAACAACTACCTTGGCATTATAGTACTCCACCGTAGCATCCATGGTCGGACCTTCGTTGTCAAACCAGTCATAAGTGATAGTTTCGCCGTTTTCTCCCCATACCTCCGGGCAGTCGATTTCTTCCCAGTCAAGCGGAACAAAATGCTCTTCCTGTTCTGATGCACGCAGCATGATCTGATGCAGCTCCTCAAATTCCTCCGGATTCAAAACTCCAGGTTTTGCGGATACAAACAGTGGTGTACCGCTCTTTGCAAGAACGTCTGCCCACTGACGATTTTTCTCCCATGGGATCATTCCGAAAATACCGACACAGTCTGCATCAATATGGTAAAACGTATTGTGCTGCGGAAGACGGAATGCCAGCGTATTTACGCCCATTCGTCTGGTACGCTCCCAGATACGTCCGCTGGTATCGTCACCGGTCCGGTTCAGATGCATCAGGCCTGCGCCGAGATGTCCGATAGTATTGCAGCCGATGATCACTGCGTTGTTGCTCCGGGAAGCATCATAAATCTCCTGATAAAGCATTTTTACGATTTCTGCGCTGGTTTTGGTCTGATCATAAAAATGCCATTTCTCCATGGAATTGTCTCTTAAATTCGCCTCAAATCCCCATTTTCCAAAGAGATCAAAGGTAGAAAAATCATGCTTGATCAGCGTGTATCCCCAATCACAGATCCTCTCGATATCTTTACGGATATATTCCAGTGCATCCGGGTGGGACGGATCGAGACAGTCATTATAGGAAATCCTCCACTCATTCGGGATATTCTCATCTTCATTAAGAAGCAGACGGACCCAGATACCCGGGCGGACACCTTTTTTCTCCAGCTTGTCTGCAAGACCTTTCATATCCGGAAATCTGTCATTGCCTTTTGTCCATGGTCCACCGTTGTATTCATCCAGGCGGTGATGCTCCTGCCAGCAATCATCAATGACCATGAACGGAGGATTTTTTACACCTTCGGTCAGTTTCAGGATATAATCGGTATCACTTAAGATCTCCTCTTCGGAGCTGTCACCGTAAGCATAGTACCAGTTATTGCTTCCATATACCGGAAACTCCGGGAAGATCGGATCTGTACACATTTTTTCACAGAATTTCTGTGCAGTTTCAAAAGTATCTGCTCCTTCTGCTTCCATGCAGACGATCTGTGCGGCACACAGCTTTCTTCCTTTCAGCTGTACTCCTGTATTTCCGCAGCGAACATCCAGAAACAAAGTAATTCCTTTGGTATCCACCTGCCAGCAGCACATAGCAGAAGGACGGACCTTTACGCCAAAGCAGAGAACCTTCTCAGAAAGCTTCGCCAGAAAATACCATGGCAGATAACGGTTTCCGCTCATTCCATGCCATTCCGCATCACCATAGGTACGTTCCCAGGCATCTCCCAGAAATCTGGCGGATTTCGGGATCTTGTAGTTCCATCTCAGTTTCACACATCTCACTGCATCCTCGGATGTGACAAATATATCCTCATGTTCACCTGCGTTCTGAAATTCCACAGTAGTTGCACCGGCAGCTACTGTCGTCTGCCCTCCCTGGCACACAAGTCTCTCCTCTTCTGTTTCCACTGTTACATAATCCGGTACCCCAAGCTTAAAATCTGCATATTTTTTCTGCATTATTCTCTCCTCCTGTACTTTTTCATTTACATTTTGCTTTACCTGCATACTCATGAATACTGTCTTTCTATCGTCTGTTCAACTCAGAAGAATGTACGAAAAATTTTTTTAATACATTTTGTCTATATGCCTTATTATATTGATTTTTTTGATTTTTTCTATGCTTTAAAGTTATTATAACATTGCAGAATGTTCAATCTGCATAAGATTTTCAGTCCTTGTCCGATTCGCTTTTTAATATAAGAACATAAGGGGCTAAAGGTGGAAATTAGTTTTTCATTTTACTTAACACAAATTCTTCACAATTTTTTAGCACTCACCTCTTGACTTTGCTAGCAACAAGTGTTATATTACATATAGAACAAAGAAGGAGATAAAAAAGAACTTCCAGATGTTCAGAATAAAACCAAACGATCACCACTGCGGAATAACCCGAAGTGGTAACTATATACCGGCAACAGTTGGATTTCTTGATCCACCGGAACGGCTTTTCAATTTGAAAGGAGAAATGACTTATGATGTTCCCGAGTGTATTTGGAGAAAACTTATTTGATGACTGGATGGATGATTTTGGATTCAGAGATAATTTCTTTAGCGGAAAGAACCCTCTTTATGGCAAACATGCAAAAAATATCATGAAAACTGATGTACGTGAAACAGATAAAGGCTATGAGCTGGATGTAGATCTTCCAGGATTTAAGAAAGATGAAGTACAGGTACAGCTGAAGGATGGTTATCTTACCATCTCCGCTGCCAAGGGTCTTGACAAAGACGAGGAAGACAAGAAAGGCAATTATATCCGCCGTGAACGTTATGCCGGCAGCACAAGCAGAAGCTTCTATGTTGGTAATGGTGTAAAAAACGAAGATGTCCATGCAAAATTTGAGAACGGTGTTCTGAGACTTTCTATTCCGAAAAAAGCAGCTGAAGAGATTGAAGCTGATAAATATGTATCTATTGAAGGCTGACATTGACTCACTCTCACAGGGGGAGGATCCATAGGGATTCTCCTCCTCTTTTTTATACTCAATAATACATATGACACTCTCTTTCCAATTTACTACGTACTCACAAATACTTTCACTCTATAGTAATGATCCTTTTGTCAAAGTTTTCATGATATTGGATATTTTTTAACAAATATGCTTGATCTTTTGAATATTTTTTATATATTTTGTATTATATTATTTCATTTTTTTGAAATTAATGGTATAATATGCACAGCTAATCGGATATTTGCAATCCGCATTCGGTTAAATAAATCTGTTTCGTAATCCTTCAGGATAATTCTCCTGAACAACCACGTAAAACATGATCACGACAGGAGGTTTTTATTATGGATCAGGACAACATCATAAAAATTTATGCACGCAATGACAACCGCATACAGCTTAAAATGATTCCGGGACACTTCGTAACATCCCAGTCCCATATCACACACTACCTGGATCTCACTACTATGAAATCCAGATGCGCTGAAGCACAGCGTATTGCATCCGCTCTCGCAGCAAATTACGAAGCATCCATTCCGGTAGACACCATCGTCTGCATGGACGGACTTGAAGTGATCGGTGCTTATCTCGCCGAAGAACTGACCAAAGCCGGCGTCCTTTCCATGAACGCACACCAGACCATCTACGTCATCACCCCTGAGTTCAACAGCACCGGGCAGATGATCTTCCGCGACAACTATGAACCAATGATCAATGGAAAAAACATCCTCGTCCTAAATGGTTCCATCACCACCGGATCCACATTGAACCGAGCTATCGAAAGCGTTCTGTACTATGGCGGTAAGATCCGCGGCGTGGCAGCCATCTACAGCAGTGTAGACAGTGTAGCCACACTCCCTGTCCACTCTATCTTTCAGGCCAGAGACATCCCGGACTATCACTCCTACCGCTCTGACAACTGCCCACTGTGCAAAAACCGCCAGAAGATCGATGCTATTGTCAGCAGTTACGGATATTCTGTATTATAAGATTCAGATCAATCAACGAATCCCCCATGGATAGCAAAACCAGTGGGGGATTCTCTTTATCTTTTCTTATTATAATTGATATTCTCTGTACATAGCTTCACGCATTTCTTTATCTGTAACAACCTTCTGAATCTCATTACCACGATTATCAAGTATAAGCCTGTTGATCAGAACACTAAGTCGTTCTTCCCCCTGGGCCATTCCCTGGGCCATTCCCTGTTCTCGCCCCTGTTCTTTAGCTTCCGCCATCAGTCTTGCCCTTTTCTCAGATTCCAGTTCCAGAACATGTCCACCCATAATCTCACCTATTCCTTTCCGGACTTTCTCCTCATTTCTGAAAATATGATCAGATATCCGAGTTATCAGTCCAATCAGATCACTGAACAGTTCGGACCTTCCAGATTCAGTGATCTCTACCTCCAGTTTACTCCGGATCACTTCATATTCATTCAGTAATTCCTGAAAAAGTTGTGGATTCTCACTCATCTCATGCCCTCTTTTTTCATATCGCATGATATAAAAAGGAAGCAGCATAAGAAGACTCTTTTCAAATATATTATCTTTTGTATAATTCTCTACTTTAATGGCAGGCACTCTGTACAAATGACATCCTCCATCCGGAAAAACCACATCCACTTCCAGAAAATCCGGCGTATTCCTACTATTTCTCAGATACAACACACAAGAACGTGGAAACTCCATCCGATACCTCCGTCCCTGCTTTCTGGCAAACTCAACAGCAGTTGCAAAATCATACTCTATCATCCGTACAGCCATTGTCGTGTCATCCGTACTCTGACATTCTATATGATAAATCCTGTTTCCGATCAACAGCCGAGAATCCGTAATAATCTCACCATCCACCCGCTGATACTCATTACGCAGCTGCACAATCTCCACATCAGCCGGGTATGATGTATGAAAAACATCATTGATCAAAGGCACGACCAGAAACGTCATTTTCTCCATCATAGTACGAAAAACATCATCAAAAATCGTATTATCTCTCAAACAATACTCCTTCTGGTATATACAATTATACCATCAACCAAACACTTCAGAAACCCTGTATACAGTTTTTATAAATATTTTTGAAAAAACGCTTCAGACATTGAAGCAAAAAGAAACCAAATAAATGGATAGATCTTATAAGATATACAAATCATACCACACATCCCACCACAACACCACAAAAACCCATCTCCAAATTTCGACACCACCTTCCAGCGTCCAGCAACACGCCGACATTCACAATCTCCCTCCAAACCACATGGAATCTCAACCTTCCAAACTACAGGCGTCCAGCAACGCGCCGACGCTCACAACCTCCCCGGCAAACCACAAGGAAACTCAGCCTTTCCTCCCAGCCATCCAGCGCAGCGCTGATGGCTCATCCAACTCCCGTCAGACCACTCTATCCCTCCCAACATGACCGCACAGTGTGAGGTTTGCAGCAGAAGTCCGGGTGCTTTGGAGTGAGCCTTGGTCCATACTTAGCGTCTGAGGTGGTTCACGGAGAGGTATCCGGCGGCCACAAGCCGCAGGGTAAGGCCCATCTGTCTGAGCCAGGTACGCATCAGCGTACATGGCGAGTTATGGGCCGGCCGCTCCGTGAGACACCTCAGACGCTTAGTATGACCAGGCGAAACGACGGCACCCGGACTTCTGCTGCAAATCTCACACGTCCGTCCGTGTCATCTTGCCCCCACCAAACACCTGTGCTATAATCAAATTAATCAAAAAACCGAGGTAAACCACACATGAACAAAAAAGAAATCGCAGAAATAAAAAAACAATTCACCCCTGACCGCTGCTCCATCACCCGCATCTGCGGCTGCTACGTAGACGGTGAAAAAAACAAAAAAACCGAACTCAAAGAAGCCTTCTTATCCTTATCAGAGGAAGAAACCTTCAAATACTTCGACATCTTCCGAAAAACCCTCACCGGCACCATTGGAAAAAACCTCATCAACATGGAATTTCCCTTGGATCAGGAAGACGAAGGCGGAACCCAAAACTTCCTCATGAAACTCCGCAAAAGCAAACTCACCGACGACACCCTCACCGAAGCCTTCTACGACAGAATCATAGAAAACTACGACTACGGTGAAAACTACTACATCATCCTCATCCATGCAGTCTACGACATCCCCGGCAAATCCTCCGACGGCGCCGAAATGTTCGATGCCTCCGATGAGATCTACGACCACATCCTCTGCAGCATCTGCCCGGTCAAACTCTCCAAGGCAGGCCTGCATTACAACACAGAGACAAACAACATCGAAGACCGTATCCGGGACTGGCTGGTAGAAATGCCTGACTGGGGCTTCCTCTTCCCACAGTTCAACGACCGCAGTACCGATATCCACGGACTTCTCTACTACACCAAAAACGCCGAAAATCTCCGCTCCACCATGATGGAAGAAGTCTTCGGCTGCACCACACCGCTATCTGCCGGAACCCAGCGCGACTCCTTCAATGCTCTGGTGGAAGAAACACTTGGTGATGACTGTGCCTACGACACAGTCCTTGAGATCCACGAAAAGCTTAACGACCTCATTGAATCCCAGAAGGACGAACCGGAACCTGTTGTCCTCACCAAATCCGAAGTCAAACGTCTCTTCGAAGAATGCGGCGTAGAAGACGAAAAGCTTCAGAACTTCGATGAACAATATGAGCTTGCTGCAGGAGAAAAATCTGCTCTGGTAGCATCCAACATCACCAACACCAGAAAATTCGAGATCAAAACCCCGGATGTGGTGATCCACGTGGCACCGGACCGGGCAGAGCTGGTAGAAACTCGGATCATCGACGGCCGCAAATGCCTGGTGATCCCCATGGAAAGTGAAATAGAGCTCAATGGCATCCGTGTCAGCGCACTGAACTCTGTTGAAGATACATCCGCAGAACCGCTTCCTGTTAATGATATTACTGACATTAATAACAATAACACCGAAGAAGAAATCCCATTTTAAAGGAGACCTTATGAACGATAAAAAAATCCTGTTCTTCGACATAGACGGCACACTGCTTACGTCTCACCCATTCAAGGTTCCGGAGAGCACCAGCCGAGCCCTCACAAAAGCCCATGAAAACGGTCATCTTCTTTTCATCAACACCGGCCGCACCAAAGTAATGATGCCCTCTGCACTCTCAGAGCTTCATTTCGATGGCTATATATATGGCTGTGGAACCCACATTTACATGGATAACAAATTGCTTTTTTTCCGCACAGTCCCAAATCTTCTGTGCAAGGAAACCGTAGATCTTCTCCGCAAATGTAAAATCGAGGCACTTTTTGAATCCAACACTGAGATCCTGTATGATGGCGCATCTCCGGCCCAGTCCGAATTCGGAGTCAAAATGCGAAAAGAAATTCCAATGGTCGACATCACGAAATTCAATCGGGAGGATGCCTGCACTTACTCCTATGACAAATTCCTGGTACATATGCTTCCGGATTCCAATGTCGAAAAATTCCGCAGCTTTTGTAATGATCATTACACCTATTTTGATCACGGAGACGGAATCTGGGAAGTCACACAAAAGGGTACCAGCAAAGCCACAGGCATGGAATTTCTCCTGGACCGCCTTTCCATCCCCAAGGAAAACTGCTACGCATTCGGAGACAGTCCCAACGACCTTCCCATGCTGAAAGCTGCCGGAGTCAGCGTTGCTATGGGAAATGCTTACGGAGGCATCGAAAAGCACTGCACATATCAGACAAGCGCAGTGGACAGGGACGGGATTCTTCACGCAATGGAGCATCTGAATCTGATCTGATGATCCGTAAAGCAGGCATGAGCATTACAAAAAACGAGCCATGTACGATAAACCCGTACACGGCTCGTTGTCTTTTCTCTTATCATTCCATTGCAAACATTGTATCTTATTTCTCAGCTTCCGGTGTAGCAGCTGCCTCATCTTCTGTACTGTCTGCAGTCTCCTCATCAGCCTTTGCAGAATCTCCCTCTGTCTCCGGTGTCTCGGTCACATCGGTCTGCTCCTCAGCTGCCGGTGTCTCGGTTGCCTCAGCCTCTGCAGAATCTGCTGTCGGTGTCTCAGTTACATCCGGGTCCGGTGTCGGAGTTGGAGTCTGGATCGTAAAGCTGTGATTATCTGTGATCTTGATCTTCTTGATCAGTTTTTTCTCTTCTTTGATATCTGCTTTCTTCTTCCATCCATCTGTTGTATCATTATAGAAATCATCCTTCTTGGTGTTTGTCAGAGACTCTTTCTTACTCTCAGTTGCAGTTTCATCATTCTTGGAATCCAGTCTCACAACATACCATACGGAATCTGTCTTGATGATTTCTTCGTTCAGTGCACCCTCATCCAGCTTTCTTAAAGCGGTACGGACCTCATCCGGATAAGTAGTTCCGTTGGCAGCACTGCCATCACCTTCCTCATAGGCAGGGCATGTTCCGGTTGTTGCAGTCATATCCTCGGAAATCTCATCTCCAAGAGTATTGAAATCTGCAGCCGGATCCTCTTTTACCTTGTCATAGAACTTCTGAAGATTCTCTTTATTCTTCTTGATATCATCATCGGAAAGATCATCTCCGCTGACTTTTGCACTTGCATAGCTGAAGGACATCTGCTGATATTCTTTCTCATCCAGCTTCACGTCCGCTTTGGCTTCAATGGCATCCTTCATCTTCACATCGTATGTCTCAAGCTCGAGGAAAGTCTTCACCATATCTTCATCAACCGCAAGCTCTGCAATTGTCTCATCGGAATTGGCAGCCATAAAGTTCTTGGCAGCTTCCTCAAGAGCCTTCTGCTCATCATCTGTAATTTCAACATCATACTCGGAAGCGTGTTCTTTCTCCAGACACATCTTCTCAACAGTCTCAACAGATGTTGTTACCGCATTTTCACCGTAAGTCTCCTCGGAATCATCATCCATTTTGGTACTCCAGATAGACATATCGTTTCCGCCGCCAAGATACATCTTGTACATTGCCTCAGCCTGTGCCTGCTGCATACGTGCTACCAGACTTACAACGCCAAGCGGGATCTCCTGCTTATTGACTGTCAATGCAATCTTTGTACCATCGAGTTTTTTATTTCCGCAGCCTGCCATCATTCCTGCTGCTGTAACGCAGACAAGAGCAGTAACTGCCGCTTTCTTTACTGAATTTCTCATTTCATCCTCCATCTATCCGTCCATAAGAATCACGGTCCGGCTCTTATTCCATAATACTTGATTATAAACGTTTTCACCTTTAAGAGCAAGGAATTTCACGAACTTACACGACATTTCACAAATTATCCACAAGTCTTTCCGGGGAAATATCCGGTATCCACAAACCGGATGTTTTTTCCCATGGATAACCCCGAGCCTGCCTGATTCTTCCCTTTACTCCAGTGGCTCTGCCAGTTTTGCCAGCTCCCCCGCAAACTTCATCAGCTCTTCGATCAGCCTTCCCTGTGGTGTCAGGATAAATTTCGGCTCATGATCAGCCTTAAACTGCAAACCTCTCCTGTACTGCGCCATAATAGCCGGGATACCTGCAGGATCCAGCTTGGCCTTTTCATAGAGCGTGATCCGGACATCTTTTCCAAGCTGCTTAATCTCCGTCACATATCCCTGATGAGCAAGAGCCTTCAGCCTTGCAATGGCGAGAAGGTTCAGCACAGCCTTTGTCGGCTCTCCAAAACGGTCGATCAGCTCCTCCAGCATATCGTCATACTCCTGCTGGCTTTCAATACCGGCAATACGCTTATAAATATCCAGCTTCTGGAACTCGTTGCTGATATAGGAATCCGGAATAAACGCATCAATGTTAAGATCAATGGTCGTCTCAAAATCATCCATAGTCCGGATTCCCTTTGCCTCCTTGACAGCCTCACTGAGCATCTTGCAGTAAAGGTCATAACCAACTGCATTCATATGCCCGTGCTGCTGAGCACCAAGCAGATTTCCTGCTCCACGAAGCTCCAGATCCTTCATAGCTATCTTAAAACCGCTTCCAAGGTCTGAATACTCCCGCATGGCGCTGAGCCGTTTCTCCGCGGTCTCCTGGAGCATCTTGTTTTTGGTATACATCAGGAATGCATAAGCAGTCCTGTTGGAACGTCCTACACGCCCACGTAGCTGATAAAGCTGGGAAAGGCCATATCTGTCCGAATCATGGATGATCATGGTGTTTACGTTGGAAATATCCAGTCCTGTTTCAATGATGGTGGTAGAAACCAGCACATCCACATCTCCGTTGATAAAATCATACATTACCTGCTCCAGTTCCCTCTGACTCATCTGTCCATGTGCAAAATCCACTCTGGCCTCCGGCACAAGTCTGGATATCCGAAGGGCTACTTCGGCAATGTCATTGACTCGATTATATACGTAATACACCTGTCCACCCCGGCGAAGCTCCCTGCGGATGGCTTCCCGGACAGTCTCCTCATCGTACTCCATAACGTATGTCTGGATTGGCACACGATCCATCGGCGGCTCTTCCAGAACGCTCATATCACGGATACCGATGAGACTCATATGAAGGGTTCTCGGAATTGGCGTTGCTGTCAGCGTCAGTACATCCACATCTTTTTTCATCTGCTTGATCTTCTCCTTGTGAGTAACACCGAAGCGCTGCTCCTCATCAATGATCAGAAGACCAAGATTTTTAAATTCCACATCTTTTGAAAGAACTCTGTGGGTGCCGATCACAATATCTACCTGCCCCTTTTTGATCCCTTCGATGGCCTTTTTCTGCTGGGCAGATGTCCGGAAACGACAGAGAAGTTCCACCTTTACCGGAAATTCTTTCATACGCTGTACAAAGGTATTGTAATGCTGCTGTGCAAGAATGGTGGTAGGGACAAGATAAACCACCTGCCGGCTTTCCTGTACTGCCTTAAACGCAGCTCTTAAAGCAACCTCCGTCTTTCCGTAACCAACGTCACCACACACAAGACGATCCATGATCCTGGTGCTTTCCATGTCTCTCTTGGTATCTTCAATGGCTGCCAGCTGATCCTCTGTCTCCTCATAGGGAAACATCTCCTCAAATTCCTTCTGCCATACGGTATCTGGTCCGCAGACATATCCCTCTTTCTCCTGGCGTACTGCATAAAGCTCTACCAGCTCTTTTGCGATATTTTTTACCGCACCCTTAACACGACTCTTGGTCTTATTCCACTCCTGACCGCCAAGCTTGTTCAGCTTGGGCGTTTTTGCATTTTCAGAGGATCCGGAATATTTCTGCAAAACATCCAGCTGGGTTGCCAGAATATAGAGATTACTGCCGCCCCGGTATTCGATCTTGATGTAATCCTTCACAACACGGTCAACCTCTACCTTTTCGATTCCACGATAAATACCCAGTCCATGCTTTTCATGAACAACAAGATCTCCAATGGAAAGCTCTGCAAAATCCTGGATCCGGTTTCCGCTGTACTTTTTCTTTTTTTTGCGCTTCTTCTGCTCTTTGCCGAAAATATCGGTTTCCGTCATCACTGCAAATTTGATCAGCGGATACTGGAAGCCACGTCTTGCATGACCATAGACCACCATGATCTCTCCGGGACTGATGATACGATCCATGTCCTGGCTGTAAAAAGCATTCAGACCTTCCTCTGAAAGATCTTTTGCCAGACGCTCCGCCCTGGTCCTGGAACCGGAGAGCAGTGCGATTCGGTATCCCTGCCTCTTATACTGAAGGAGATCCTTTACCAGAAGCTCAAAGCTGCTGTTATAAGAATCTACAGACTTCACCGTAAGATCAAATTCCTCATTGATCTTCCATCCGGAACGTCTGGGAGAGAGTGCGGATACAGCCACACAATTCCGTCTGTTCAGCTTCTTCTGCAGTTCCTGAAAACCACATAGCCACTGCTCCGGAAGATTTGCCTCGCCTTTTTCCTCTCTGTGCATACGACTCTGACGGTACTCTTCCTCCACACCCTCGCCGTTTTCTGCCAGGTGGTTCAGTTCATCCAGAAACACCAGTGTTTTTTCTTCCGGAAAATAATCCAGAAAGGATACCATATCCTCTCCGTCCATCTTTTCCGCGGCCGGATAGATCGTAATTTCATCTACATTTTCCAGGGATCTCTGGCTTTCCGCATCAAAGCTTCGGATAGAATCCACCTCATCATCCCACAATTCGATACGCCAGGGATTATCCTCTGTCAGCGGATAGATATCAATGATTCCTCCACGCACAGAAAACTGCCCCGGAAGCTCTACCTGACCGGTGCGTTCATATCCCAGCTCTACCAGCTCTTCCTTCAGCTGATCCAAATCGATCACACTGTCACTTTTAAAATGAAGAAGCCTGCTTCTGATCTTTTCCAGCGGCATCAGGAAATCCATACATCCGTCAATACTGGTAACAACGGTCACTTCTTCCTGTTCCAGAAGTGCCCGGATCACACGCATCCGCTGCCGGATCAGAAGATTTCCGTGAATATCTGCCTGAAAAAACAGAAGATCCTTTGCCGGATAAAAATATACATTTTTGTCATAGAAGCGGTAATCCTCATAGATTTCCTTTGCATTACGCTCATCATCCGCAAGGATCAGATGATATGGAAAAAGCCCGGAAAGTCCATACATCAGATGGACCTTCTGGGACTCCATGCATCCGGAAACGTTAAGAATTCCGCAGTTTGCGCCACAACGCTTTTTTATTTCCCCAAACTCTGCAAGACCCTGCAGAGGCTGCAAAAATGCTTCCATACAAACCTCAATTCTTAGGCTTTTTCCTGTTATACTTATTCATCGCCGCATCTACGCCCTCGGACAGGATCATCTCCACAGCCTCTGCCGCATCATTGATCCCTTCATCCACAAGCTTGCGGTCACTGTCCGAAAAATGCCCCAGCACAAAATCTGCCAGATCCCAGTCTTTCGGTTTCGCACCGACACCAACACGGATACGGATAAATTTTTCAGTTCCAAGACGGCGGATGATATCCTTTATCCCGTTATGTCCGCCCGCACTGCCTTTTTTGCGAATACGAAGCTGTCCAGGCTCCAGATCGATATCATCGTAGATCACGATCAGCTCTGTCTCCGGATCGA
The DNA here is from genome assembly GCF_003479245.1 of Ruminococcus sp. AF17-12. Lineage (NCBI taxonomy): Bacteria > Bacillati > Bacillota > Clostridia > Eubacteriales > Oscillospiraceae > Ruminococcus > Ruminococcus sp. AF17-12. The sequence continues at coordinate 163,758 of NZ_QUGY01000001.1, forward strand.
TCTTGAAATAGCCGGACATCTCCTGGATCGGACCACCGCTTAAATTCATATAGGAAAGCGGTTTCATCAGAATAGCTTTTTCACCGCCGATGATACCTTTTCCATACATGGCATTAAATTTTACGCCACCCTGCGGGATATTATTCTTCTCCACAAGACAGTCAACGGTGTCAAAGCCCATGTTGTGGCGTGTAGCCTCATACTGCTTTCCCGGATTTCCCAAACCTGCAATTAAATACATAAAAACTCCTCAGCTGTAATTTACCTGTTTCAATGCCAGGCCTTCTTATGCCTTAAGGCATACAAATGCTCTGATCGTATCAGTTGAAATATACCATCTCATCAGCAAGTGGCTCGCAAACTTCCACATGCTCTGCGTAAAGTACGATTCCCTCTCCCTGATATTCCATTCTCTTCTCAAACGCAACCTTCGCGGTAACATCCACCCACTGGCCTTCTGCGATCTTCGGAGCAAAAGCGCTCTTGCAAATATAACCAAGGAATGTGGTATCATCTGCACAGCATGTCATGGCTGTTCTTCCGGGAACAAAGAATTTGCTTCCCATTCCACGCGGCTTCAGGGCACGTGCTTTAAAGTGAACGGTTTTTCCGACATAGCGGTCCGGATGATCCATGGAATCCACAAACCAGATACCATAATCCTCCGGAAGAATATCGATCACCGGCGCATCAATATCAAATGGCATCTCATCCTCAAAAAGATCACCAAGCTCGCCTTCTTCATCCTCAAAAATAATCTCCGCACGCTGGTTCACCACCTTGATGCTTCTTCTGTAAGAAGGAAGCGGATCATTCTCCTGGCAGCGGTTAAAGATAACCATATCAGCATTGCGGACCATGTCCATAAAAAGGGACTTCATATTCGCCATATAAACCTGGAATGTGCTTGCATCCACACAGGTGATATGCTGCTCCACGCCCCAGCCTTCCGGTTTTTCCATCTCTTCAAATTTACTTACCAGCCACATGCCATTGTACTCAATGATCACCCGCTCCGGCTGATGCAGGATTTCCATTGCCGCAAGTCGTTCCGGTGTAAGCTCTTCCTCGCTGTCAATGATCTCCACAACGGTATTGCACTGTTTCAGTGCTTCCTCATCATATTCTTCCTCACCTTCTTCGCAAAGGATCAGAAGTGTTTTTCCATCGATCTGAAAGTAATCCTGCTGCAGGGTAAAGCTCAGGAAAGAGGTCTTGCCGCTTTCCAGAAAACCTGTGATCAGATAAACGGGTACTCTGGTCTCTTCCATAAATCCATCCTGTCAGATACTGTACGATTTAATGTACAGTATCTGTTTCCTTTCTGTAACAATCTATATCTGTATTCCGCTTTGGTTTTGCGTCAAAACGGACATTTATTTTATCATATGCTTTATGCGATCCCGAAAAGCTCTTCCAGAGCATGCTCGTCAAGTTTGGAACCGATCACGCACAGACGGCCTGTATATTCTGGTGCGCCCTCACGGATCTCGGTTTCTTCCGGAACCATATCAAAATAGATCCATGTTCCGTCCTCTGCCGGAAGCATTCCCTTTGCGCGGAGGATGATACCGTATTTATCAGACTCGGAAAGTGCCTCAAGGATATTCTCAAGTCCCTCACGTGTATATTTTTTAATAGTCTCACGGCCCCAGCTTGTGAAGACCTCATCTGCATGATGATGGTGGTGGTCATGTCCACAGCCACACTCTCCGTCATGATGGTGGTGCTCATGCTCGTGATCATGTCCGCAGCCGCACTCTCCGTCGTGGTGATGGTGATGCTCATGCTCTTCATGATCATGTCCGCAGCCACACTCTCCGTCATGGTGGTGATGATGCTCATGTTCTTCATGATCATGTCCGCAGCCACACTCTCCGTCGTGGTGATGATGCTCATGCTCTTCCTCAAGCATCTCCTGCTCCAGGGATACCGGATGCTCCATAACCTCTACCAGTTTCTTACCGTCAAGATTCTCAATCGGAGTCGTGATGATAGCAGCATCCTTATTCAGGCTACGGAGAAGCTCCAGAGACTCCTGAACCTTTTTCTCACTTGCAATATCGGTACGGCTCATGATGATGGCACCTGCATACTGGATCTGGTTATCAAAGAACTCACCGAAGTTCTTCATATACATTTTGCATTTTTTTGCATCAACAACAGTTGTATAGCTGTTCAGTTTAATGTCAACCTCGTCCTGAACACCCTGTACAGCCTTGATAACGTCAGAAAGCTTACCAACTCCTGATGGCTCGATCAGGATCCTGTCCGGATTGTATTTGGTAACAACCTCTTTCAGGGATGTTCCGAAATCTCCTACCAGAGAGCAGCAGATACATCCGGAATTCATCTCACGGATCTGGATCCCAGCCTCTTTCAGAAATCCGCCGTCAATACCGATCTCACCGAACTCGTTCTCGATCAGAACTACCTGCTCACCCTGAAATCCGTCCTTCAGAAGCTTTTTGATCAGAGTTGTTTTTCCGGCACCAAGGAAACCGGAGATAATATCAATTTTAACCATTTTGTATACACTCCTTTTAACGTAGTTTGACCAGGAAGTATTATACCCCCTGGTTGTATCCTGTTATGATCATGATGACAGAGAAAAACTATCTGTTTCTGTATCTGCTGTCATTATATCCATTTTACAAAACAGACATTCATATTCTGCTTTATATTCAGATTAATAGAGGGATGTGAAAAGCTCACATCCCTGAAAATCGTTCTTCCTATCAGCCGTTGATCATAAAGTTCATAAGCTTGTCGATATCCTCTTTCTCTGCTGCAACGATCTCAAGTTCCGGAATTTCCCCGGCGGAAAAGATGTTTGCAAGAGATACATACTGGGAAAGCTTGGATTTCAGGTTCAGTCTGTCTCCCTCTCCTGTTACAAGCTCTACTCTGCCTTTGCAGCTGTCAATTACCTCAAAAAATTTATCGATATCTGTAATATGTGTTACTTTCATTTTAAAAATCTCCTTTCTTATCAAAGGGCTGTTCTTAACTCTTTCCATTAAATTATACCCCAGTGTTTTTAAAAAAGCAATCCCTGCCGGGCAAAAACACTTCACAGATATTCTCTGCGGATCTATATATATTTCGTCATATTTCTTCAATTTCAACGGTACAGTCTTTTCTTCCTTTGTTCCATTTCATGAGATAAACCTTAAATCCCAGAGAATCTCTGGCAATGGTAAACGGTTCTTCTCTGAATACTTCGGATCCGATACCCTGCTTTTTCAGCTCTGCCTGTTTTGCACTGGCTTTTTCCGTAAGAACTTTAATTTCTTCGTCAGCTTCTTTTCCAAAAGACCGATCCCCATATCCTGATGACGCTTCCCTCAGCTTTTCGGAAAGGCACATCGTTACCTGAATGTGTTTTGTACGGTGAAGCATTCCTGCCAGTTTCCGTGCTACCCATTTAAACGGAAGTTTCCGGTAAATTTCAAGCCACCTGACAAAGGTACGGTCTCCTGCCTGCCTTGCGATCTCTCCCATTACCTCAATTGCCTTTTCCGAGGGAATCCACGGATTTTCCCTGGGAACAATATACTTTTCCGGAACAGACGGATAACAGCAGTAATTCAATGGCGGAAATTCCACCAGTACAGAAAGCTTCTCCTCCAGAGCGTTGCAGCTGTCCCCGCCTATATAATCATATTTGTCGCGGAGGATTGCCAGGCGATATTCCAGCTGCCGTAAATATTCATACCCTTCTATCCAGAAATGACCGATCCGGCTGTAATCGTAGAGATATTTTTCCAGAGACAGGGTTTCAAAAAACAAAGTCACCACCGAATCATCCTGGTGAACCACAAGGATATATTCTCTGCCCTGCCGGCTTAAATCTGCCAGGATCTCGCCCTCGTAATCCGGTTTGTATACACCTGTCATACGGGCATTTCCAAAAACAAGAAAGCTTTCTACCGCATCATTCATAAGATACACAAGGCGGATTTCTCCGTTTTTTACATAAGAATCCACTTTGTATATATTGTCATCGGACTTTTCCGCAATTGCTTCCGAAAAAGCACTCTCTGAAGCTGCTTTCTGATCCTGCGGGCCTTTCTCATCATTCACTGCCACCAGTTCAAACTGATCTTCTCCAAGCAGCTCTGCAAGCTTCTGAAATGTATCTGGCAGCTCTTCAAATGCCTTCTCTGAGACATATCTCTCCGGTGCTGTTTTTTCTGCAGTATTATTTCCAGTATCCATCAATTACCTCTTTATTCAGTTTCTCCCCAATAACGATCATGATCTCCTGTCCCAGCTTTGCTGGCCGGATGCAGATCTCATGGCGGGTGGCATTCAGCTCCAGCCACTGTCCGTCTTCTTTCTTAAGAAAACCTTTTACGCGGAAAACATCTCCGCAGGACGGGTCGTTCAAGATCTTTTCTGCTGTTTCCCGAAGTTCCTCTTCGCTCTTATGAACATTCATAAAAAACAGGGAATCAAATCCACCGCCTTCTGCATAGGATTCTTTCACATAATCTTCTGCCACATACCTGCAGTTCAAGATCTTTTCCAAATCTTCGTCTGTAAAATCATCCCAGTTTTTATCCATGATTTCGCTGTCCAGACGGCGCTTACACTGGATCTGACCAAGTGCACGGTTGAGATGTTCCTTTGTGCTGTGGATCTCTTCCTCTGTAGCTTCCTGACTCCTGCTCAGAAGTACGCAACCTGCATCTGCCACCTCAGAAGCCAGCAGATAATCCGCTTCCGCAGAAAGATCCTCTGCCAGCTTCGCATCCACAATGGCGATCACATTTCCGATCTCATACCATTTATCCAACGGTTCCTCATGGAGGGCGTCAAAGAACTCATCCACATCAAAGATTCCGGATGGTTCTACGATGACACGGTCGTAACCGCACATTCCCATGGCGATCAGCTTTGTCTTAAATCGCCGTCTGTGACAGTCCGCATCACAGCCCCCGGAAACCATCTCCAGCTCACAGTTGTCTCCCATTAGATCCTGAAGCAGCATCATATCCACATTCACTGCCCCGAAATCATTTTCCAGGATCCCGATGTTCATGCCTTTTTTCAGAAGATAGGAGGCATATTTTTTTATAAATGTTGTCTTTCCGGATCCGAGAAATCCGGTTATCAGATCGATCTTTATCATATTTCTTCCTTTACCTTATCAACTCTCCGGAGCATACAGTAAAATAAATGCAAATATATGCTTTACTTATGTTCCGGTCATATTTCAATAATCTCCTGCCCAACAAATGCCGGACTGCTATCAGTATATAATCTTTTTTCCGCAAAGAAAAGAGGCGGTCCTGAAAAATCCTCTCAGAACTACCTCTTTCCGGCTATTTTATCTTTTTATAAACATATATGAAGATTACTTTGTAAACAGATCTACCAGATCCTGACCATCATTATAGCCCTGTTTTTTCAGTTCCTGAACAAACCAGTCATCTACACCGTCTACTGCTTTCTTAAAGGAATCGATATCCATGTCCTTTTTCTCTGTGAAGGTCACACTGTTTTTGTCTGCCCAGCGTGCTTTGATCTCATCATCACTGGAACGGTTGATGTAACGCTCATACTCAACAGCTTTCTGACCACACTCGTCAACAACAGCCTGCTGCTCCGGTGTCAGCGCATCATAAATATCCTGGTTGATGCAGAAGAACAGGCAGTCATAGATTGCATCCCACATGGAGCAATATGGCTGTACCTCCTGTACACTGGCTGCATCGATGGCGGGCAACGGATTCTCCTCGCCCTCTACCGTATTCTGCTGAAGTGCTGTGTAGGTCTCGGACCAGTTCATATTTGTAGCATCTGCCCCCCATCTCTTATAACACTCCATAAGAAGATTAGAGCCGGCTACACGAACCTTCAGATTCTTCATATCATCTACAGATTTTACCTCATGCTTGCTGTTTGTCAACTCACGAAATCCGTTCTCTGCAATACCCATACAGTGAAGTCCGTAGCCGTTAAGGATCTCCTTCAGCTTGTCTCCGGCCTCTCCGTCAAACTTCGCATCTGCATCATCATAGGAATCATAGATGAACGGCAGGGATACCACATTGAAGCGTGGATCAAATGCAGAATAGATCAGATTGGAATGCATGGAGATCTGTACCGGGTCTCCGTTCATCAATGCCTGGATTCCCTCGGACTGATTTCCGTTTGTCAGCTGATCCGCTGCGTAAATGTTAACCTTGACCTTTCCTCCGGTAGCCTTTTCCATGAGTTCACCGAACTTACGTCCTCCATCAGCCCAGGTACTTGTCTCCGTTGTGGAGCATGCAAAGTTCCAGGTTGTCTCAGGCCAGTTCAGATCACTGTAATCCTCCACGGTATCTACCGAATCCTCTGTAAACAGATCTACAAGATCCTGTGCATCGTCATAGCCTTCACTCTTAAGCTCCTTTACAAACCAGTCGTCGATTCCGTCTACTGCTTTCTTGAAGGAATCGATATCCATATCCTCTTTCTTTGTAAAGGTCACACCGTTGCTCTTCTCCCAGCGGCTCATGATCTCCTCGTCGCCGGAACGGTTGATATAACGCTCATACTCAACGGCCTTCTGGCCTGCCTCATCAACAACCTGCTGCTGTTCCGGTGTCAGGCTGTCATAGATATCCTGGTTGATACAGAAGAACAGACAATCATAGATTGCATCCCACATGGAGCAGTACGGCTGTACCTCCTGTACACTGGCTGCGTCGATCGCAGGCAACGGGTTCTCCTCACCCTCTACCGTATTCTGCTGAAGTGCTGTGTATGTCTCAGACCAGTTCATATTTGTGGCATCTGCCCCCCATCTCTTATAGCATTCCATAAGAAGGTTGGAACCGGCCACACGAACCTTCAGGTTCTTCATGTCGTCTACTGTTTTTACTTCATGCTTGCTGTTTGTCAGCTCACGGAAACCATTCTCTGCGATTCCCATACAATGAAGTCCGTACTCACCAAGGATCTCTTTCAGCTTTTCTCCGGCCTCACCGTCAAATTTTGCATCCGCGTCATCGTAGGAATCATAGATAAACGGCAGGGATACTACATTGAATCTCGGGTCAAATGCAGAATAGATCAGATTGGAATGCATGGAGATCTGTACCGGATCTCCGTTCATCAGTGCCTGGATTCCCTCGGACTGATTTCCGTTTGTCAGCTGATCTGCTGCGTAAATATTAACCTTGACTTTTCCGCCGGTTGCTTTTTCCATAAGCTCACCAAACTTACGTCCTCCGTCAGCCCAGGTACTTGTTTCAGTTGTAGAGCATGCGAAGTTCCATGTCATCTCCGGCCAGTCAAGATCACTGTAATCCGCGATGGTATTAAAGGAATCACTTCCGTCTCCGGAATCCTTGGAACTCTGGCTTTCTGTGTCAGAAGACTGGTCTCCTGTATAGGAGCCCTCTTTTGCAAGAGCCTTCGGAAGAGCTGTGGAAACAGCCGGAATATAAGTGATGATCAGAAGAACTGCAACGGATGCAGCGATCATCGGCATAACTGCTCTGGAGATCTGCTGAAGAGTAACCTCCAGACCTTTTTTGATCTTGATACTGATGGCAACGAAAAGATTTACACCTACCGGAGGTGTTACCTGTCCGATCGCAAGGTTAACTGTTGCCATAACGCCGAATGCTACCACATCATAGCCCAGAGCCTTACATACCGGAAGCATGATCGGTACAAAAATGTACATCGCAGAGTTTGCATCAATGAAGCATCCTGCGATCAGGAAAATGATGTTTACGATCAGAAGGAAGGTAAACTGATTATGTGCAATGCCGGCAAGAAGCTCAGATGCCGCATTTGCAATACCAAACTTGGTACATACAAAAGAGAACAGGGAAGCACTCGCTACGATCAGCATGATTCCACCGGTTGTCTTTGCAGAATCCACAAGAATGTCAAACAGATCTTTGAGCTTAACCTCACGGTAGATCACCATACCAACAAACAGACCGTAAACAACAGATACGGCTGCAGCCTCAGTTGGTGTAAAGATACCGCCGTAAATTCCTCCGAGGATGATAACCGGCATCAGGAATCCCCAGAATGCATCTTTAAATGTATCCCAGCGCTCTTTTGCGGAAGCTTTTTCACGGGATGGCTGAATGTTATGTTTCTTTGCCTCGATCATAACGATGATCACAAGAGCAACACCCATCAGAAGTCCCGGAACGATACCAGCCATAAACATATCTGCAATAGATACACCTGTGATGGAAGCGTATACAACAAATGCGATACTCGGCGGTATGACAATGGCGATGGAACTGGAGGTTGCCATCAATGCCGTGGAAAACGGTGCGGAGAAACCGCCCTGCTCAACCATAGCCGGGATCAGAACTGCTCCAAGTGCCGCAACCGTTGCAGGACCGGAACCGGAGATTGCTCCGAAGAAGCAGGCTACAATAACACATACAATGGCGATACCGCCCTTTTTATGTCCTACGCAGGTATCTACGAAGTTGATCAGTCGTTTGGAAATACCGGCTTTTGCCATAATGTTTCCGGACAGAACAAAGAACGGGATAGCAAGAAGCAGGAATTTACTGATTCCGGAGTACATATTTGTAGCTACGATCGTCAGAGATGTACCGGAATAAAGGATGGCACATACAGATGACAGACCTAAGCAGATCGCAATGGGAAGTCCCAGGATCAGGAAAACAAAGAAGGAGATAAATAAGATTGCACTGATCATTTATTTGTCCTCCTTTTCATCATCTTTTTTCAGGCAGAAGTCCAAGCAGTACTCAATAAAATGAAGGATCATACAGCCTGCTCCGATCGGCACGAAGGACCAGAAGATCCACTCCGGCCAGTTCAATACGAAAGTTCTCTTGCCGTTTGCCAGCTGTGTAAGAACTTTGTCCATTCCATATTTAAATAAAATTGCGGAAAAAACAATGCTCAGGACCGTGATCAGGATCACAGATGGTTTTTCCAGTTTTTTCGGAAGACGGTCCGTAACCAGTGTCAGACTTACCAGTCCTCCTTTTTCACGGCAGGCAAGTGCTGCTGCCAGAAGTGTGATGAGAACAAACACCGCTACAACAAGCTCTTCTGTAAAAGACCATGAGCGATGGATGACCTTACGGGAAAATACATTTCCCACAGTCAGCACAAGGATCAGCAGTGTGGAAATGACCAGTACGATTTTTTCTACTGCTGCAAGTGCGTTCATGAGTTTTTTGTACACTTTCATACTCTTTCCCCTTTTGTATATTTTTCCGGTTTCAGATCCTTACCGCGTGGTTTAAAATGTTTTGGATAAAAAAAATCCGTCCCCTTTCAGGGACGGATATAAAATTCCGCAACCACCCTGTTTCTCCATTGAAACAAGCACGATTCTGCAACGTACCGGCATACGCGACTTCTGTAACGGGAAGCACCCGTGAAAACCTACTTACTTGTCTGAAACTTTCGGCTTTCCTTCTCAGGGATGATATTCAAGGCAGTTCCGACGCTGCATCACACCAGTCACAGCTCTCTGAAGACGGTTCCTCTGTCTTTACTGATTCCCTTCATGGAATTTACTTCTGTTATGTGTTAACTCTTTAATGAGCTAAACCAATTCTAACTCTGTTTGTTTTGATAGTCAAGTTTTTTTTTCAAAAACTCCTTCAGGCGTTCTTTCCTTCTCCGGCGAAGTACTCCTTCACAAGCTTTACAACCACACCGGAAAGCAGGAATACTGCGATCAGGTTAGGGATCGCCATCAGACCGTTGAAGGTCTCTGCGATACTCCAGAGAAGTCCAAGGTCAACAGTTGCGCCGATGATCGCTACCAGAGAGTACAGTACCATAAAAGGTCTGATAGCTTTTTCCTTAAAAAGGAACTCCGCACATCTGGCTCCGTAAAGTCCCCATCCAATGATAGTGGAAAATGCGAAGCAGCACATGGCAACTGCTGTAAAGATGGAAACCCAGTTTCCGTATGTACTGGTAAAACCGCTGATGGTAAGCTCCGCTCCTGCTGCTGCGCCATAACCAACCGGCACCCCGCTGCAGAGGATGACAAGCGCTGTCAGCGTACAGATCACGATCGTGTCCGTGAATACCTCAAAGATCCCGAAAAATCCCTGTTTTACAGGTTTTCTGGTGTCTGCACAGGCATGTGCGATGGAACCGGTACCAAGACCTGCCTCATTGGAAAAAATACCTCTGGAAACACCTTTTTTCATACTCATGAAAAAGCTTCCTACTACGCCGCCTGTCACAGATGCCGGATTAAATGCCCCTCTGATGATAGCGCTGAAAACACCCGGAACATTTTTCCAGTTGATGATAACTACACCGACAGCAAGAATAATATAAAACAATGCCATAAACGGTACCAGCTTTTCTGTAACCTGGCCGATCCTTTTGATTCCGCCAAGCAGGATCATTGCCACAAGAATCGCAAGGATGATCCCCATAACAAGGTTTACCGTAGAAGTATTGTCTGCAGCGATCACATTGTAATTGATCAGTGCAGAATCAATAGCTGTTGTAATGGTATTAACCTGGGTTGCATTTCCGGTTCCGAAAACAGTAAGCACACCAAAAGCGGAAAACAGATATGCCAGCCAGTGCCAGTGTTTTTTTAGACCATTCTTAATGTAATACATTGGTCCTCCAACCAGATCTCCGTTGGCATTGGTTTCGCGGAAATGTACCGCAAGTGTTACTTCTGAAAACTTTGTACACATTCCAAGAAGTGCGGAAATCCACATCCAGAATACGGCTCCCGGTCCTCCGATGGCAATAGCACCTGCCACACCTGCAATATTTCCCGTTCCCACGGTAGCAGCTAACGCCGTACAAACAGCCTGAAACGGTGTCAGACTTCCATCGGAAGCTTCTCTTTTCCGAAGCATACGTCCGATAGTGACCCTGATGGCATAGGGAAATTTCCGAATCTGAAGAAAATTCGTGCGGATACTTAAATAAAGACCTACACCAATAATACAGATCATCGCAGGAACGCCCCAGATAAAATTGTTTACAGCAGCATTCACTGATTCAATAACAGATAACATTCTATAATCCTTCCCTTATTTAATTTTGTCTTTTTGGATTGTACGTTTGTCTGTACAAAAAGACGATTCGTTAGATTATATCACATTTTTTGTCGAATGTATAAGAGAAAAGCTTTATAATTTTACTATGATAAAGAAAGAAAGTGAATAAAAGCTGCCAATCCTGTTGTTAAATATGTGATACACCTGTAGTAAAAATACTTATCTGTGATCAATATCATTTTCCGTATCGTCCAGGAATGTAAATATATATCCCCAGTATTTCTCCAGGATCTTACCTCTGCTTCCATAGATCTCATGCTTTGTTCCAATCATATGGATATAATCACAGCTTGTTTTTCCCTGGCGATTGATCTTTCCGGCAAAATTTTTCAGGGCACGGACAGACACCAGATCTTCAGTCTGGGCCTGGATGAGCAGCATTGGTGCCGTATATTTTTTCCATCCGTAGAGACGCAGATACCAGCTCATTTCCGCAGAAGCCCAGAGCCAGCCGTAGGATGGAGACCAGGTCTGGAGCTCCTTATGTTCTGCACGGAGATTTTTGTATCGCTCGTATCTTGGTTTTGATGTTGCGGAGCTTGTCTCAAAAGAACCGCTGCCATCGTAAGGCTTTCGGCCAGCTACATATTCCTCATCTTTTCCGAAAATGCATTTCTCCAGAGCTATGCCGGTGGCTGCCGGCCACGGAACATTATCTGTAAGAGGACGGATCATCGGAGAAGAAAGGATCACCTTGTGAAACCAGTCCGGCTCCCAGGCTGCAGCAATACCACCGATGGCACCACCCATGGAATGTGCATACAAGTTAAGTGACAGATCCGGATGTGCTTTCTTTATATAGCGGCATGCTTTCAGAAAATCGCGGATATATCTTCTCCATGTATCGATGTGGACCAGAGACGGGTCTGCGGTAAGACGATAGCTGCGGCCATGGCCGCAATGCTCCGGAATATATACATGATAGCCTTCCTTAAGAAAATAATAGGCCACTTCATCATATTTTACTGCTGATTCTGTGAATCCGTGGCTGATGACTACCACACCTTTAGGCATATCAATATCAGACAGATACTGCAGCATATGGATCTTACCTGTGATCCGTTTGCTTTCGTTACGAAACGGATAATCCGCACCCGGTACATAAAGTTCCCTTCTGTGAGACAGAAGATATGGCGTTACGATATTTTTCATGGTTTCTTCGTATTCATTTTCATGTATGATCTGCATATTGGTTAAAAACCTCCCTTGCTATTACTGTATTGCTTTTTTGCTTCTCCCAAACTCTGCTTTTCAAAACCCTTCCATGTTGTCACAGCTGTTTTCTTACAGGATAACAGAATTCACTCCTCCAGGCAATCCTTTTCAGACCATTTTGCTCTTTAATTTCCATTAAAAAATGCCCGAACATTTTGATATGTACCGGGCATTTCTTCTATTATTTAATAAAATCTCACAATATCTTCCACATCTTTACGTTTCGGTCTTGCAGGCTCTTCGGCTGCTTTTCCGATGGCGATCACTGCCATTACCGTTTCTGTTTCCGGAATGGAAAGGATCTCACGGAGCTTGTCTCCGGCACGAAGTCCCATGATCAGGGTTCCATATCCAAGCTCCTTTGCCTTCAAGATCAGATTCTCGTTCTGAAGTCCCAGATCATAGCAGCCCCAGCCGTTTCCGAGTTCATTATCTGGTGTTCCGTCTTTCTGAAATCCGGCATGGTTATGTACAAAGGTTGTAACGATCAGGGAGGCATTCTCTGCTTTTGCCTGGTTCATTTCCGGCAGACATTCTCTGCTGACCTTCTCCACCATCTCTTCGGACATTACACAATAATATCTTCCGGTCTGGGAGTTTTTCCAGCTGGGTGCTTCCTGAGCGGCCCGGATCACTGCAAGAAGATCTTCTTTTGTGATCCTGCTCTCCGGGCTGTATTTACGGATGGTCCTTCTCTCTTCGATCAGTTTCTGAAATTCCATATTTTTCCTCCTTATCTGTCCGGTGCAGGATATGCTTCCGGATCCTGCAGTTATTCCGGCATGGATTTTTATGTTCACACTTTTTATGGAGCTATTTTAACACAATGCCGTATTGAAATCAATTTTCAGAACTCCGGCATCGTTACTGTTCATTCTGCGACCGTTACTGTTCACTCCGTTCTCAGCAACATGCTTCAAAAAATATTGCCTGAGAACAATAACTGCAATACCACTTATGAAGATTTTTTTTGATTTACCACATAAATTCCCACACAGACAAGAAACAGTGCGATGAGACTTCCCATATTAAATGCCTGACGTACCTCTCCCAGAACCAGTGCAGACAGGATCACACTAAACAAAGGATTTACAAAGCCAAAGATCGCTACCCTGGATACATCATTCCAGGCAAGCAGCACTGACCACAGTGTATAGGCCACCGCAGACACCATTGCCAGATAAAAGATGATCCCGATACCGGCGGCATTTACCACTCCGAAATGTCCTCCCATCCCTTTTCCGATCAGGAACAGAATAATCCCGCCCATGGTAAACTGCGTTCCGCTGAGTACCACCGGAGATACCTTTCTGGAAAAAATATTGATCAGCACCGTGGACATTCCGTAAGAAAACTGCGCGATCAGAATAAATCCTTCTCCTGTGAGCCTAAAACCCGCATCCAGAGAATTTCCCATGAGATTGATCACGACCACGCCGGCAAAACCGAGGATGCAGCCAAGCATCTTTCGCCCGGTCATTTTTTCCTTGTGAAAAACAAGGCAGGACAGCAGGATCGCAATAAAATTCCCAAGACCTGTGATAATAGCGCCTTTTACACCGGAGGTATGTGCCACACCTATATAAAAGAAGAAATACTGACATACCGTCTGAGCCATACATACTGGCACCGCATATTTCAGAACAGTTCGATCCGGAAGCAGAACCTTGTGCTCACGCAAAGATGCAAAGATCAGTACAAGGATTCCTGCCAGTGCAAAACGCACACCTGCAAAAACGATCTGACTTGCCGTATCTGCAGAATCCATCTGCATCAGACGGTATCCTGTCTTGATCAGCGGGATCGCACTCCCCCAGAGAAGACAGCAGACGCAGGCAAGCGCTGCCACCACCCAGGTTTTTTTTAATATTGTTTTTGTTTGTTCCATTTGTTTATTCTCTCTTTCTCAAAACTTCTTCCATCTGACTGATCACAGCTTTTATTTCATTTATTGCACTGATACTTACGTCCCGGAAATCAAGCTTTTTCCCCTTTCCGTATAATTCCGCCTCATAAGCACTGGCTTTCTCTTCATCTTTATCCTTGTATCGGGCTTTTCCGATCAGCCAGGCACTGGAATCCGCACAGTCCGGATATTCCGTATTTCCCCGGATCAGAAAATCCTCTGAAGCTTCCGTCAATGCTGTTTTCAGTTTTTCTGCTTTATCCAGAAATTCTTCCGTTGTCTGCGGATAATGTTCTTTTATATAAAGGAGATTTTTATGAATACAGGTGGCACTTTTTTCCATTAGTTTCCGTTCTTCCGAATCTTTGAAATTATCATATTCCCCAGGCCGGACTTCCCATCCGCGGATGGATTTGCTTAATTCCATCAGCCAGTATACATGACGGGAAATATCGTCCGGAAACATAAAATACGTAGAAAATTCATGATCGATCATAGGTGCAAGACTTATGATCCCGCCATCTTTATCACAGAGAAATGCTACATTTTCATAATGATAATTCTGGTCTCCCTTCAGGACAGAGATCAGTACCTGCATGGCAAGCTGTTCCGCCATTTCCTGATGCTCCTGCAAAAAATCAGCTTCAAAAATATCTCTATAATCATAAAACATCTGGCAATAGTTTACATAATTATCTATATCTACCTTTTCATCCGGATATTTCCTGAAAAACTCCAGAAGATTCAAAAGGGATTCTCCTTCTTTATAGGCCATGGGTACTGCCGTTCCGTAGTCAAGATATTTTTCATTTACTGCCTCATACCCTTCACAGATGGCCAGTTCATACCTGGGCGCAGGCATAAAATATTCATTAATGATCGTTGACCAGAACACCTCTGCATAAGCATATAGTGGCGTGGAAAATGGTTTGGATTTCGTCAGTGGCTTGAAAATCATATTTCCAGGAAATATGGGAAAATGTTTTTCCCCGCTTACCACGCCTACAGCTTCAGACTTAAGATTTCCGATTCGATTTTTGTATTGATAGTGTCTGACTTTATAATACATAGCAGTCATATCGTATTGCCTTCCCCTTCAATGTATAAGAGGGCTCCCGGCCGGCAAGACATTCACTTTTCAGCGGACGCTTGACGATGATCTTATCCGGATTTGCTCTGATAGCTGCATCAAAAAGATCCTTTTCCCCGGAACACGGTGGTTCCAGCTTCTGGATCAATTGAAGTTTCTTGTTGATCAGGCTGGATTTCTGTCTTGCCGGAAACATGGGATCCAGATAGATCACGTCTACAGGATCAAGAAGCTTTGACATACCTTCTACACTGTTTCCCTCGATTACCTTCATACGACCGGCAATATCTTTCAGATCCATATTTTTCTTGGCACGGCGAATGGCATCTTTAAGAAGGGCTGCGATCACCGGATTCTGCTCGTACAGCGTCACCTCATAGCCCTGGGCTGCCAGAAGAAAGGCATCCTCACCCATTCCTGCCGTAGCATCGATGGCCTTCCTTCCCTCCTTATCTGACTTCACCGCCTTCACCAGCATCTCATGCTGAAGTCTGCCTCTGGTAACTCTGTGAAGCATCGTCTCCACAAAATCCCCCTGATAGGTCAGCCCGAAACCGGACAGCGAAACGCCCCTGGAATCAAACCGCACCGTCAGAAAATCTCCCGGCTTATCCTGAAGCTGCGCTCCGGTCCTCCTGCAAAAGGCTTCCGCCATATCTCTCTGTCCGCCCTTTCCAAGACAGACTGCGATTTTATCATTCATTTCCTGATTCTCTCTTTCATGACTCTTTTTCATAAGCTCTTTCATTCTACAATTTTACAAAAAAAATTGCAATTCATCTCAAAAAAAGATGTCCGCAGACGTACCAAAATACGCTGCAGACATCCAATGTCTGATCCATAGTCAGGCGATTACTTAATGCTTGCTGTCCTAAAACAGAAGCTGAAGTCCCATTGCAATGATCCACATATATGCACAGGTCTTTGGGATCATCAGGCTTCTTATTGTCCGCACTCTGGATCCTTTCGATCAGACCTCTGCTCTCCAGATTTTTCAGAGAAGAGGACACGTGGGATTTCGTCGACTTACGGACTTTAACGATCTCAGCCGTATATTTATTTTGAATTTCTCTTTCCTTTTCTGACTTTGATCCTGCGGATCATCCTTCGAATCAGAAATACCACAAGCACAATGATCACGATAAAGATCAGACAAATACCTGCGATCATTGCCGAAAACTTATTCGGCTGCTTCACCAGATCAATGATATTTCTGCTGTCCTCCACAACCTTACGTCCATGTGTCGTCTCATAAGATTCCGGCACATTGGCAATTCCGTCGCCGTCTGTATCCGCAAAGGACTGCATATATCTTGCGATCGCATCCCAGGCCTTTAATTCCCTGTCATCCTCCATGATCGCCTGATCTTCCAGATTTTCAATAGGATTTCCATCCCTGTCCTTCGGTTCAAGAGACAGCAGTCCATAGGACATTTTCATCACAGAACCAAGCATCTGGCCGGTATACAGATCTGTCACAACATGATACAGCTTGTCATCCTGGATCTCGATCCGCTCTCCGTCTGCCCTGGTGAGATAACAATCTGTCACCTTATTCAGGATCATCCGATGTGGATTGTATGCAAAATTCAATCCACTGCAATATAACCTTGCCGTTGTCATAAAATCCGATACAGAAGCGTCCACCTCCGCTGCCAGCTTCAGCTCTTTTCCGGTCAGGTATGCACTGATCAGCGGATATCCGGCAACACCGTCTTTTCCTATCCCCAGTGAAAAGGAATTAAAAACATCCTCTACTGTGATATCGCCCTTTGTGTATGTATCCCGCACGGTTCCGCTTGGAACAACGGCTACATCAACCGGATCACCATCATAATACTCGGAATTCTCCACTGCATATATGTATGCATCGGACATGATATCACCAAGATTCAACTCTTCGTGCTTCGTGCCCATTTCTTCCAGACTGTTGAATTCAACATCATTTTCAGCAAGAACCTCTTCCCTTGTATAGCCGAAATCGGCAAGATAATTCTTATCCACCGTATCCATCAGGGCATCGATCTGTTCCTGTGTCGCCTGGTCCGGTTTTACATCCTCAGAAACAGGGATCAGCTCATAGGATGTCAGCTCCCACCGTCCGTCCTGTTTCTGTGTCATGGAAAGTGATCCCAGATTTCTTCCGTATTCGCCGCAGGATACGATATATGTATTCCCATGCTGAATTGCCTCTTTCAGCTCTGTGTGCGTATGTCCGCTGATGATCAAGTCGATATCCGGCACCTCTTTTGCAAGAATCTCATCCTCCGATTTGTTCTCATCCTCCCAGGTTCCTCCATGGGACACACAAGCGATCATATCCACTTTTTCATTTTTTCGGATCTCTTCTACCGTCTGTTTTACGGCCTCAACCGGATCCTTGAACTTTAATTCACAGGTCGGTGCACATTCCAGGGCATCCTTACCGAACACACCGACTACCGCAGCCTTTACATCTCCTTTTTGAACTACTACATAATCCTTCACACCGTAGGCTTCAAATGCCGACCGGATCTGCTTCTGACCATCGCTTAATCCATCCTGCTCCATGCTGTCCCAGTCCACGTTGCACACTACCAGTGCCGGCACTGTCTCACCGGAAGCCTTCGCAGCCTCCAGCATATTTGCCAGTCCCTTTGAACGATAATCATATTCATGATTCCCCAGAGTCGTCACATCATACCCCAGATATCCCAGCATCCGAAGCTCTGCCGCCTCCGTTTCGTATACGGTCTGAATCAGGGTTCCCATGGAAAAATCGCCGCCATCCAGCACCAGGGTGTCCGGATCTTCCTGCTTCTTTTCATCGATCAGGGTTTTGATCCTTGCAAATCCGCCAACTTCTTTTTGCTCTCCATCTACGATGGTTGAAAAGCTGTTCAAATGCGAATGTGTATCATGGCTGAACAAAACATCGATCTGTTTTGCCTCGGCTGCTTCCACCGGAACATTCCATGCAAGAGGAAGCAGCAATGCAGCAATAAGCATGATCGCCAGCAGCCTTGCTGAAATTTTCTTTCGTGTTTTCATAACACTCTCCTTTTGTATATAGTTTTCTTATGCCTTTTTACAAAACCATCAATAATGTTCCCATACCGATCAAAATACATCCCATCATCGATTTTGCTGTGAATTTCTCATGCAAAAAAACAAATGCCAGTACCAGTGTGATCACGACACTCAGCTTGTCTATCGGCACAACCTTGGATGCATCGCCTATCTGCAGGGCACGATAATAGCATAACCACGAAGCACCCGTTGCCAGACCTGAAAGGGTCAGAAACAGCCAGCTTTTTTTGCTGATTGCTGCGATCCCGCCCTGGGTATTTGTGAGGAAAACCATTCCCCAAGCCATAACTAGCACCACTATCGTTCGAATCGCTGTTGCAAGATTCGAATTAACACCGGCAATACCTATCTTGGCCAGTATGGAGGTCAGTGCCGCAAATACAGCAGACAGCAAGGCAAACACAAACCACATAGTAACTCCCCCTTAAATATAAGATTTTTCTTAACTATCCCAATACAAGTCCATCATATCATTTCCCCTCTGATATGTCACTATTTACAATTTCCTCCGCCGTATATTCCTCTATTTCTGTCTTTGTCACCTGTTTGATATGCTTTTTCTTCAGGCGCAGATATACGAATTCCCGAAAGATAGTATAGAATACGGAAAGCAGCGGAATGAAAACAAGCATACCTACAATTCCCATAAGGTTTCCGCCGATCGTAACTGCTGCAAGAACCCAGATCGACGGAAGTCCTACGGATTCACCCACAACATGAGGATAGATCAGATTTCCCTCGATCTGCTGCAGCACCAGAAATACTATAATAAATAAAATTGCCTGTTTCGGATTTACCATAAAGATCAAAAAGCTTCCCACCGCACACCCGATGAAGGCCCCGAAAATCGGAATCAATGCGGTAAACGCAATCAAAACTCCGATCAAAAGTGCATATGGCATCCTCAAAATACTCAGTATCACAACAAACATACAGCCGAGGATCACAGCTTCCAGACACTGACCTGCAAGAAAATTTGCAAATGTCCGATAAGTCAGAGAACAGACTTTAAGAAAAGCATCTGCCTTTTTCTTTGGGAGAAAGGCAAAAAATACTTTTCGGATCTGCACATGCAGCTTCTCCTTCTGAAAAAGGACATAGCAGGCAAATGAAAAAGCAATAAAAAAGGTTGCCAATCCACTGACTATGGAACCCACTGCTGACATTGTGGTATTCATCATATTTCCTGCACCGTTTCCAAGAAGGCTTATCCCCCACTTGATCGCCTGATCCGGATTAAACTGCACCTGATTTACCAGCTTCATGATTTCCTGGTTATTATGGGAAAATTCCCGAATCCAGCCTTGCATCTGCGGAATGAAATCAGCGATACTCATCATCAGAGTTCCCATTGTCCGCGTAAGCTGCGGAATCACCCCGAACATTACCAGTACGATTACACCAACCGCCAATATGATTGTAAGGAGCAAACTTATCGGTCTTGCCAGTTTTCCAACTGTCTTATTTTCTTTTTTTACTCTTCCGAAAATTTTCTTTTCCAAAAAGCTCATTGGCACATTTGTTATAAAAGCGATCGCCCCGCCAAGCACAAACGGAAATATAATCCCCCATATTGCTTTTAGCATGCTGAGCACCACATCGAATTTCCATAGGGCAACTACAAGAAGTGCCGTAAACACAATAAGCTCCCTGATTTTTTTTATAGATATTTTGCTTAAATCCACTATTTTTCCTCTCTTTTTTTCAATTTCATACGTATCCATTTAAGTAGCTGAATGATTGGAAGACTTGCAAACGCATACAAATATACACAGCCAAGCTGCATCAGATCCAGCGTCTCTACTTTAAACAGGAGATGAAGTCCCGGAACCGTCAGTACAACGGTAATGAGTACTGCCCCAAGTGCAAATGCTCCCTGAAGCCATTTATTATTAAAGAAACGTTTTGTAAAGATAACCGGATGATCCGATTTGCAGTTGAATCCATGGAACAGACGTGCCAGACAAAGTGTTCCGAAGGCATAAGTACTGCCAAGCAGTGCACCATTCTGATGATATCCTGTCAAAAATCCGATCATCGTCATCATACCGATTACCAGTCCTTCCAGACCGATTTTACCAAGAAAATCCTTTGTCAGTATTGACTCGTCTGCTGATCTTGGTTTCTCATTCATCACCTCACTGCTGTGCGGCTCCACGCCTAATGCGATCGCCGGAAGACTGTCTGTCAAAAGATTGATAAACAGCAGATGTACCGGTGCAAAGGGAACCGGAAGTCCTGCAAGGGATGCACAAAGAACTGCCAGGATCGCACCAAAGTTTCCTGACAGAAGAAACTGGATCGCATACTTGATATTCTGATATAAATTTCGTCCATTTTCCACTGCTTTTACAATTGTTGCAAAATTATCATCTGTAAGCACCATTGCTGCAGCATCCTTTGCGACCTCTGTTCCGGTCACTCCCATTGCAACACCAATATCTGCCTGCTTCAATGCCGGAGCATCATTCACACCATCTCCGGTCATTGCCACGATCATCCCCTTCTCCTGCCATGCACGGACAATACGGATCTTGTGCTCCGGTGACACTCTTGCATACACAGAAATATTCGGGACAAATTCCCTCAGCTGCTCATCACTCATATTTTCAATATCAGCGCCCTCGCAGGCCTCCGACAGATCGTGTAAAATTCCGATTCTCTTTGCAATTGCAGCTGCTGTGATCTTATGATCCCCCGTGATCATGACCGGCCGGATCCCCGCTTTTATACATTCTGCAACTGCAGCCTTTGATTCTTCCCTCGGCGGATCCATCATAGCGATCAGGCCAAGAAATACCAGATGGTTCTCATCTTCTGTCGTCAATACATGCTTCTCCGGAATTTCACGATAGGTAAATGCCAGTACCCGTAACCCTTCCATTGAAAATTCCTGATTCTGGCGCTGGATCTTTTCTTTATCTGCTTCTGTGATTTCCCGAACTCCGTCCTTTGTCCAGATTCTGTCTGTCAGCTCCAGAAGCCGGTCAACCGCACCTTTTACGATCATCCGGTTCTCACCATCAATTCTGTGAAGTGTTGACATCATCTTACGGTCACTGTCAAAGGGAAGCTCTCCTTCTCTTTGATAAAGCTTTCTTACACCTGCAGCTTCGATTCCGTACCGGCTGCCCAGATTGATCAATGCCGTTTCCGTCGGATCTCCGATCTCCACTCCATTTTCATTTGTTGAATCATTACATAAAATGCTGTAGTCCAAAAGACATCTCTGCGCCGGATCTGCTACATCAATTGCATCTGCTGTGATTCTTTTTCCATCAATATAATAATCTTCCACTGTCATTTTGTTCTGTGTGAGTGTTCCGGTCTTATCTGAACAGATAACAGAAACGCTTCCAAGACCTTCCACCGCCTGGAGCTTACGAATGATCGCGTGCTCCTTTGCCATCTTCTGTGTTCCGAAAGAAAGGACGATCGTCACGATGGAGCTTAAAGCTTCCGGAATCGCTGCGACTGCAAGTGCTACTGCAAACATAAATGCACTGCTGATCTTCTCACCGCGGAATACACTGATCGCAAACAGAATTCCGCAAAATATCAGGATCAGAATAGAAAGCTTCTTTCCAAAATCATCCAGATTCGCCTGAAGTGGCGTCTGTTTTTCCGAAGTCGATTTCAGAAGTCCCGCAATCTTTCCAACCTCTGTCTGCATTCCTACATTCGTTACAACTGCTCTGCCACGCCCATATGTGACAAAACTTCCGGAAAACAGCATATTTGTCCGATCACCAAGCGGTGCTTCTTCCAAAATAGTGTCCATACTCTTTTCAACCGCAAGGCTTTCCCCGGTAAGGGCACTTTCATCGACCTTAAGACTTGCATTTTCAATCAATCTTCCATCGGCCGGGATCATATCACCTGCTTCAAGAAGGATCACATCTCCTACAACCAGTTCTCTTGCCGGGAGCTGTACCGCCACACCATCACGTAATACCTTTGCCTCCGGTCCGGAAAGCTTCTTTAAGCTCTGCAGGGACTGCTCAGCCTTTACTGTCTGCACAGTTCCCAAAATCGCATTGATCGTAATAACGATCACAATAACTGCTGCACTTTCCACATCTCCAAGCATACCGGATATCACTGCCGATGCGATCAGGATCAGCACCAGAAAATCCTTATACTGTTCAAAGAAGATCTGCAAAATACTTTTTTTCTTTCCTTCTGCAAGCTCATTCCATCCGCACTTCTCTCTGGACCGTCTGACCTGTTCATCGGTAAGCCCTGATTCCCTGCTTTTCACACGCTCGAGAACTTCTTCTGCTGTCTGCTGATAAATTTCTTTCATTACCTTTGCCTCCTTTTTTGCAAATATTCACCAACTGTAATTTTTTTATGCAATAAAGGATTTTTTTGATAAAAGGATATAAAAAAAGAAACCCTTATTGCACAACAAAAAATGCAATAAAAGTCTCACCATTTCCCTGCAGCGCCGGATGTTTCCACCGTACTGACGACACTGCAAACGCAGATTTCCAAACGTAGGTTACTCCCCTTTATCAGTTTTAATAGTATAACAGGATCGGTACCTCTGTCAAGATACTTTATAAATCACACCTTGCAAATATGATACTCCGGTAACAGAAAAACTCCCATTTTTTGAATGGAAGTTTTTCTGTTACCCTGAAAGTATTATAGGCCTGCAGCCGTTTTATTACCTTTTAAGATTTATTACTCTGATCAGCCACAATATTTCCCTGTACAACTCTTCCCTGATTTTTTCCTTTTCTCAGTCCTCGAACTACCTGTACATTTCCAAGAATCAGATAATCCATTTCTCTCTTAGTGATTTTCGCAAAATTTTTCTTTGAAACAAAATAGAAGGTAACTCCCATCAACACCCACACGATCAGTGCTGCAAAGGACTGTGGAGCCATGAATGCTGGAGAACCGGGCACGATCAGAAGCAGTAATATTACAACAGAGATCACGCAGCCGCCCATTGCTACTGCCGGATGGATTTTATTTGTATCTGTATCATCGCCATATTTTTTCAGAAGAATATAAGCACCTGCACAGGTAAAGAAATATCCGAACGCAGTACCTACGGAACACATATCTACAACCCAGCCGATCACTTCTCTGCCGAAAAATGGGCAGATACAGCAGATAATCATGGTAAACCCAACACATATGGACGGAGTTTTATGCTCCGGATGAACCTTTTCAAAAGCTGACGGAAGCATTTTTGCTCTTGCCATACCAAATAAAAGACGGCTGGATGTCATAAAGAATCCGTTCATACCGGTAAAAATCCCCATGCACACTGCCAGTGCCACAAAGCACACACCAACTTTTCCCATTGCAAGATCAAGAACTGCACCTGTATGCCATTTTACAAGAGTTCCATTCGCATCTGTCATAGTCAGAACCTGCTGCCAGGGAACAACACAATCTGTCACCAGTGCCATTGCACCATAGATCAAAGCACCTACGATCAATGCTGAAATGATCAGCATTTTGCACTTCTGTGGTGGAAAATCATATTCTTCTGCCGCCTGTGGAATACAGTCAAATCCTACATAAAGGAACGGAGCCAATGCCAGGATAGATACAAAACCACTTCCAAGAGACTTGCCTTCGGCTCCGTATGCCGGCTGCAAGTTTGAAGCATCAAAATGTCCTGTTGCGATCACACCAATGACTGATACAACAACCGCTGCACACATGATAAGGACCATCGCAAGCTGAAGATTTCCTACAGATTTCGCACCTTTGTAATTCATGATCCCGAAAAGTATGATAAAGAACAGGGATAATCCGACTTCACCCATATATACATCATATCCTGCAATTGTATACAGGTAACCTCTGTTAAAGACTCCAGGAAAAATATAGGATGCCAATACCGGAAGTGCCGTTGCATTCAAAGCTACAATAGACAGATATCCAAGCGACAGCATCCATCCGCATATGTACGAAGCAGTTCTTCCAAAGCCTTTATATGCATAGGCAAATTCACCACCCGCTACCGGGAATTTTGCGATCATATAAGAATAGCTGTAGCCTACCACGATCATTAAAAGACCGCCTGCCAGAAATCCCAGAAACAGCGGGAGCGGTCCACCTGCACGTTCTGTCCAGAGACCACCCTGTATAAAACATCCCCATCCAATGATGGAACCGACTGCAACTGCCCAGATCGAACCAGGTCCCATGGATTTTTTTAATTTTGTTCTTTTATTTCTTTCACCCATATATATCCTCCTGCTTCATCAAGCATATCATTCATCATCATCTTCTCTGGTTTCTTCACTGATCGTATATGCCTCACTGATATCGGAAACAAAAATTTTTCCATCACCATAATGTCCATACTGCCCACTCTTTGCACTGTTAATGATAATATCTACAACCTCATCTTTTTCTTTGTCCCCAACAGTAATATACAGCATGTTTTTTGCCATTTCCTGATAAAGGACATCCCCTACCTGAATTCCTTTTTCCTTACCTCTTCCTGAAATTGCCCATTTTGAAAAAGCAAAATATCCTTCCTGCTCCAGTGCTTTGATGACGTCCATCACTTTCTCAGGTCTTACGATTGCTGTGATCAGTTTCATAATCCTTCATCTCCCATCCATAAATACAAAAAGAGCCCAGATACCAAAGTATCCGGACTCCATCGTCTCTTTCTATATTATCATTATTTTTTTCAATATTCAATCAAAATCTTTCACTTTCCGGCCAGACGGAAAAGATAATATTAAATGCGAAAGGAAGCGAAAGCCTCCGGACGCATTATTTTTTTACCTGAAAAGCACAGAAAGAGAGGTGAGAACGTGCGAAACTACCGATATTTGACATTCGGCGACCGCGAGAAAATCGAGACGGAATACGCAGCCGGAGGACGTCCGGCCGACATTGCGATCGACCTCGACGTCCATGTGGCGACTATCTATAAAGAACTGAAAAGAGGCGACACCGGCCAGCTCGACAAGAACATGCGCCGAGAGTATAGCGCCGAACTCGCCCAGCGCCGACTCATTGAGAGCTTTAAGTGCCGCGGGCGAAAATCCCCCACTATATAAAAAAGAAAGGAGCGACAACATGGCAGCATTACACGAAATAGCTCGGCAGTACGCCGAAGAAATCCGCGACGGTATAGCGTGGGTGATTATATGGAAAACTGGCCGAAGCTGGCACGCTGAAAGCGTCTGGCTCAACCAAGACTCTGACACCTTCGAGCTGGAGGATCTGAGCACTGCCACCGAAATTCTGGAGCAGGATCCGAACGCTGTCATGGTGAACGGCTACTACTGCGGGCACTTCGGCGAGAACATGACGATCGCAGAACTGGAGGCCGGTATTCTCTGGCACTACGAAGGCGGCCGCAATCTCCTGAAAGACTCGACGGCCTTCCCTCCTGAGCCGATACCACGTCCGGAAAACCTCCCGGCAGATATTCCATGGTACGGAAAGGAAACCACCGAGGAACCGGATCCCTATATATTCGACGGCTACATGAGCGTCGAGGACTACGAGAAACGCCAGCAGCTCATAGCTGCGGATCAGGCGCGAAGCGATCCACTCCCGGACGAGCCGCCACCAGAACCTCAGCACACAGAGCTCACGATCCAGATCGGCCCACCTGCCGCTACTGCCCTGCTCGGCGCTCTCGCCGACGCAATAAAGGCAGCAGCTCACGCAGTCCGGCAACTCATGGACGAGCTCGCGGAGCGGTTCCGGAAGTTCCGGCAATACGCAAGAAAGGCCGTGGACACTTTTGTGGACTCCCTACTATATAGAGCCAACACCCACCCGAAATGGTGGCACCTATACAAACACGCACGGAAATGGAGAACCCGGAAGAAATACAAGCGGCTGCTTATGAGGCAGCTATGCAGCAGGCTGGCCGCTGGATAGGAGGTGATCCCATGAACGACTCGCGAAACCTAAGCGGGCCCGTACTCATGCTCAGCGCGACGGCTGCCGCTATGAAGTATGCCAAGAGTGCGGGCTGGACTGGAATGTAAGCAAGCAGGCGGTGATCCCGTGGTACGGCTACAAGTGCCCGATCTGCCGCAGCAAATACAGAAAAGGAGCAAAACCATGAGAAACGAAGTAATTTACGACAAAAACGGGCGCCCGGACATTATGGTGGTTTTTACCCCGTCCGAGCTGGGACTCCCTGACACCCTGAGAGGCCGCAAGGTTAAGGAATACGCGATCAGCAAGTACCAGAACACATTGATCGACGGCGTTCCGTACTCTCTCCCATTTATGAAACCGGCTGTGAATATCAACCACGACGAAGCGATCCGCCTCTGCGAGAGCAAGGGCGAAGGCTGGCACCTGATCACTAACGACGAATGGGTGGCTCTCGGCTTCTGGAGCTGGGACAACGACACCATGCCGACCGGAAATACTGCGAGCGGCAAAAGCCACAGCCACCCAGAACAGACCGGCACTACATACGAAGGAGGCTGCGGCAAGACGTTGACCGGATCCGGCCCGGTTCAGTGGAATCACGACGGCACGGCCTACGGTGTAGCTGACATGAGCGGTAACATCTGGGAGCACGTCGGCGGCGTTCGGTTTATGGACGGTATGCCGCAGGTGATCCCGAACAATGGCGCAGCCTATGGCGCGGATCAGTCCAAAGACTCTCCAGAGTGGGAGGCAATCTACACCGAGGACGGCGATCCGGTTTACTACAACGTACACAACGGCGAGATCACACTCCAGCCGGTACACCCGGACGGCACCGACTATGACGGCGTAAAGTTCACGGATCTGGAAGTTCGCAGCGACATGGACGCACCGGACAGGCTGAAAGACCTCGGCCTCTATCCTGCCGACGACTACGAAAGCGACGAATACTTCTGGCTCGACTCTAACGGCGAGCGGGTTATTTATCGCGGGGGCCTCTGGCTCAACGGTGCGCACGCTGGTGTGTTCTACCTCCTCGGCAACTCCTCCCGCAGCGGTGCGGGCGCGAGCGTCGGCTTCCGTGCCGCTTGCGTTCGGTTTATCTGCGACTCTGACACTCTGGACGATCTGGACTCTGACAAGAAGCAGCCAGAACCAAAAAAGCGTAGCATTTTAGCTCCGGACTTTATCGGACGGATCAAGCAGGCACTCGCCCGGCAGTTTCAGAAGCTCTACGAAGCCGCACACGGCGAGGATCCGGAAGGCTTCGCTGAACTGGCCGAGAAGGCAACAGACGAAGAACTCGCCAAGGCTGCAAAACTCAGCGCCACACTGGCTCAGGTGAACGCAGCCGTGGATATGTACGAGCTGACCGCTAAGCAGTTAAAGCTCGCAGCCACAACCTCGATCACAATCAAAACGGAGGTGAACAACCATGAATGAGCTCCGGGACATATTCACGAAATACAAAGCAGCCGTATTTTTTGACACTGAGACAACCGGGCTCGAAGCTGAAAGCTGCCAGATCATTGAACTGGCAGCGATCAGAGTCGAGAAAACCGAACGGGGCACCCTCCGCATGGCCGACAGCGCCGACGTGTTCGTGAAGCTGCCGGAAGGTGAGCGGATCCCTCAGAAGATCGTCGAGCTAACAGGAATCACAGACGAGCAGCTCGAAAACGAAGGAATCACCGAGGCTGAGGCTGCCGCTCGCTTCACTGAGTTGATCGGCGGCGGCCGCGTCCTTCTGGTAGCCCACAATGCACAGTTTGATCTCCTGTTTACTGCTGAAATGCTCCGGAGACACGGAAACGGTGGCCTGGAAGCCCTGAAAGCTGCCGACTATCTGGACAGCCTAACCGTTTACAAAGACCGCCGGGCATATCCTCACAAGCTGGCGAACGCGATCCTCACCTATAAGCTGGAGGACAAGGTTCAGAACTCCCACAGAGCGATCGACGACGTGGCGGCACTGTTTGAGGTGTGCAAGGCCATGGACGCGGAACGCTCCGATCTTCTCAGTTATGTGAACGTGTTCGGATATAACCCGAAGTATGGAGTAAGTGGGAAACGGATCGAAAAGGTGGCCTACTGGCCACAGAATTTCAACAAATACATGCAGGCTCCGAGCTATACGCTCCCGGCCAAACTCAGACAAAGAAGGAGGTAACAGAAATGCGAAGCAGCTCGCTGAAAGTATACAGCCCGGTGGAATACACCGGGTACAAAGAAAAAAGAAGCGGCCACCCGTCGGAACCGGGAAGCCGCACAGGCAATCGAAAAACCACGCGAAAGCCTAAGCCTATTTTATACCGGCTGCGCCGTTTTTGCAAGCGCCTGAACTGGAAAAGGATCGGCGGGCTGGCAGTCACCACAGTGGTGATCGTGTTCGCAGTACGCGGCGCCGTGGGTATGTTCTCGGAACACACCCAGACAAAAAACGCCCCGACCGCAACCAGCAGCCCGGCGGCCGAAGAACCTCAATCCTACGTTTTCTACTACAAAGACGGGCAGGCCGTAAACTGGGAGGACGTCACAGACGCATGGGCCGCAGAGGCAGGATTCCAGAAGCGCTACACTCTCACCGACGCCGAGCGACTGGAGATCGCTCAGGTGCTCACAGCCGAAGCCGGAGGCGAACCCTTCGCCGGAAAGATCGCAGTAGCTCAGTGTATTCTCCAGACCTGCGAGGACGAAGGGATCCGACCGGACGAAGCGCTGCGCGTGTACGCATATAGCAAGCGCCGACCGGAGCCGACTCAGGAAGCCCTCGAAGCCGTGCAGGACGTGTTCGACTTCGGGATCGTGGCAACGACCGAGCCGATCAAATACTTTTACGCTCCCGCTCTCGTGGACAGCGAGTGGCACGAGTCCCAGATCTATGTAATGACCATTAACGGACACCGATTTTTTAAGGAGGCAACCGAATGAATAACGAAAACAAGCCAAGCGTGATCGCAGAGCTCACGGCTGCACTTGCCAGCATGGCGGAACGTGCCGCCGCTGCTGAGGCCGAAGCCGAGCAGTACAAGAAAAGCTCAGGCGAGTGGTATCAGTTTTTCACCAGCAAAGACAAGGAACTGAGAGACACGCAGGCAGAACTCCAGAAAGCCCTCGAAGCTCTGGAAGCAAAGGAAGGAGAACAGAACCATGGCAACGACAAAGAAAGCAATAGCTGAGGCCGAACAGGCCGCAGAAATCAAAGAAGCAACCGCAGCACCTACCGCAGAGCCGGAAGCTCCGGCCGTAACACTGGACGAGCTGGAAGGCATGGACATGAACATGTTCGATGTGGAGGAAACCGAAAGCGCTCCGCATCCGGTATGGCGTATCACTGACGACGGCTGCGCCGACTGGGCCTGCCAGAAAATCGCAGAAGAAAAGGCTGAGCTCGACCGGATCACCTCACTGGCAGACAGCCAGATCGAAAAGATCCAGCAGCGCGTCGAGGCAGCTCAGCGCAGATATGAAAACGGCACCCGTTTTCTCACCGGAAAGCTCGCGGAATACTTCGAGACAGTTCCACACAAGACAACCAAGACAAAGCACAGCTACCGCCTTCTCTCCGGCACTCTGGTGAAGAAAATCGGCGGCCGCACCATGAAACAGGACGACGACGCACTGCTGGCCTACCTGAAAGCCTCAGACAACGAGGACATGATCCAGACCACAGAGAAACCAAAGTGGGGCGAGTTCAAGAAGCGGCTCGAAATCGTAGGAGGCCAGATCGTAGACAAAACCACCGGCGAGCTGGTGGAGGGCGTGCAGATCATTGAAAAGCCGGACACCTTCACGGTGGACGTGTAAGGAGGTAGCGCATGGCAACAACCAAGGACACAACAGCAGCTAAAACGGCCACAACCCCACCGGTACCGCTGACGCTGCAGCAAAAATTCATCAAGCTGCGCGAAGCCGTTCCCTCTATCACCCAGAAGGCCCACAGCGACGGCGTAAAGTACAAGTTCGCGAAGATCTTCGACGTGTACCAGCTTCTCACTCCGGCCATGAATGAGTTCGGCGTCAATTTTGACATTGTAGGCGAGCAGGCAACCCGGCACAGTGAAAACGGGGATCCGATCTACTACTCCAACTTCACGCAGCACACCAGAAACGGCGACCGCATTGTCTGGGTGTACGAGGCCGACCTCACGATCCGCTGGACGAACGCAGACAACCCGGACGAGACTCTGGAAGTTACCCTCCACGCGATCGGAACGAATGACGGAGGGCCGGACAAGGCCAAAGGCTCCGCGTGGACGTACTGCCTCAAATACTACCTGTTCGAGAAGTTCGGCATTGATCAGGGCGACGACGATCCAGACATGAGCGACCACAGCAGCGAGCCCCCTCAGCAGAGCCAGAAGCAGCACACAGGAGCTCAGAACGGAAACCGGCAGGGAAACACCCAGCCGCAGGCGCAGAACGGCCAGACGGGGCGCTCAGGCGCCGCACGGCCACTCTCAGACGCTCAGCTCTCCCGCCTCTACCGTAAAGGCGAGGACGCCGGGTACTCTCAGCAGTCGATCAACGACTGGATCCTGAAAAAATACGGACAGCAGGATCCGCACAACCTGACGCGGGCCCAGTACGACGAAGCCTGCGCCGCTATGGACAACGCAAAGCAGCAAGGAGGACAAGACAATGCTTAATCATGTGGAGCTTCTGGGCCGTCTGGCTCAGGAGCCTGAAATCAGATACACACAGGGCGGCACACCGGTGGCGAGCTTCGACCTCGCCGTGCAGGTACCGAGCAAGAACAAGGATGCCGCTCCGGACTATATCCCGATCGTTTGCTGGAGAGAACGCGCTGAGTTTTGCGGCCGTTACCTCTCCAAAGGCCGCCAGATCGTAGTCGAGGGCCGGATCTCAACCCGTAAATGGAAGGACGAGAAAACCGGACAGAACCGCAAAGCCGTGGAGGTCACGGCCTCGAACATTTACTTCGCAGACAGCAACGGAGGCAACGCAAATGGCAATTCTCAGCCCGCCAACAATGACGGATTCATGGACATGCCGGACGACGGACAGCTCCCTTTTAACTAATCACACCGACCGGAGGACGACCGGAGGACAGACCGACGGAACTCCACGGCCAAACCAGAAACAAACCACGAAAGGAGGTGCCGACAGTGGCATGGATCCAAATTCACCAACAACTGAAAGACCACCGCAAGGTACTGGCTGCTGCTGACGAGCTCGACATTGAACCGGCTCACATGCTCGGCCTGCTGATCTCGTTCTGGCTCTGGGCCATTGATAACGCACCGGACGGATCCCTCGCTGGAATATCCGACAGAATGATCGCAAGAGCGGCCCAGTGGGACAAAGATCCGGAGGAATTTGTGGCCGCCCTGACCTCTGCGTCTCTGCTGGACGCAACAGAGGACGGCGTTCTGGAGATCCACGACTGGAGCGAGTACACCGGAAAGCTGATCGAACAGCGAGAAAATGAGAAAAACCGTTCGAGAGCCCGCCGCGCTGCTGCTAAGTCAAACGACCGGAGGACGACCTCCGGACAGTCTGCGGACGCAAGCAAGAGCGACCAGAAAAAGACCGCAGGTAGAGTAGACCAGACCAGAGTAAACCAGAGTAGACCAGAAAATAAGGGGGATACCCCCATAACCCCCGCGACCGAGAAGCAGCCAAGCGCTCAGGAGCGACGTTTCGCAGAGTTCTGGACTGCATACCCGAAGAAAGTCGGCAAGAAAGCCGCACAGAAGGCATGGGAAAAGGCAAAGCCTGACGCCGAACTGTTCGAGAAGATCATGCAGGCAGTGGCAACAGCTAAAACCTCGGAACAATGGCTGCGAGAAGGTGGCCGCTTCATTCCCAACCCGTCAACGTGGATCAATCAGGGGCGATGGGACGACGAACCTCTCCCACCTGCCGGATCCGGAAGCTATCAACAGCGACCGGGTGGAAATTGTGGAAAACCTGACACCATGGACGTACTCGCGGGGATAATCGCAGACGAGGAAGGAGGCTTCGAGATATGACAAAAGCAGACGCGGCTCGACTGGTGGCGATCGTCGTCACCGCCTACCCGAATTTTGACAAGTTCAAGGACGCGAAAGCAATCGAGGCCACGGTGAACCTCTGGGCTATGATGTTTGAACAAGACGAATCCGGGATCGTAGCGCTGGCGGTCAAAAAACACATTGCAACAAACAAATGGCCGCCGAGCGTGGCCGAAATCCGGGAGATCATGCTGGAGATCCAGCACCCGGAGCTCATAGAGCCGGACAAGGCATGGCTGGCCGTGAGCGACCTCATGTACAGCGCCGGACAATTCAACCACGGAGATCTCTCCCGCCAGCTCCCGCCTCTGGTGGCGCGGGCCGTTGAGTCAATCGGCTGGACTTCCCTCTGGGAAATGCACCGCAGCGCATACATAGGCGGCAAGCCCGGCATGGATCGGGTAGCCTTCATGCAACAGTACACGCCAATGTACGAACGGGAAAAGGCCCGCAGCATGACACCGGCACAATTAACTGAGAAGATCGACAACGTGGCCGGATCCCTTCCGGACAAAGGCCAACACCTGATCGGGTACCGAGAAAGCGAACGCCGCAGGAAAGAACAGGAAATGGAAGCGCTCACCCGCGGAGCCCTCCGGCTGGAGAGCCAGATCGTCGAAAAGACGAAGCTCGAACTCAGAGGGGAGGTGCCGGAATGATCCTACAAGGCGACGCACTGGCGGAACTCAGAAAGCTGCCGGACAAATGCTGCAGCGTCTGCATAACTTCTCCACCCTACTACAACGCCAGAGACTACGGCGTGGCCGATCAGCTCGGAACCGAAAGCTCTCCGGAGGAATACACCCGCAAGATGGTGGAAATCTTCCGGGAAGTCGCCAGAGTTCTGAAAGACGACGGCACTCTCTGGCTGAATATCGGCGACAGCTACGCGAGACATATCGAGGACGGAGGGATCAAGCGCAAGGATTTGATCGGGATCCCGTGGCTGCTGGCTCTGGCTCTCAGAAGTGACGGCTGGTACCTCCGGGCGGACATTATCTGGAACAAGCCCAACGCCATGCCGGAAAGTGCCAAAGACAGACCAGCAAGATCTCACGAGTATGTTTTTCTGCTCAGTAAAGCGGCCGCCTATTACTACGACGCCGAGGCCGTCAAAGAACTGGCCGTCGGATACGATCCAAAAAAGCCCGGCCGGAAGCGCGGCAATGCGAAAACCTTCCGCGGCGGCACTGCCTACACTCACGATCAGGCCAAAGCCAACAGTGCTGAGGTGGATCGAGGCAGCCACGGGCTCCAGAGAAATGAAACCGGCAAGAGAAACCGCCGGGACGTCTGGACAATCGCCACACGGCCATATAAAGGCGCCCACCTCTCCACGTTTCCGGAGGAACTGGCCAAGATCTGCATACTGGCCGGGAGTAAACCGGACGACACGGTTCTGGATCCATTCTCAGGAAGTGGAACCACAGGAGCCGCAGCCCTCAAAGAAGGGCGGAACTATATCGGGATAGAGATTAACCCCGACACCTGCAAAATACAAGAGCAGCGACTCGCTGAGGCTGCTCAGGAAGGAGCCAAACCATGAAACGCGGTGAAATTTATTATATCGAAAGCACATACCGGGAAACCGGAAGCGAGCAGAGAGGCGGCCGTCCTGCGGTGATCGTCTCCAATGACAAGAACAACGAAAACAGCGAGGTTGTGGAAGTGGTATACATGACCACCAAACCAAAAAACGACCTCCCAACTCATGTATTTATCCGGAGCGCACTCTCCCCTTCTACCGTCTTATGCGAACAGGTAAACAGCGTAAGCGTGAAAAGGATCGGGACGCTGATCGGAAAATTGACAAAGAGCGAGCTCACAGCCGTGGACTCTGCTCTGGCAATCTCTCTGGGGATCGACTTCATGGATCCGAAGCCCGCAGCCAAAGAAGCGGAACATTTACTGAAAGAAATAAGCAAGCAGCCACTCCAGATCGTCCAGCAGGATCCAGACATTGAAAAGATCAAGCTCGAAACCGAGCGCGATCTCTACCGGAATTTATACAATGAGCTGCTGAGCAAAACCATGAAAGGAGCAAGCGCATGAGAAAAAGACTGGTTTACATCTGCTCCCCGTGTCGCGGGGACATTGAAAAGAACATAGAAAAGGCCCAGCGCTACTGCCGCGAAGCCGTCGAACTCTGGGACGACGTGATCCCGATCGCGCCTCATGTATATTTTACCCAGTTTCTTGACGACACCAAGCAGGAGGAACGCGCCGCGGGCATGGACATGGGCCTCTCACTTCTGACCATGTGCGACGAGCTCTGGGTTTACGGGATCGAGAATCCGAGCGAAGGCATGAGAAACGAGATCGAATACGCGAAGCAGCACCAGATCCCGATCCGGGACGCTGCCGAGCTTTACAGAAACCGCGAAGTCGAGGCACTTCCGATCGGTGACGCTCTGATCGTCCTCCCCTCTCACGTCGGGAACCTGAACGGAGTCGCCGCGATCGAATCCACCACCGTGCGGATCAATGGCGAAATGATCTTAGACCTTGCGATCGAGCTCAGACGACACCCCGGCCACGACATCACACTGGAGGCCGACAAAGGCGCAGGCTCGGAGGTAGATCAATGAGTTGGGACACGGTTCCGGGAAGAAATGGCGAAGGCTACCCGGATCCGACAGCCAGCACCGCCCTTGCACGGGTGCAGCATAGCCAGAAAGGGCTCCAGAGCAAGCGAGCCGGTGAACACTTCGAGAATATGATCACCGCAAGCCTGAACTGGTACTGCGACAAGAGCGTGGCCTTCGTTGAAAAAACTCCGGAGCCCATGAAGCCACTCAGGAAGCCAGACCGACAGGGCCGGTTCCTTGCTTGCTACACCAAAGCCGGGCAGCCTGACTTCAAGGGAACGCTCGCAGGCGGCCGGGCCGTGGTATTTGAGGCAAAGCACACCGACAGCGACAAGATCGACCAGAGCCGCCTCACCCCTGAGCAGGTGGAAAGCCTGACGCTCCACCACAAGCTCGGAGCTGCTGCCTTCATCATGGTGAGCGTGGGGCTGGAAAACTTCTACCGGGTACCGTGGGAAGTATGGCGAGACATGAAACAGATCTACGGACGCAAGCACATGAAACTCGAAGATCTGGAACCGTACCGCGTGCAATATATCGCCGGGATCCTCAAACTGCTGGAAGGTGTGGAGATCGACTACACCGAGGAAGGAGGCACGCCATGAAATGCGAATACTGCGAGCTCCGCAGAGTCGGGCCTTTTGTAATTTCAAAAGCCTGCACCATGCTGAGCGGAAAGATCATAAACAAACAGACGGGCGAACCGTTAAAAATTTGTATGCACCACATGGCCTACCCGGATCCGTGTATGAACAACGGGAACGGCTGCGGGCTCTACAAATCACAGAAAGGAGATCAAGCCAATGAACAACGCACTGCTGAGCAGTAAAAACATGTGCTGGTGCACTCCGCCGGATTTTTTCGCGGAACTGGATCGCGAGTTTCATTTTGAACTGGATCCGGCCAGCACCGACAAAAGCGCCAAGTGCGCGAAACACTTCACGCCGGACGACGACGGCCTAAAGCAAGACTGGGGGGGGGTATCGCGTGTTCTGCAATCCGCCATACGGCCGAGCGATCGCAGACTGGGTACGCAAAGGCTACGAAGAAAGCCGGAAGCCCGGCACCACCGTGGTTATGCTCATTCCTTCGCGGACTGACACGGCATATTTTCATGACTGGATCTTCGGCAAGGCCAGCGAGGTGAGATTCCTCCGCGGCCGCCTGAAATTCACCGACGAGGACGGAAACGGCGAGGACGCAGCTCCGTTTCCTTCTGCCGTCATAGTGTGGCGGAGTCCGGAAAGCACCGGGCGCGAGTTTGCCACATGGCACATATAAAAGCACCAGAGCCAGCGGGGCCACTGCTCCGCCGGTTCAGATAAGGAGGAAACCATGAACGGGATTACCAAACAGACGCGCCGCCAAAGTTACGACGGCATACGAACACGCAGCGGCGAGCGCTGCAAGCTAATACTGGAAACCCTCGGAAACCGGTCAATGACCGTGGAAGAAATCACCGACGAGCTGGTGGCTGCTGGCCACCTGAAATACTACGACCGCAACTTCGTGGCGCCGAGACTCACAGAGCTGAAAGGCGCCGGAGTTCTGG
This sequence comes from Ruminococcus sp. AF17-12, assembly GCF_003479245.1. Lineage (NCBI taxonomy): Bacteria > Bacillati > Bacillota > Clostridia > Eubacteriales > Oscillospiraceae > Ruminococcus > Ruminococcus sp. AF17-12. The sequence goes on from NZ_QUGY01000001.1 coordinate 200,139, forward strand.
AAGTCGTCGGGAAGAAACCGAGCAAAAGAACCGGAAAAAATACAGCCGTATGGGCTGCGGTAAGGAGGTAAGCACATGAAAAAGCAGAAAGTACAGGCAAAGATCAACCTCGAAGCTCTCGCAGGCGGAGCCTTCGCCGAGAAACTCAACGAGGCACTCATGCAGGTGGCTGAAAATATTCAGAATCCGAACACAGAAGCAACCACTAAGCGCCAGATCACGGTAAATATTAAATTTACGCCGAACAAAACCCGCCAAATGGTAGGAACCCAGATTGCTGTCACGACCAAGCTCGCAGCTACCGAAGCAATCGACACGCAAATGGTGATGGGCGTCAATATGAGAACCGGCCAGATCGAGATTGCCGAATACGACGGGCAGATCCGCGGACAGATGGATCTCTCCGACTTCACGGACGCCGATCAGGATCCGGAACCAGAGGAAACGCAGGCTGCAGCTCCTGCACCGGTACAGAATCCAACCGGCAAACCTCTGGATCTGAAAAACAGAGGAAAACAGGCGCCTGCTGCCGCTGCTGAGTTAGTTCCGGGCCGCGACTATGATCCGGACACCGGCGAGGTATACGAAACCGCCGGGCAGCCTACGGACGACCGCCAGACAACCGGCGGACGCAATAACATGAAGGTGGTAAAAATCGCACCAGCAAAAGAAGCATAAGGAGGGCAAGAAAATGGAAGGAATCAAAGAAGCAATCGCATATATCACAGGGCTGGCCGTAAAGGCTGAGAAGCCGGAAACAATCGAGATCAACGGCCGGACATACTGCACGAAGGATCTCAGACGCTATGACGCAGCCGACAAGGCCGAGCCAATCAAGGCGACCACTCTCACCTCTCTGGTGGACTACATCAAGGAAAGCCGCGAGGAACTCCGCGACAGAATGATCATTCAGGTGGTAAGTGCCACAAAGGTGCTGCTCTACTCCGGACTGCTGGCCGAGCGTGACCGTGAGACTCTGTTCGAGGTCAACGCCCTGCTGCCGCAGTTTGAGTATGGCCGCGAGTATGATCAGGAGAGCTTCCTCGTGGCTATGCAGTCATGCTTCCAGAAAACAGACGACCGCGAAGCCGTCACTATTATGGCGAGCAATATCGTGAACACACAGCAGGGAACCTTCTCAGACGACGGCGTAAGCCAGCAGGCAATCATCAAAACCGGAGTAACCACAAAGGACGCCGCCTTCGTCCCTAACCCGGTGAACCTGATCCCGTACCGCACATTTTTGGAAGTTCCGCAGCCTGCGAGCGACTTCGTGTTCAGAATCAGCGAGGGACGCGGCGGAGCCCCTGCCTTCAAGCTGGTGGCTGCTGACGGTGGCCTCTGGAAGTCTCAGGCGGTGGACAATGTGAAGAACTACCTCGTCAAAGCGCTGGCAGACGTTCCGGATCGCGAGAAAATCACGATCATTGCATAATGTGGCCGACATAAATGTCGGGAACATACCGGGAGGGCCAAGCTCTCCCGGCAAACCAAAGGAGGACAAGAACATGCTGATCATAAACATAGTGCTGGCCCTCGTGGCTGCTCTCCTGCTTTTTGGAGTTATCGGAGAAAAGGACGGGCTCAGACAGCAGAACATCACGATCGCCTTCGTGGCCGTGATCGTGCTCATTATCGCATTAAATAGATTTTTCTAAGGGAGGACAAAACCATGGAATATAAACCGAAAGTTATCACCGGAAAAGTAACCGGCACCGGCTGGCCGATCGACGGCCATGTGCTCTGGTTCTCACAGTGGGACTACGACAACCGCGAGAGCTGGCACCTCTACGGCTGGGAGGACTCAGAGGACGAGGCAGTCATGCAGACCGTATTCCAGACCGAAACCGAGGCGGGCCTCTGCCTGTTCGATACGCTGGAGAAGTTCGCAGAGGACTGGAAGGCGAAGAAATGGGAGCCGCAGGGCTCGTTCTGCCTGCCATTAGACAAGGTGGAAGTGCTGGAGGTAAAGCAGGAAGAAAGCACCAACAACACCCGCGAACAGCTCCGGGCTCACGGCTTCGATCTGAGACCGAGAAAGCAGACTGACCGGGGCGGGATCATCTGCCTACCACTGGACAAGAACCTGAACGGCGACGTGCAGGCCAAGCACCCGGATTGGGAGCCAGTCGAGTGCCCGACATGCGGCCGGAAATGCTGGAAACACCCGGAAGCCGACCGACTCGCCAAAGAACAGGGCGCGAAAATGCTCTGTACTGAGTGCGCGATCAAGGCTGGGCTCCTGTCACCGTTCCGAAAGGAAGGCCCAAACCGCGCGCAGCGAAGGAGGGCAAAGCGTGAAAGAAGAAAATAACACAGAGGGGCTCTACTATCTCAAAATAGACGCGAGGCACTACTTCCCCGACGGAAAAATAACAAGGGACGTGCTGGAGGCGCTCAGGTGCAGGCAATACGCCGAAGTGCTGGCCTTCTATCTGGAGTGTGACCTCGACGACATAGAAAAACAAGCTCGCAGACTCGCGGAAAGCACCGCGCTGAGTTACTCAGAAGCGCTCCACAAGATCGGCGGAGATATGCTGCGAAGCAAGGAGGAAAAACCGGCCCCACTCTCCCTCTGGCCTATCAGACGGGAACCGGTTCGACCGAACCGCGCAGCCAGACGAGCAGCTAAAAGAAAAGGAGGACGAAATGGACGATAACAAGAACAAGCCTATGGGCTGGCCGATACTTTACACACTGGCAACACTCGCAGGCGTGGCAGTGCTGGCAATCCTGAAAGCCTGCGGCATTATTTCAATGAGCTGGCCGGTGGTGATTGCCGGGCTCGTGTGGGTACCCACCGCGCTGCTGCTGATCACTCTCTGGGTGGCCACTCTCCTGATCTGGATCGGACGAACCGAGAAAAAGATCAGGGAATACAATCGCAGGAGAAAGATCTCCCGCACTCTGGACGAATCCATGAAAGGGCTCACGCTAAACGGCGTCGGCCCCATTTATGGTATTAGAAGAAATAAAGGCGAAAACAACACCGACTACGAGAAAAGGATCCGCGAAAAGCTGGGGTTTTCCCCGCGCAGTCTGCCGAAATACGAAACCATGGAACAGCTCACCCTCTCCAATGTGGGCCCGATCTATGGCGTCGTAAAGAAACAGGACGAAAGCTGGAAGCACTACCGCCGCAGAATCCTGAAAGCAGCCCAAACTATTGATACCGTACAGCTACCAACCGGCAAGTGCGCACCGGGCGACCGCCGGACAGAGGGTAAAAAGTGAGCTGGCCAAGCAAAGAGACCGGCGCCTGCTCATGGGTGCCGGGGCTCGGCTTTAAAGAGTGGTACTCAACGAGCTGCCACATGTACTACGAGATCGCGAGCGCGGTCACAAAGAAGAATATCAAAGCCGGGACGTGCCCGTATTGCCACCGGCCTATCAAAATAAAGGAGGAACGAAAACATGGACTATAAAACAGAAGCGCAGCCAAAGGCAACCGCTGGAGGGGTACCGGTATTCTGCGCCCATGACGCGATCGTGGCCATTGAGAAGCTGATCCCCAACCCGAAGAACCCGAACACACACCCGGACGCACAGATCCAAGCACTCGGCCGCATTATCCGCCAGACCGGGTGGAGGGCGCCGATCACAGTGTCGAAGCGCTCCGGCTTCATAGTAAAGGGCCACGGCCGCCTCGCTGCTGCCAAGCTCGAAGGACTCACCGAAGTGCCGGTGGACTACCAGAACTACACGAACGAGGCCGAGGAATACGCCGATCTGGTGGCCGACAACCGGATCGCAGAACTGGCAGAGATCGACAACAAGCTGCTGGCTGACATTTTCGCCGACATTGACACCGGCGAGATCCCCATGGAGCTGACCGGCTACACCGACAAGGAAGTGGAAAGCCTCGTCACTGGACTGGCCGAAGCCCTGCACAATGATCTCACAGAACCGGACGAGATCCCGGAGCTTCCGGAGGAAGATCAGACAATCACGCAACGCGGCGATCTTTGGATTCTCGGAAACCACCGCCTCGTGTGCGGAGACAGCACAAACGAAGCCGATCGCGCTCTACTACTCGACGGAGCCGAGCCTCAGATCCTTCTCATGGATCCGCCGTACTGCTCCGGAGGTTTTCAGGAATCCGGACGCAGCACCGGAAGTATCGGAACCAAACGCTACGACGCAAACGGGAAGGAAATCAAAGTGACGATCGCGAACGATACCCTCAGCACTCGCGGGTACCAGCAGCTCATGCGCTCGATCCTGAAACAGTTCACCGGTACCGTGGTTTATTGCTTCACCGACTGGAGAATGTGGCTCTATCTCTACGACGTAATGGAGGAAAGCGGGTTCGGCGTCAAGAATATGATCGTCTGGAATAAGAAAACGCCGGGCATGGGTATGGGCTGGAGAACTCAGCACGAGCTGATAATGTTCGCACACCGTACAAAATCGTGGAATTTCCACGCTGTCGCATTTACCGTGACTTCATACAAACTTTAATCACTACCAAGAGCATCCGAACTACCGGGGGCTCTTTTCTTTTTTATTATCTGGTATTATGCTCCTATGCAAATTACCGCACATCCTACCGCCGGATGGAACACATTACCTATACCATTGGTCCAGGAGAGTGGATCTGCACAGTCACAGATCTTCAGGAATGGTTTCGCTGCCGTTTCCAACATCAAGCGTTGTCCATCCTTCGATTTTTTGAAGAGCAGAATTACATTACCTACTCTCTTCTCGGCAAAAACCGCCTGGTCAAATTCAAAATATCAGACTGGCCCAAAGACAATACCGTATTGGAATACAACTATCCCTGTAAAAAAGATACAGGGTTTTTCTTTTTCCCGATTGCCAAAGTTCACGAACTAATTGGCATTGGAAAATGCTCGGAAATGGATGTTATTCTGGATCTGTGGATTCATGCAGTTTACAACGATTCCTCTGTCCTGGGATCTGATTCCGGTCCCATTGTCTATTACCGGGATAATACCGGAAATCCCCTTACCAGCTTTAATGAACTGGGTGAAAGGTGGAGTCTGTCAAAGGCATCGGTATCACGACTCTTGAAGAAACTGGAGGAAAAAGAATACATTACACTTATCTCATTTACAGGAAAACACGGAAGCGTAATTTATCTCAACAATTACCTGTCCGTGATGTTTAATATCAGCGACGTTATGATTGACAAGGAGGAGATCGCTATGAAGATGCAATTACCAATCCATGTACCTGAAGAAATCACTATTGAGGATTCTGCTTCTGTTAGCGTTTCAGAAACTGTCACAGACTCACAAATCACCGTTACAAAAAATGATTCCTGCGTTCCAGATTCACACATGAAATTTATCGTGCAAAAAGTCGCAGAACTATTGGATTCACAAGGGATTCCATGTTGCCACTGCTCCAAAACCCGCTATATATTATCTCCATTATCAGCCTGCAAAGATATATTTAATACATTTACTCTAAATATTATCTGTCCCTACGGAAATGCCGCTTATCGGTTTGAGTTGTCCGTAAGTCCAGGGGATGAGTCTGCCCAAAAGATGCCTGCCGTGGCAGAGCCTTCTGCACTGAAAGGGGGGGAATAGACATGGCAAACCGCAATACACAGGGATTTCCTTCACCCGAAGAAGATCCACGTTTTCACGACACCTATCAGTTTTTACGCAGATACCGGGATGCAACCTACAGCCTGAAGGTAGTCGTACACCAGATGGAGCACCAGTTTAAGCTCCAATACGACAATGACATCGACAAATTTCTGGACTCCATCTATGCTGCCGGGGCTGATCTTACCGGAAGCGACATCGAACAACGGGCAAAAAGTATTGCCAGAAGCAACCAGATGCTGAAGCTTTTGGAATCATCCATCGATCTCCTCCGGAACAATCACAAGCATGGGGAACAGTATTACTGGATTCTCTACTACGCTTTTCTCTCTCCACAGGAAATGAAAAATACAGATGAGATATTGGATAAGCTGGCTCACCACATCACCAATATTTCCTACCGCACCTATTACCGGAAACGCAGGGCTGCGATTGAAGCACTCAGTACCATCCTTTGGGGATTTACTGCAAAAGAGACATTGGATACGCTCAACAAGTTCTTTCCAGAGTAATACATATCGCCTATCTCCTCGGCTTTTCGTAATATCATAAAAATGTTTATATAAAAAATGCAAAATATATATTGACTCTCACGGAACGTCATAGCGTACAGTTATCTTATCAGGAACAGGAGGTCAGCAACTATGAGGACAGTCAAAGAAATATCAGAACTTACAGGTATCAGCGTTCGCACGCTTCACTATTACGATGAAATCGGGCTTTTAAAACCAACACAAAAAAGTGATGCGGGATACCGGCTTTATGACGATAGGGCATTGGAAATATTACAGCAGATTCTGTTTTTCCGTGAGTTTGACATTCCTTTGAAAGAAATCAAAGCTGTTCTGGAGAATCCTGCTCTTGAAAGGAACCAGATCTTGCAAATGCAGAGAAAAATGTTGGTAGCAAAGAAAGAACGTATGGAACATCTGATTGCCAGCATTGATGATATCCTGAAAGGAGAGAATAAAATGGATTTTGCGATTTTTAGTAAAACGGAAGTTGAAGAAATGTTCCAAACTATGTTTGAACATATGCCTGACAATATGAAAGAACTTGCTGTAAAAGAGTTTGGAAGCATTGAAGAATGGAAAAAGCATTATATTAAGACAGTTTCATCAGAAGAAATGCAGAAAGGCTATGCTAAAGTTGTTGAGTGGTATGGAGGAAAAGAGCAATTCCTGTCTGTTGCCAACAATCCTATTAGCAAAGAGGCTGCAGAAAGTTACAACCAACAATTTGACAATCTTTTATACAAATTAGCAGCTAAAAAAGTATGTTCACCAGATTCTTCTGAAGTAAGAGAACTTGTTTCCGAATACGGTTTTCTTATGAAACAACTTTCACAGATAAAGAAAGAACACGGTCTGATGGTTGCACAGGCTCAATATTACCGTAATGAAAAAATCAAACCTATGATAGATGAAAAATACGGCAATGGTACAGCCGAATTCTTCGCACAAGCTTTCGAAGCATTTTATAAAGACAAGTAATCATTAGAACTACACAAAAGCACAACAATACACCATGCAGGGAATCAAAATGGTTTCCTGCTTTTTTTATGCCAACCAGTGAAAATGGCACAGAAATGACCTGCTTCTGCGATTGAAGCGTAAAATTACCCATGCTACAATAGGTATTGCTTATAGTTTTCCTTATTTCCAGCACCCATAGATGGTGCTTTTTTTGTACCTGTAAATTCAATCGCTGACAGCAGGTTCTATGTACTTTGTACGTACACTATACTTACAATACCAAACGTATCCTGTACGTACAGCCATATGTATAAAGTTTCCTATTATATATAGAAGGGAGTCAATCATGAAAACAAGGAACGAAATCTATCAAGGAGAGGGAGCCAAGCTCTTACGGTTCATTACCACTTACCATACTCTGAGGTATGACCAGGTTTTACAACTTTTCTCCCGACATGAGCAGTCTATCAAGTCATTGATTACCAGCCTCATCAAACAAGGGCGCATCATTTACGATAAAGAGTATGACCTTCTTTGTGACAGCCAGCAGTCTGCTGAGAATCCTGACTATGCTATAATTACATGCTTCTGGGTACTGCTGGATTTTAAGAAAGGTGTTGTATACCACACCAGTGGCGAATTTCCAATCAAGCTCAATTTCTTTTCGCAAGATGAACAATACGAAATCATCTATATCGGTGAAGAACAGGAGGCTCTGATCAATCATGTGATGGAAAGTATCCCATCACATGGTTCCAAACGCCTGATTGTCTTAGAATCCGAAAGCCAGGCTGCCAAAATCACCATTGATGATGTAGCCGCTTACTGCCTTGTAAATGAATCCGGTGCTGTCAGTTACTACATGAGAAAGTAGGTTATTATGACGCAAAATACACCAACCATTTACCAGCGGCTTGAAAAACTGGAAGGGGAGCTGCAAAAACTGACGAATACCGTTTACGCTCTGAAGGTCACTGATATCCAGAATTATGATAAAAATTTTGAGGAACTGAGCGTCAGTGCTGCTCTTCGGGCGGAGCGGATTGCCTGCCAGATGCGTAACCTTGTCTGTCCGGCTCTCTCCCCAAATCAAGCAGCTTATCTTCCCAAAGCGGCAGATGCACAGGGAATGCGGATTGCAGAACAGCAGGGGATTCTCACCATTACGCTTCCCGGACTGCTTCCGAAACGAAGAGTCCACACAAACACTGCATTTCTCCATGAACCGCTTAATTATATGCTTCGGGAGTATGTAAAACAAAATGCCCTGCCCCTCTATCGTGACTGCATGATATGTTTCAGTCAAATATATGACAGGGAACTTCCTCAAAGACGTATCCGGGATTATGACAATCTGGAGTTTAAACAGATTCTGGATACACTTTGTACTTATGTTCTGACAGATGACAGCGGCTTTTTCTGTGATTCCTACTACACGACACAGCTTGGCTTAAAGGACTGTACACTGGTATCGGTTATGGAAAAAGCTGACTTTCCGAAATGGCTGCAGAACCAGAAAAATCATCACGAAAGCATGTCGGAAAATCTCCTGACTTCTCAGGCAGAAATCCGACATCGGTAAGAACCACCGCAGGGAACTTTGTTTTCTTGCTTTTTTTATCTCCAAACCACCGGAGATTTACCCAAGTATAGGCTTGCATGGGTAAGAACTGAATTGAGGTGATGCTTATTTGATAAGACCTGACACTACGAAATACCGCTTACTGGAAATGATAGGGATGTGCGGGGAATTTCCCGCAGACCAGCTAAACAGACTCATCCCAAGTGCCTCCTATGCGGAAAAACTCATTACGGATTTGAAGGCGGAACACCTCATCCGTACCCACTACCGGGATGCTCTCAGAGGCTACCGTCTTACAAAAGCTGCGAAAGAGATGCTGTTATCTGTCTCGCCGCTACGCTTCCAGTGCTATCTGACCGGCAATACCGAGACGAACCTCATCCGAAGTGAAGTATCCCGACGTATCCGCTTACATCAGAAAGCCGAAACGTATCTGACACTCCTTCATGCCGGGATTCCCTTTTATCCGGATGTAAAACCTGACATCTTCTGTAATCACCGCGAAGCTGGTTCCATCGGTATGCGAAGCCTTCCTCTTTTTTACGCTTCCAGAGAAATTAAGGAATTGGGCCCGGAGACCACGAAGATTAGGAACTCCCGCAGCATGGGCATCCTGATGGCACCGCAATGTGTCTATGTCCTTTATAACACGGGAAACGGAGTCCTGAAATGGGAATATCGAACGGAAGTCCGCTTAAACGCCTTCCTGCAGCATTACCTGCAAGGCTACCCTTACAACGGACATCCACAGATCCGGGCAATCATGACCGGAACCGACATGGAAATGGCTTTCCGGCTGTTTACCAGTACCGGAGGCTACAAAAAGAGCCTGTTTATGCTGGACACCTCCTTCGAGCATTTCCATTACCTTCCCAATACTCCGGAAGGGGAAGTGCTTTTAAAACTGCTGGTTCACCCTGAGATCATGGAAAAGCTGGACAACCTCCTGCTGTCCGATCTGGGCTGCCGCAGCGATTCAATTCCACTGGAACATGATGCCACGGATGCTTCCGGGAACCCCATCCTTCTTGCTTATGATTTTGACATGCAGCGAATCAACCGGTTCAATACCGGCTTAAATGTATACGGCAGATCCGGGAACCTGATCTGTTTCGATTTTCAGATTCCGGTCCTGAAAAAATACTTAACTGCCACAATCCATTTCTCCAGTATTGACCTTTGCAAATTCAAAAGGGGGTTTTTACATGAACCGTAAATGGTGGAAGCTCATTTATATGCTTCCGATCACCTTCTGCACCCTCTATGCAGGAGGCTATGTTGCTCAATTTATCCGCAACTATCAGACCTGGGAATCTGCCGGCAATTTTGCCGGAAACGGAACTGCCCCGCAGATCCCCTCCCCGCACCCGCTCGCCTGTCTGGATGCCCTGACTGCTTTCCCGTACAATCTGTATGGGATTTTTCTATGTCTGGCAGCTTTTGGACTCCTGACCTTCCTTCTCATGCGTATGGGATTTGACCGAAACGGGGAAATAACAGACCGGGGCCGGAACCTGAATTATTCCACAAAGGGAACCTATGGGACTTCCGGTTTTATGACTTTGGAGGAAATGCATCAGGTACTGGAGCTTACGAATGATGTCAAGAAACACAAGGGAACCATTCTTGGAAAACTGAACGGAAAAGCCGTTTGTCTCCCGAAGGATACCCGCATGAACCGGAATATTGCCGTTTACGGTGCCAGCGGTTCCATGAAAAGCCGGGCCTTTGCACGCAACATGATCTTCCAGTGTGTTGCCCGCGGGGAAAGCCTCATCATCACCGATCCAAAATCGGAATTGTACGAAAGTACAGCCACTTACCTTGAGAATGCCGGATATATCGTGAAATCCTTTAATCTTGTAAACCCGGAAAACTCGGATAGTTGGAATTGTCTGGGTGAAATTGGCGGACAGGAAACCATGGCACAGGTATTTGCTGATGTCATCATCCAGAATACCGGTTCTGCCAAAGGCGATCACTTCTGGGACAATGCCGAGATGAACTTATTAAAAGCTCTGATTCTCTATGTGGATCAGGGATTCCCACCGGAGGCAAAGAATATCGGACAGGTATACAAACTCCTGACCATGAGTTCGGAAAAAGAACTGAACAGCCTCTTTGACCTGCTTCCGGTCTCCCATCCGGCAAAAGTCCCCTACTGCATCTATAAGCAGGCAAGTGACACGGTACGTTCCGGCGTCATCATCGGACTCGGTTCCAGACTTCAGGTATTCCAGAACAAGCTGATCCGCCAGATCACTTCCTATGATGAGATCAACCTGACGCTGCCGGGAAAAGAAAAATGTGCATACTTCTGCATCACTTCGGATCAAGACAGCACTTTTGATTTTCTTTCTTCCCTGTTTATGACCTTCGTATTTATCAAACTGGTCCGTTATGCAGACACCTATGGGGAAGATGGAAAACTGCCGGTTCCGGTACATATCCTGGCTGATGAGCTGGCGAATACGGGAGCAATCCTATCGCTCAACAAAAAGATTTCCGTGATCCGAAGTCGAAACCTCAGTATTTCCTGCATTTTCCAAAACCTGCCTCAGATGCAGAACCGGTATCCCTTAAACCAATGGCAGGAAATCATCGGGAACTGCGACACTCAGCTATTTTTAGGCTGTACGGATGAGGTAACTGCTACATTTATCTCTAACCGCTCCGGTGATGTGACCGTTGGTGTCAGCAGCGAAGCCAAACAATTAAATAGCTGGAGGGTATCCGATTATACACCGGAATACCGCCAGACCAGATCCATCGGGAAACGAAAGCTCTTAACTCCGGATGAGATCCTGCGGCTCCCGCTGGATACTGCACTGATTATCCTGCGTGGTCAGAAGGTACTGCAGGTAGAAAAATACGATTACACCCTGCACCCGGATGCCCAAAAACTCATTCCCCGGAAGGCTTCCGAACATATTCCGGAATGGAGAAAAGGAGCATGTAGTGAAGAATATACGTACACTCCAACTATTCCTGCTTCCCACCCGAAAAAAACCGCTTCTTATGGAAAGCAGAAAAAGAAAAAAGCTGAACCGCACTTTGACCAGCAAAGCGTTTATCAGGAACCTGGCTATCACGATTTCCCGGATGACTTCTCAGCAGATAACTATTCGGATCACACAGACATGGTTCCTTTAGATAAAGATTCTATCATGTCATAATTTGAAAGGAGACACTATGATGCCAAACGAAACAACCAACACACCTATTTTAACTCTGGATTCCGATGCGAAGCTGGAAACAGCCCAGTCCATTTCAGACCTTACCTGGCATGAGATCCAGAATGCCTACCGTACCCGCCGGATCTTAACCGGAATGCTTGGCGGTATCGAGAAAACAGAAAACGGCAGCCTCATTGCCGTGGTTTACTACAAGGATTTCCGTACTGTCATCCCAGTAACTGAGATGATGATCCATCTCATGCAGGATGAAGCACACGATTATGGGGAGCTTGCTCTGCGGCAGAACAAAATCCTCAACAATATGCTTGGATGTGAGATTGATTTTCTGATTAAGGGATTAGATCCGAAGACACGCAGCATTGTCGCCAGCCGGAAAGAAGCGATGCTGAAGAAACGCCAGATCTTCTATCTGGATAAAGATGCTTCCGGAATGCCGAAAGTTTATGAAGACCGTATCGTGCAGGCAAGAGTCATTGCTGTTGCGGAAAAGGTAGTCCGGGCAGAAATTTTCGGTGTGGAAACCTCCATTCTTGCCAGAGACCTGTCCTTCGACTGGATGGGTGATGCCAGAGAACGCTTCCAGGTAGGCGATCACATCCTGGTACGCATCCTGGATGTGCGGGCAGACTCACCGGAGCAGGTCATTGTCCACGCAGATGTCAAAAGTGTGGAAGGCAACACCAGCAAGGAAAACATGAAAAAATGTAAGATTCAGGGAAAATACGCCGGAACTGTGGAAGACATCCATAAAGGCACCGTCTTTGTCCGGCTCTCCATCGGTGTCAATGCCATTGCCCACTCCTGCTATGACAGCCGGACAGTCGGGAAAAAGGATCAGGTATCCTTTGTGGTGACGCATATTGATGAAGAGCGTAATGTTGCCCTCGGCATCATCACCCGCATCATCAAGCAGACCATATAAGGCTTCCACCTTATTTTTAAATAGCTTTTTTTCATATACAGCACCAATTAGTCCAGCAAATACTCACGATACAGCTACATAAGGTGACAGAATAAAGTATTTTTCAGACCATTACCTTATTGTACTGAAAACGGTAACGTGTTATACTGATTCGGTATTACTGAACCGGAAAGACGGATGCATTTCGATTTTGCCCTCTAGTATCCAAGGAGGGTGATGCCCATGAATACAATGGAAGTATTGACTTTACTATTGGTAATTTTTGCGGCTTTGACTTATATAGATCGACATAATAAGAAATAGCATCCACGACCCTAGGAAAGTTTTGGATGCTATGACTTATACATAGAATATAAAATTTAACTGAGGGCATCAGATTTTGCATCTGAATACCTTTCTTGAGTTCATTATACACTGGGGGATTTGAGAAATCAAGTCCCCCTTTTTATTATGACATTGATTAGTATCTGCATTAAACATCAGAAATTTATATTCTTACTCACTGAAACGAATTCTCTCTATCAATGAATCTTTCCTTACTGACTTTGCAATGAATATTGCCAATAACATCTGTATCACAAACAATGTTAAAATTATAATAATAGCTGCTGTTACCGGATAATGGTATGTGCTGATATCAAACATTCCTGTACGCTTTGCATATAAAAACAACGGATATCCTGCAAGACTTCCCACTCCGATACTGATAATAAGAGTGCCTACTGTATAGAATATACCTTCCAACTGGAGCATCTTCATCAACTGACGGTCCGACATTCCGATTGCCTGCATCATGCCAAGCTCCTTTTTTCGCACATGGACACTATTGATCATTGTGTTAATCAAGTTCATAATGCTGATTGCTGCCAGAATGATGATAAATGCATAACATGCACCTCTAGTCATCTGTATGGCATTTTCCCATGTATCGTACTCATTCTTCCAGGTACGCATCTGCAGTCTGCCTGATCCATCCACAATAGCCTGTAGAGATGCTTCCAGTGCCTCATCATAATCCTTATCTGCAATCACCTGAAAATAGCTGGAAGAATTATTTATGGTAAGTTTCTCTGCCCCTTCTTTTGCCATGATAAGACAGTTATAGTTTGTCAGACCTCTTCCATATTCACCAATTGCTGCCACTTCAATCTCTTTTTGAAAGGTATTATCTCCATCATGAATATTGAGTTTCAGCTTATCTCCCACTTTAATATCTGGATACCAGTGAAGTAGCGCGCGGTCCAGAATCACTTTATCCCCGGATTTCAATTCCTCGTATGTGACATTGCCTTCAGTGATTCCTTTTTTCAGCTCTTCTGCGTATTCTTCCGGCACTCCATTGATAAATTCGGTTCCAATTTTTTCTTCAAAAGGTCCTCCTGATACCTTCAACGCGGTAAACACATCTACCCGCTCAACACCGTCAAGCTCCTCTATCTGCTGCTTTAGTCCTTCATTTAATGGATTATTCTTTTGAACCTCCGCCCATTCATATTCAGGATGCTCTTTATTCCCGGATTCCACAATTGGAGAAATCTCATATTGCCCCACAATCGAACTCTTTGCACTTTCCATCGGATTTGCACAAGACAGCACCGTTGCTACCATCATGACAAATATTCCGGTAACGGCCATAGATACAATCGTGATAGTACTCTTCTTTTTATTCTCTGCAAGATTTCTCTTGGTCAGTCGTCCGATATTCAGAAATTGATATCCCTTCCTGCTGCTTTTCTGTCGCTTACTGCCTCCCTGGTAACGCATAGCTTCTATTTCTGATACCTTCGCCGCCATACGCATAGGCTTCATCAGTGACAGATACACTGTACACAGAGTCACTGCAATTGCCAACAGATAAATCCACCAATAATAAAGTTGGACTTCTCCCTTAGCTACAACCTTGTATGCCTATGTTATAAGTACGTTTGAATCCTTTGCATGTTCTACAAACTGGAGAAGTACAACTTTCACAGCAACTGTTCCGATCAAAAGTCCTATCGGAATGGCAAACAACGCCACTCCCATTCCCTCTCTTAGTACGATTTGTCTAAGCTGCCGTTTCGTAGCCCCGATTGCCTTTAACTTTCCAAATTCCCGAACCCTCTGGTTCATAGATACATAATAAACACTATAAATTGTGATAATGCCCGCCAATACAACAATAAGCATGATTCCTACAATCACCGGAATTGTAGCCGGATCCACATAATTTGCTGCAAGATACTCTTTATTAATATTCATGTCATCCTCGGAAATCCCGAACTGTCTGGCAATATTCTGTATCGTCTCTGTATAATCTGCAGTCGTATTTCCTTTCTGTCCATTCACCTGAAGTAAAAACCGATATTTCACCTGTTCTACCGGTATCTCCGCTTTCAGAAAGGCCTCTGAAACCAATGATGTATATTGTTTTTGTTCTTTGCTGCTCTCATTATCTGCTAAAAAACCACAGATTCGAAAGTCTTTCTCCTTCGTATAATCCAGTCCGTCATCTTTCAGAATCTGATAAGGTACTGTGATAGTGTCACCGATTTTCCCATTCTGTCCTAATGCTTCCAGTATTCCTTTTGAAACCACAATATCATTTTCTTTCTGCGGAAGTTGCCCCTCTTTCAGCTTCACTTTATAAAGTTCCATCCCTGTTCTGTCCATATACATCATGGAAACCGTCGCATCTTCCAGATTCATGTACCCCGCATCGCTGCGGAGTCCGTAAGTTTTCACATCATGATGTGCCGCCAGTTTCATAACTGTACTCTCGTCCACGTTCCGATAAAGGGCATGCCATGTTGGATAAATCTTATTGATTACCGCAAAGTTCACTTCCACCATATCTTTTCCGATTGATGGGATTACGAACAGCAGTAATGTTGTCAGGATAATGGCAATTCCAATCAGTATGTTTTTGCTCTTATAATGCCGCATATTGCAATATGCAACTCTGGTCGTCATCTTCATTATCTTCTCACCGCCTTGCCATCTTCAATGATAATCATTTCATCCGCCATCTGGGCAATCGTTTCATCATGGGTAATCATGATAAGCGTCTGCCCGAAATCCGACACGCAGCTTTTCAATAGGCTCATAACCTCTAGCTCAGTCTGGGAATCAAGGTTTCCAGTCGGTACTGCGTAGTTAGTAAAAACGATTCTTTTGTGCAGTTTTGCTTTTCTCTGGCTCCGATCGGGGCGCGATCTGGACTTTGCAAAAGGCAAATTGCACAAAAAAGAGGGCCGAACAGGGAACTGCTCCCTGCCCGGTCCTCTTTTACTTTCTCATCTTATTTCTTCAGATAACTCTTTGAACTGAATCCGATATACTCAACACCGTCGAGAGTGACTGTGATGTATAACCACTTCACTCCGTTGTATGTGGTGTAATAACCATAGTTATGCACTTCAGTTCCTGCTGGAATGACGCACAATGCTTTCTTGTTGCTTCCTGCATCGTTTCTGCAATACAGCGCATCGGTTGTCTTGTAAGTTCCTGCAAGGCTTCTGTCGTAACTCTTTGCATAGCAAGTTGACTTCACGGTCTTTGTGATCGGCTGGTCTTTTGGCTGTGGTTTGGTTGTAGTTGCTGCGGAGCCGTTCAGAATCTTGTTGATCTCTGCCTGAATGACTGCCGGGTCATATCCTGCCGCCTTCAGAGCGTTCTTTCTTGCATCTCCATTTCCCCACTGACCTGCGATGACCTCATGAGCCACTGTCGAAGTGCTCTTGCCCGGTGTCTGAACCGGATGACTCTGTGCTGCATCGGAGTCATACTTCGGAGTGATGAATCCTCTGATATAGCGTCCATTGATGGAAATTGTTCTCTTCTTGACTGCATTTCCGAAATTTCCTTCAGTTACAACAAAATAACCCGATGCCTGATTGACATAGGTTACTGTTCCAACGTGTTCAGGGTTTCCGGTGTCGTCTCCGATTCCGGTGTCGTCCCAGTCGTACAGTACACCTTCGCCCAGTTTCGGAACGTGTGCGTCGTTCTCTTCCCACACTCCCATCGCTTTCGCTCTCTCGATCAGATAATAGCAACTAATCTCGATCGGCATGATTGGAGTATATTTGAGAGCCACTGCCAGTGCGGACCATGTACACGCACACCACGGCCACGAGTATTCCATTTTCGTATTTCTCGGAAGTGCTCCGGTGAAGCTGTTGTAAATATCAATAATACTCTTGTACGAGCCGTCTGCTTCTTTCTTGCCGACCCAACTTTCCACCAGATCGACAACTGCCTGTCTTGAATACATTTTCTTTTCTTCCTTTCCTGAATCTGCCTTTTTGTCTGTGACATACTGCTTTATCCAGCGGACGCAACACTCATGCCTGCTCTGGAACTTCTTGTCCCCGACCTGATTGTTGTTGCTTGTGTCCTGCTGATCGAGCAGGAGGGATGTGAAGATCGTGTCCGGTGTGTACGGCTTCGATGCTCTGCCGAAGATTCTCTTCACTGGTCCCAGTCCTCCAAGGTGTTCAATCTCACACCACATCATCTGCGCTTTGATGTCAGTCACTCCATGCGCTTCTGCGCTCTTGATGTATGTGTTCATAAGTTCTGCAAAGAGTTCGTCCTGACACTTCTTTCCGGCTTCTGTCGTGATGATCGCAATCAGTGCCTTTTTCTCCGCTGCGGACGGATTCCATCCGGTTGCCTCCCAGTCAGCAGACAGCTTCTTCTCGATTCCTGCCGTATCTGCCTTTCTGAACGCTGCGGCATCTGCGGCCAGAATCATCTTGCAGAGTCTCCTGCCCTCGTTTCCATAGTTCTGCGCCCATCCAAGAGTGCAGGTCTTCTCATTCGCAGAGTTTGCCGCTTTTCCTGCGTATGCCGCATAGTTCTGGCCGCCGTATTCCTGACCGCCTGATTCCACTCCGCCGATGATCTTTGCCAGTATTTCAAGATGTTCTTTCTTCATGTCCTGATACCTCCATGAAAAGAGGCGGATTGCTCCGCCTCGTGCTTTTACTGCTCCTTCTTTTCTTCGATGACATCTGCTTCCAGAAGCTGTCCTTCTCCGATCTCGACATTTGCTGCGTCTGTCAGACCTTCTCCGATGATATATGCAATCACGGATGCGCCTGCCATGATAATTGCTGTCACCTGTGTAGCAGTGTTCTCTGCTCCACCTGTGGCCACAATCATCATAGAGACGAAGGACGCAACTGCTGTCCATAATTTTCTGCTTGTCAGTTTCTTCATCCAGTTAATGTTTTTCATTGTCTTTTCCTCCTGTTATAAAAATGAATTTTTCTCCATGCACTTCTGATAAACCTTGTCTATCTCCGCGATGGCATTTCCTGCCTTGTTGTTCTTGTAATTCGGATGTTCCAAACAGTAATTCTCATAATCTGAAACGTCATCCAAAATCTGATTAAAAAACTCTTCAGAATGTTCCACTCCTCTCCTCAATTCGTCTGCGAATCGGATGATTCGTGTTCGACACGCATCTGCATCGTCCTTGTCCATCCTGTTTTCCAGTTTGTCATGTTTCTCTTTCAAGTCCTTGACTTCCGTCTCAACTGATTCCAGTTTGTCCATCATATCCTTGTTCATGGTCTTTCCGATGCCTCTTGCGACGGCAGACCACGGATTGATCTTGATAGGTGCGATCTGCACCAGTGTCATCAGGAGCAGGGCTGCTCCGCCTCCTGCTTGCAGCCAGTCATACAGGCTCATGTTCCTCACCTCCTCTCATGTTGAATAAATACTGGCAATTCTTGCACGGCTCCTGTCCGGCCGGGATGTGGTAGTCCTGACATTCACCGCATGAGCCAAAAACAGGACACTCCGGTCCCCGGCACTCTTCAAGAGTTCTCCGGCAATGACCGTCATGTCCTGCGTGACTGCACTGGAAATTATTCTTTCGGTGCGTCCTGTTCTTTCTTTGCCTCAATGATCTCCGCCTTCTGGTCTTCGGTAATCCATCCCCTTGTCACCGCATTTTCCAGACCTGTGTCATTCAACCTTCCTGCAAGGTACAGTTTTTTCAGACGCTTATACATCCTCTTCACCTCCTAAACTTGCGACGATGAGGTCATCCACGATGCCGCTCAATTCTTCGTTGCTGGCTTTCAGTGCTGCATTCTCATCCTGAAGTGATGCCACCTGTTCCTGAAGAATCTCCATCTCGGTCTTCTCTTCGCCCTCCTGCTCTGCCTTGATTGCTTTCTGTAACCATGCCTCACGGTTTTTCTCGATGGACTCTTCCAGATTCTCTCTGTACTGTGTTTCCAGAGTGTATCTGTCATAGGTGTACACCTGATCGCCCTCTTCTTTCTCGATCGGGCCTTCGATGTTCTCATAGAAAATGACTGTGCAGGTTCTGCCGACCATTTTCGGCAGTGCCTCAATCTCATGCTGCACAAGCGGCTTGATGTTGCTTTCTGTTCTCATTGCTCACTACTCCTTTCAGCAGTTTTAAATTGATAAACGGTTTCACACGTTCCTTCCAGAAGTTCCATGAATCCGAATTATAAATGAATCCCATGTATGAAATCATACCGGATGCGTTTGTCGGTGAGATGTAAGATACTTTTGAAATCTTCTTCGCTTTGTGGCTTATCCTGAACATGATCGACTTCCGAAGTGTTGTCCACGCTCCTGCATGGAATTTATATCCCAAGAAGTCCAGCGGTCTGTCCTTCAGTGGAAACACCTGCCAGTTTGCTTTCACCTGCATCTTGACCTTTCTCAACTCATCCGCAATCATTCGGAGTGCTTTGTGTAACCTCCGTTTATTTGAATCAAAAAGGACTATATCGTCCACATATCTTGTGTGGTGCTTTGCACCTGTTTTCTCTGCGATCAGATGGTCTATATCCTGAAAGAAGAAATTGCAAAACCACGGCGATGTGTACAATCCGACCGGAATCCCAACTGCGTCAACTTCTGGAAGCATCCTCGTGTGATCTGCCATAGGCTGTTGATAACTTGCAATCAGTTTATATGCCAGATTCAGGAATCTCTTGTCCTTGATTTTTCTTTCCAGCTTCTTCCGCAGTTCTTCGTGGCTCATTGTCGGATAACAGTGGTGAACATCCAGTTTCAGGACTTTGCTCGTCCCGATCGGGTCACTCTTTATCCAGTGTTTAATCATCTTTCGTGCGCCGTCTGTACCTTTTCCCGGTACACATCCGCAGGAGAACTTGTCAGCTCCATGCTCAACGATTTCCCTGAAGACTTGCACGAACGCATGATGGATGCACTGATCTGGATAAAATCTCGGTACAGCAATGATTCTCTTTTTCTTCTTTATGCCGTCATAGATTTCTCTGATCGTGTATTTTCCCGGAACGAAGGTTTCATTCACGAGCATTTCCTGAATCTTTCTTGCATAACTGTCGATGTCATTCAGTATTCTCTGTACGGACGGCCGATGCGTTTTCCGCTTCGCCGCTCTTTTGATCGCACGTTTGATATTTTCAATATCCGTCACTCTCTCGAACAGATGCCCGATTCTCTTCGTCCATACGATGTTTTTAAGTTTCTGTAAGTGCATTTTGAAATGGTTTCTCCTATCTCTTTGTCAGCCTCATCGGTTTTCCACGCAAGGTACTGGCCGATGCCATAGTTCGTCTTCAGCGTCGGTGTTGAGCAAGTGTATATCTTCTTGCTGTATGTGAATGTTCTGGTTCTCTCCTTCGCCAGATTGTAAGGCGATGCCTCTTTTTTCGATGCACCGTCCATCTTGTCAATCTCATCGAAAAACAGGTACTTGATTGACTTTGATGCCAGTTTTCCGGGAGAACCGGAACCTCGAAGGTATATCTTCATCCCCCGGAACTTCAGGTTCAGTTCCTTCGATGAGTGTTCATAGAATCTCTCCTTGATCTCTGGTGTCTTTGTCAGAGACGGCTTGATTCTGTCATTTGATGTGTCCTTTGCCAGATCATCGCTCGGATATACAATCATCGTCGGTGATGGACTATCCATGATTATCCATCCGAGCATATTGAGCATCGCTTCTGTTCCGCCGACCTGCGTCGGCTTGCAGAAATTGATCTCCTGAATATATGGGTCATTAAACGCATCCATGATTCCGACCAGATACGGAGTGATGTCATTCGACCACTGGCCGGAGAAGTTGCTGGACTCATCCAGTATTCTGTATTTTTCCGCCCACTGTGAAACGGTCAGCTTTTCCGGTTTCTTCAGTGTGGCTTTAATTGTGTTTACAAATAAATTTCTCGTCCGTTGCCGGGAACGCTGTCGTTCAGACGATGACAAACTCTTTCACCCCTTTACTCGCTTTCGTCCTCGTCCTCTTCCTCGTCCATCTCTTCCAGTATCTGTGATGTGGTATCTTTGTCTATTTTCAATGGGTCATATTCCGACAACTCCTCCAATGTTTGAAAAATTTCTCTTTCCAGAATGTCCAGAATGACATTCACATCATCCTCTGACACGATCAGAGGTGCGACCTTCTGCGGAACGGACAAAAGCCTGTTCTTGAAATTCACAAGCATATCTGTCAGAAACTCCTCCACATCGTCTGCCTCATGAAGCTCTCTTTTCAGCTTCCGCAGCTTCAGGATTGAGATTTTCTTCTTGATCTGCTCGTGCTCGGCCTGTTCCTTTTCTTTGTTGTAGCCTGTACCCTGCTGCACTTCCGCTTCCAGCTTGTAATTGATGTATTCAGGGACGCATTTTTCCAAAACATAGTTTTTTTGTTTCTTTTCACTCGACAAACCCTTTGAAAACAAGCCGAACTCGTTCTTTAATTGCCGGACACGACGGTCTGTGATGCCTAAAATGGCGGCGAGTTCTTTCTGATTTACATCCATTTTCTGATTTTCACCTCCATTTCAGCGGCAAAAGAGGAAGGAAGTGCCGTATTTTTTTTGACTTTACAGGCAAAAATACCGGACCTTCCGCGCCCCGCATTCGTGGCCCCCCTGTGGAAGTACCTTGCGCCCTGCCGCCATCGTTGCAGCAGTCGCAGGACACAAAAACAGGGAGATCACCTCGTCAGTGTCTCCCTGTGCTCTCGCTCTTGTACTATGTGGTGCGGTCACGTTGCTTCGCTCTCACTCGTCCGCTTGTCCATGCTACCATCATAGCACACTTGAATGTCTCATTGTGTCTCATGTTTCTCTCTGCCCTGCCTCTGCTCCCTGTCGTGTCTGTCCACTCTGCTCCTCCTGTGTGTCCTTGCCGCCCTCTCGCGCCTCCTGCCGCCGCCTCCGTCTCCTCTGCTGTCTCTGCTCTCCTGTCCTTCTGTACTGGCTCTCACTGCCTCCGTGCGCTCCACTGCCTGTCCTCTGCCTCTGGTTTCTCTTGTCTGTCCTGCTATGTATGTACTGCTGCCGATGCTCCTGCTCTGATCTCCTGCGTGTCAGAGTCTGACACCTGCATCTGCTCCGGCTCTCTGATCTGCTCCCGATCTGGCCATCTGATATTTCCAGAAAAGAAAACGGCAACGAATACCCCACCTTGTTTTTTCGTGGTTCTCCGCTGCCGTGAGATGGATGTGTTGTGACCTGCTCCATGCAGATGCGATGAATGCGGCTCCTGCTGCCGTGCGTTCATCATGTCCTCTGTGTCTTCATTCCCTTCTTCTTTCTGCGATCAATTCTGTCCGCATTGCTAACCGCTTTTACTTTCTGATTTTCCTGAAAATATTTTCCAGATTTGTTTCCCGACTCTATACCCCCACTTTGTTTTTCAGGGGATTTCTTCAGCATCTTCCATTCCTTGTCCAACTTCCAGTCCGTGTATGCTTCCTCGTTCTCCTCGATCATTCGCTCAATGCGTCCCTTATTCAGCAACATCTCAATCGCTTTGTTATATCTCTTGTTGCACTGGCTCCGTGACATCGGGATGCTCTCCTGAATATCCTTCCACGGTTTCATGTCGATGTGTCGCAATTCGCAGATTTCTCTTTCCAGACTATCCTGCGGCAGATAATCCAGAATGTCCATCACGCGGACGATTGCTTTCTCCACTTCTTCCTTCTGTGTGTAGATTCTCTCCTCGATGTCTGACATCTTCAGGATGATGCTTGCTGCTCCATTCCCTTCTCCTGAAGACGATCGTGGCAGTGGTCTATATCCGACACCACCGATCGGAGCGTCCCTCTCTTCCGCAATCCTGACCAGCCTCTCGTCAAGCTGCTTCTTTCTCTTCTCTGCCCGGTAAATCTGGCCGAGCATCCATTTCAGGACATCCGCCTTCTCGTTGTTCGTTGCATCCATCTCTGTTACCTCCTGTTTGCTTTACTCTTTCTTTGCCGCCTCTTCTGACGCTTTTCTTCTCTCCTTGCCTGCATTTCCCTGATTGCCTGAATCTGTTCTTCGTCTGCCCTCTTCTGCTCCTCTGTGTACTCTCTTCTTGTCCTGCCGTCCTTTAGCTGGTAATGGAAGTACAGGGCCATCCCGACGATGTACAGTGCCAGTGCTGCGACTGCCAGAAGAATCAGAATGAGCACTCCCCAGCACACTGCTTTTATCACGCTTCTTTTCCTCCTTTCGTTTCTTCTCCCTCTGTTTCTCCTCATGTGTCAGATGCCCGACAGCACAACTCGCCGTCGGGTCTGAATATCCTTCATGATTCTTTCCTGTTCTCACTCCTTCTCCTCCTCTGGTTCCGTTCTGCTCGCAGTAACTGCTGCCGTCTCACCATCGGAATCCCTTTTCGTCTCCGGCTGTTGTTGGTCATGAGTATTTTCATGAGTCTCTGTGCTTTGACGAGTTCAGTTGTGATAATCCTGCTGCTGTCAATGATGTTCTGCTCCAACTGCTCCGCCGTCCATCCGGTTTCCTGTTCCAGTTCCTGAACTGTCATTCCTTTCGCTTCCGCCCATCTCTGAACGAACGGAGTGTCTGACTCTTCTTTCGTCTCTGCTGCAACCTCTGCCTGCAACTCCATTCTTTCGCGTACCTGTTCGGTTGCTTCTTCCAGTGATGCAGATGTCTCTGTTGTGACCTTCAGGATTGCTTCTGCCACTTCTTCGTGTGGCTTCCCTGTCATCTCTGCGATCTGCTTTGAACCTGCCTCGAATCTTTTCAGACGTTCCATTTCTGCCTGCGAGGTAACAACCGGGGCCATGAGTGCTGATTTCTTTTCCATCTCCTCGATTTCCCTGTCCATTTTCTTTGCCCTCTCGATGTCTTCCTCTGTTGCGATCATCGGTGTCAGAACAGGAGTCTCCTCTGCTTTCTTTCCTGTGATTTTCTCTTTAATCCACTTTGCTGCGTCTCTCAATCTCATCTCTTCACCTTCTTTCTCGCCCTTTAGTTGAAAGGCGGTAACTCTTCGCCGTCTGGAATGTTCATGAATCCGTCATCACCTGTCATTCCGTACTGATCGTCGTTCCGGTTCTGGTTCTGTTCTGCTGCCGCCTTGCTTTCTGCGAACTCAATGTCACTGACATAGATTTCTGTGGTGTACACCTTTCTCCCTTCCCGGTTCGTGTAGCTTCCTGTTCGGATTTCTCCCTCGACGATCACCTTTGTTCCCTTGTGCGTGTATTTCTCCACAAACTCCGCCTTCTTCCCGAAGGCAACGCACGGAATGAAGTCTGCGTTCTGCTGATTTCCCTGTCTCTGTCCTCTTCTGTCCACGGCGAGCCTAAATCTTCCCACCGCTGTCTGCTCCGGTCCGTTTGAATACCGGATTTCCGGCTCCCTTGTCAGGCGGCCCATCAAAATTGCTTTGTTCATCATCTTCTCCTTGCTATTTTCTTGAAAAACTCGCTGATGTCATTGATTGCCATTTTCAACACGGTCATAATCGTGACCAGAACGATGATTCCGATCACGATTGCGACTCCTAACATGAACAGGCCAACCACTGCCGACACGCTTGCTCTTGCGATGTCCTCCATCAGTAGTGCCAGCTTGTGCATCTCATTCCCTCCTCTCCATTAGCTTTTTCAGCAGTTGTTCGTGCATTGCTTTATATGCAGAGCACTCCGCCTCTGATCGGATTGTGCTCTCCTGCTGCTTTTTCAGTTCTTCTCGAAGCATCTGGTTCTCTTCGGCCATTTTCTCCGATTCTTCCTTGCTTCTGTCCTTCACGCTGCTCTGAATCTGCTGTTCAGATTTCCGTGAGGCCCCCCCCGATTGATTTTCGGCTCCTTCCAGTTTGATGCCGAGTCCGATCAGGAGCGCAATGTCAATCTGCTCCATTTCCTTCTCTGATGCCTTACCGACGAAGTTGTTGATTCTCTCCACAGACACCGGAGTCGGCTGTTCGCATAATGCCTCTGACTTTCTTCCGGTGCTCCTGATCGTAACGTGCGTCGGAAGGTCTTTCTTCGGTGCTGATGTCAGGAAAACCACTTCGAGCACATCGCTGTGCTTGTTGTTCGCATCGCAGGAGACGATCACCGCAGGTCTGTCCTTTTTCATCTCACTTCCGACGTGTTCCTTGCTTGCGTTGTTGATGTAATAGATTTCGCCTCTTCTGTACTGCTGCTCTGTCTCTGTTTCTTTGAATCCGTTTAATAGTGCCATGTCAATTCCTCCCTTTAGTTCGTCAGATTGCTTTCCCCCGACGGAAGCAACAATTTTAACAGTTTCTCTTCCTTCTCGTTCTGCTCTTGTGAACCTTTAAGCATCGCCGCCATGTAACTGGTTGTCAGTTGCAGTGACAGGCCGATGTCTCCGCCTGTCTGCTTCATAAATTGCTGAAATGCCATGAAGTGCATCTTCACTGCCCCTTCCATTGCTTCCAACATCTCTTCGTCACTCATTTTCTTCGCCATTGTCTTCCTGCTCCTCTCTGTATGGTTCCGGTAATGGCTGCCATGCGATAATTCTCAAATCTCTCCAACCGCTCGAACCATTCACGAACTCTGACCACTCGCCTCTCCATGCGCAACTGATACCTACCGTCTGGAATAATCTCTGATAGTTCCCGAACCGGAAATACTCAAACCACACGAGCACATCTTCGCCTTCCTCCGGCATCCGGTCTTCTGATCGAATCCATCCGCCTCTGTACTCCGGTGCTGTCTCGATCTCTTTTCCGTCTTCTCTGAACCGTTCCTTTCCTATCCGGTTGTACTCATCGAATATCCTCTGGAACTCCTCGTCCCATCTTTCTCCGAGGCCTGCTCCCTCGCCTGCTGCCACATGAGCCAGTTCATGTGCGAATATCTCCGTCGCGTCCATGATGTTCAATTCTGCGCTGATTGCGATGACTGGTGTCTCTCCTTTGCTGAACTGCGTGAACCCGAACACTCGGTTTCCTTCATCGTCTTTTATGCTCGGTCCAATGCAGGCTTTGTATTTCTTGTCTGGATAGAGGCTCCGAAAAGCCTCATCCAGAATCGCGAATGGTGAATTTATAAAAATCATGTTTTCCTCCTTACTGCTGCATATTCGTCCATGTTCCTGTCCTCACTTTTTCTTCAGTGGTGAAATCGTACCTTCTTTCCAGACGCTGTTGTTCGGCTCTTTCATCCACTGCGGAGATAATAGCTCGCAATACTCTCTCAACACGTTCACCGCGTCCTCTGATGTGTAGCAGGTTGCGACGTAGTGTCCGACTGCTGCCATATCGGTCAGGAACTCTTTCTGCGACTTCTGGTGCTTTCCGTCTCCGAACTTCATCTCGATGTACAATCCGCAGTAAATTCCTTTTGGGTACGGCAGGCAGAGATCGGAGACACCTGCCTTCACTCCCATCTGCTTCAGCTTGACCGCCTCTGCCTTGTTTCTGCTGCCTCCGTTTGGTATGTGATGCAGCCACTTCAGTTCCGGGTACTGTCTCTCGTTCCAAGCCGCCCACGATGTCACGTTGATCTGCTCCGTGTCCTCGCTTCGCTTTGCGTATCTCAAATTCATCTCTGTTTTTCCTCTCTTTCATCCTGTACTGCTGCCGCGATCTCTTTCTCATCCAGATCGGACTCGTTGCTGATCTCAATGCAGAAGATCGGCTGCCCTCCGTCCGTGATTCCGAACATCTCTCCGTCATACTTCTTCCGTTCCTTCGGATTCGCCGCAATGACCACCACTTCGGATTCTGCATCGAACCCCTGAAGGTACTCAATCAACTCTTTCGTCTTCATCTCTTCTTCCCTCCTGTCAGGAGTTCCATGTCCTGAAGAACATCTCCGGTCACTCCCATTCGCTTCATCCGGTCAAATACTGTCTCTTTCTTCAGTCCCAGCTTCCAGAGGAGCCAGTCTTTCAGACCTTCTTTGTCGGTATAGTATCTTGTCCAGATTCCTTTTCGGTCCCTGATGACCATTCTGGCCGTCTCTCTGCTGATGCGTTTATACTCTTCCTGCTCCGGTGTGAGTCCCTTGCGCTTCAGTTCTGCAAGCACGGTATTGATGCAGTATGCCTCAACCTTTCCGATTCCTGCTGCGTTCAAGATACTCGCCTTCGCATCTTTCAATGCGGTCTGTGCAGCTTTTTCGCTCTTTCTCTTCATCGCTGCGTATGTGATCGGCTCCGGTGTCAGGTACTTCGCCGCATCTGCTTTCAGCACATATCCCTCTTTCACTGCTTTTCCTCCTTTGCTTCCTTCGTCTCCTGTTTCAGTTCCTGCGCCCTTTTCAGAATGGCTCTGTTGTATTCGTACTCATGCACCCCATAGGCCCATAGATTTTTCTGTGCTCCCCGGAGTCCGTAGTTATACGCGGCCAGAACGTCATATGGTAACTGCTCCGCCGGAACTGTTCCCTTCAGCTTCTCCTGAAGTTCTGACAGGATGTCCACCCCGACTCTCACGTTCTGGAACGGTTGCGTCAGGTCCGTGCAGTTCAGTTCTTCCATGCGCTCCTGCTGCCATTTCTCTGCGATCTGCATGAGTCCGACAGATGCTCCGCCGCCTCCGTCAGCGTTCCACACGCACTTGCTCTCCCTTTCGATCAGGGCAAACACCATCTCATAATCCACATCGTTCTGCTCGCAGATGATGTATGTGTACACCTGCATGATGACAGGGAACTGACCGCCTGCTTTCTTGCACTCTTCAGTTATTTCGTGATAGTAGAATCCTTCCACCTGATCTCCGCTCCAATCCTGCGACATCGTGTTGTATGGGTATTCATACTGACCATAGATGTCGCAACCATATTCCTGCTGCATCCGCAGTTCCTGTCTGGTCTGTTCTTCCTTCATCGCCATCACCTGTGCATTGATCTCTTTCTCTCTTCCGCACCTTGCGATGCTCACCGCAACTCCGGTCAAGAGCACGACTGCTGCCACTCTCTTCCAGTTAATCCCTCTTGCGAGTGCTCTTGCGATTCTGACCGCCTTTCTTCGCCTTGCTCTTCTTCGTCTTCTCACTCTTCTTCCCTCCTTTCTCCTCCTGCTGTTTTCTCATTCGAGCATATATGTAATACTGGCCGTTCCACTTGTTGTACTTGATCACTGATTCCGTGTACTCATAACCCTCTGATGCGTACCACTTGTTCAGATGCTCCTGCACTGGAAGTATACCGTTGACCATCTTGTCCACATGGCTCTGCTTTGTTTTGTAATGATTCTTGTGTTCATCCGGTTTCTTCAGGTTCTTCGATGGAGTCCAAATTTTTTGATATTTTCCTTCTTCGGAGTCCTTCCCCTTGCCCTTCGGCTTTGACACATATTTCGCCATCCCCACGAGGCCGTTTTCGTCTTTCTGAAGGCGGCGAACCTGATTCCTCTTTCCGTATGTCCAGAGACTTTCCACTGTGTCCATGTCCATGTCTCCGTCGAGTACGATGTGATGATGCCATCTGCCTTTGTCTCCTTGCTCCGTAACATACACATACCGAGCGTTCGGAAGACCTCTCTTCTTTCTCTGGTAGTTCAGGCGGCGGATGTAGTTCTGCATATGGCTCTTCGCCACTTTCATGCTTGCAGGTGTGTACTCTGCTGAATAGGTGAACGTGGCCCATATGTCTCTGTCACCAAAGTTCTCATTGATGACCCTCTCACACTGCTTCCTGCTGTTCTTCTCATTTAGGTTCCTCTGTGCCTGTCTATCCTTCTTCCTTCTGCCCTCCTCTGGAATCTCTTCGACTCTCTTTCTGGTGAACTCTGGATATATCTCGACTTCCAACTGCTCCCCTGCTTTGATTTCCTTTGTGGCATACACATACTTGATCTTCTTTCCATCCATCATCCTCTTGATGATGTCCTCTTCCAGATTCTCAATCTGTTTCTGATATGCCTCTTCATAGTCATACTCTACATAGACATTCTTCTTTCTCCGTCTCCTGCTCTGCTCCATCCTGAATCACCTCTGTCACTTCTCTTTATCGTTGAAGTGTTACTATCCATTACAAGTCCGCCGAACCGCTTCGGGACGCTTGTTTTGATTGACTTTTCAGGCCGTTCGCAGTACAATAATACCGAGATGTGTGTTGACCTGAACGTCAACGAATCGCCTTCGGAAGCCCGCAAGCAATTCCGAAGGCTTTTTCATTTCATGCACTTCTTTTTTCTTCTTTCTCTGTCTTTCTGGTTACACTTGTCAATTTCACTTTTGCTGAATCTTCCCTGCTGTTGACGATCATTGCGATCGCAGCGAATACCTTCAGCGCATCCGGTTGTGTTCTTACTGCCATGAGTTTCCCTCCTCTGCTGCTCTCTTGATCTGTTCCTGCCATGTTTCTCCTGTATCCACGATTTCAAACTCTTTACTCGGCAGGCTGTTCAGATGGACCATCTGCCTGCATACAGGGCATTCATGCCAATCGTCAAAAGGCTGTCTGTTCACCATCGTTATACTTCCACAGCTTCTGCATCCGAATATCCACATTCTCACTGTTTCGTGCTTCTTTGCTCTGTTCAACTGCATTGCAAAGTCATCGAGTTCGTCCAGTTGTTTCTTCCGTCTTTCGATGGCTTCTTCCTGTCTGTTGTACGGCCCTCCGCATCCCCAGTATTCCATTGTGCCTCTCAATTTCTCCTCGAACTCTTCTATCTCTCCTCGAAGAACTTCTCTCTGGTGCTCAATGATTGTGTTCACTCTGTCTTTAATGTTCATTGCTCTCATGTACTATTCCTCATTCCACGCCGATATAATTCAGGACTTTCTCGATCATCAGGTCATAGAACTGTTCAATCACATCCTGAAGAACAAATTCTCTGTTGTCTGTGTCTGTCACACCTATCTCGTCCCAGTCTCCCTCCATTCCGATCTGTTCTCGCATTTCCTCGAAGGTTTCCTGAACGATCTCCTGCGTTCCAGAATACTCACATCCTCTCGACAGTTCTTCTCGCAGTCTTTCATCCGCTCTGATTCTTCTTTCCTCTTCGCAAGTTGACTTCACGGTCTTTGTGATCGGCTGGTCTTTTGGCTGTGGTTTGGTTGTAGTTGCTGCGGAGCCGTTCAGAATCTTGTTGATCTCTGCCTGAATGACTGCCGGGTCATATCCTGCCGCCTTCAGAGCGTTCTTTCTTGCATCTCCATTTCCCCACTGACCTGCGATGACCTCATGAGCCACTGTCGAAGTGCTCTTGCCCGGTGTCTGAACCGGATGACTCTGTGCTGCATCGGAGTCATACTTCGGAGTGATGAAGCTTCTCACTCGTCTTCTTGCCATATTGCGTTCGCCTCCTTTTTGCAATCTCTTTCCATGTAATAGTCATACAGGAACTCTTTCTGTGCCTTTGTGTACTCTTTGACCGGATTCTTTGTCGGAAAAGCAATTCCTCGACTCGGATTGTGTAAGAGAACCCACCCTCTTTCGACGAGCCAGTCTCCTGCTCCGATCAGGCCGACATTGCATTTTGTCTGCAAGTCAATGTCTCCGTTCATTGCTTCCTCCGGGAATTTTTCGCTCATGTAATTCTGCGCCCATTCCTGATGCGCTCCCCATTCCACTCCATGAAAAGTTCCGTCCGGCTCTAACCATCCATAATCCTCTGTGGTGTGATTTTCTTCATCCATCATTCGTTTCGTGAAACTGTCGAGTGAATCCTGCTGTCTATCCTCCGCAGTCTCTTCTCCGAGTTCCTTTCTGATTTCTCTCTGTGTACTTTCCGATATGTGGGCCATTGCTACGTCCCACCGTTCAATCATCCTCCGCAGGTCCTTCTCTGCTTTCTTCCGTCTTTCGACTTCTTTCCAGATGTTCATGCTCTGCGGCATCTGCTCTTCTTCTCCCGGTTCATATGTTTCAAGATGATATGTACCTGCTGCCGTGCTCCCCTTCAGGGCGGCGCGACCGATCAGAATGTCCTCTGCATATCTTCTGATCTGCGCCTCCGGTGTGTCTGTTCCGGTCATGCTATCCATCAGAATCTCAATGACTTTCTCATGGCTCTTTTCTCCGGTATAAAACCATTCTCTCGCAAGCTGCGTGATGAACTCTCCGTGAATATCGAATGAAATTCTTCTCACTATTGGTCCGTTGCTCACCTTTGTTTCTCCTTTTCTCTGACTTCATTCAGGATTATTTTTCGGAAGATGCTTTCAAAGATTGGAACTGCAATGCTGTTCCCTGCCTGCTTATATAATGCCGTGTAGTATCTCCCTTTCTTCTGCTGTGCTTTCTTTGCTCTCTCGAAGTCCTCGTCCGTGTAGCCTTGCAACCGCCAGCACTCCAACTCCGTCAGGTATCTGTATCTTCCCTTTCCGCAGTCAATCACCTGCGCTGGTGTTCTATCCTGCCGAGTCGTGATCGTGAAGGCATAGTCTTCGATGACCGTTGCTCTTCTTACGCTCCCAGTCACTCCGATCACCTCTCTCACGGATGGCTGTGTCACATCGTACACTTCCGGCACTTCTTCGTTCTTTTCCAGAAACTCATCAATGCTCCGCATCGGTGTCCGAATCAGTTCGTCGAACTGAAACTTCTCTCCTCCGAGGACGGATATTGTGAACACTCTTTCTCTGGCCTGCGGCAGTCCGAACTCTCTGGCATCCAGTACCTCATAGTTATTCGTGTACCCCATGCGCTCCATCTCTTTCTGATACCGGATGAAGTTTGCGATCATGTGTCGGCTCGTTACATTTCGCACATTCTCCCATATCACGTATTTTGGTTTCCACTTTCCCATCTGCTCGATGATATGTATTGTCTCCCACATCAGGCTCGACCGTGTTCCGCTTCCCTGATCGGCTCCTTTGCCTCTGTTGACTCTTCCGTCCTCTGCCTTTGCTTTTCCCTGATGTCCTGCAATGCTCATGTCCTGACATGGACTTCCGTGAATCAGGATGTCTGGCTTCAGATTCCACCCGACAACGCTCTGCGTCTTGTACGGCAATTCCTCTGCGAACATCGAATTGTATGACCTCACGGCTTTCTCATCTATCTCCACATAGTCAATCGCCTTTGTCGGGATGCCGAGGTTGCGGAGCGCGCATCGCGGACTCCCTATTCCTCCGAACAGTTCCAGAATTTGCACTGGCCGCTGTTCATTAAACATCTGTATCACCTTCTTTCTGGCAAGCGTTCTCACCGTGTCTGCCTTTTCGCCTTAAAAAGTGCTAAAACCTGTTATCCATCCATACAGTGTTCTGGCAGACTGTACGCGCCGCCATGTTTTCACGATGCTCCGATAATGTCTTTCGGCTTGCCATCATCAGTGAACACGTTGCCGTCGTGTTCAGACAGGGCGGATGCCCTGTTTCGGCTTTTATTACATATCAAGCAATTCTTTCAGGAGTTCTGCTGTCCACTCTGTCAGTTTCTTTCCTGATTCCAGATACTGTTTCAATGCTTCTCTCTGTTCTTTCATTTCCTCCCGTGCCGGAAGCTCTGCCGTTTTACTTCCCTGCTCTATCGCTTTGAAAATCGCATACAGCACGATCAGGCAATCTTCTTTGCATTCGTACTCGGCAATTTCTTCGGCGCATCCGTCAAACACCTGAATCGTGTGTCTGATCTCTTCTTTCTTCCCCTTCTTAAAGTTCTCTTCCTCATATCCGATTCCCTCAATGTGACCTTGCATATTGAAAATCCTTGTTTTGTCCTGTGATAAAATGAACATTCTATTCTCCTTTCTTTATCTTCCGGCGAATCTCGGAACGAAGAATCCGAAGTCCGTTGCCGGGAATCCTTTCTCTCTGTTGATGTTGTTCACGATTCCATAGAAATCATGGGCGAAATTGAAGTCATCAGCATTTAGCCACTCGTCCAGACGCATATTGAACTTCTTATCTGCACTTTCAATGTCCATCATTCTGTCCACATCTTCATCCGGTTTCATCAGGCCCATCACCGTCGCTCTGACCATCACATCCGCATACTTGCTTTTACGTTTTCTTTCTTCTGTTTTCGCTGCTCTCTGTCTGAAATCTATCTTTTTCATCTTCCGGCCCTCCGTCTTTCTCTCTGGTCCAGCATCTCCATCACTTTTCTGTATCTGTTCCGGTTCTCTTTCTGCTTCTTGTACTCCTCTGCGAATCCATGTGCATCTTCTCCGGCGATAGTGGCTTCTGTCATCTGATCTGCTGCCCTCTCCATCTTTCCGATTGACTCTGCTTCCTTATCATAGGCCATGCAATACATCTCCTGAACCAGTTCTTCAGGAATCTCGTTTGCCTTTGCCTCTGCTCTCGTATTGCAAAGTTCCGTATTCAGTTCTGAAATGGTTGCTCCTCTCTTCTCGACGGTCTTCTTCAGGTCTTCAACCTCTTTCTTCAGGTCTTTGTTCTCTGTCTCTGCTTTGTCTGCTCTCTCCCACGCGATCTCTGCGCTTTTCTTCATGCTACACGCAGTATCTTCTCGAATGTTGTCCTCTGCCAGTTCCAGAACTCCCTCCATCGCGAATCCGACGTAACTGTTTTCTCCGAGTCCTTCCACGATCTTTCTGATCTTTTCGATTGCCTGTCTTTCCTGATCTTTCGTTGTCATGCCTGCTCCTCCTATATCTCATCAATAATTGACATCAAATCATCGCACTGTCTGTATGCTTCGTCGAGCATATCAATGTATTCCTCCATCTGCTGTCCCTTTTCTCCGTACTGAATACTTTCCGGGAGGTTGTCGTGAGCCTCCTGCTCATCATCCTTCACGCTCTCAATGATTCCCTGTGCCTTCGCAATCAGTTCAGATGCCTCCTGAAGCTGTTTCCTTCTGATCTTATTCATTCTCTTCTCTCCCTTCTTTCATGAGCCAGATGCTCTCATCCTCGCTGCACACTCCGAAGTATTCATCTGTTCTTGTGAAGAAAAATTCAATTCCATAAAACTGCTTGATTGCCAGTTTGAACACTTCCCATCTGTCCTGACAGCTTCTGCAAGTGTTGTCCCAGTATTTGAAGCCGAGTCCCTGATCTGGATTTCCGATTCCCGGTGTTGCTTTTCTTCTTTCGTCAAGGGCCTTGTCCCATGTGCGAATAGTTTCTTCTAATTCGCCGCCCATTTCTGTCTTCATGAATTTCTCTTTATTCAGTTTCATGTCTGTTCTCCTTATATGTACTCCCCGGCATTTCCGCCGGGGCCTGTTCTATGCAGTCAGTCCTGCCTGCTTTGCCATCTGCAATCCGATCATGATTCCTTTGACTTCACGCTTCTCGCCGCTGGTCAGCTGCTTCAGCAGTGAAATCATTTCCTCAATGTCTTCGGTTTGTTTCTTCAGTTCCTTGTTATCCATTTCAAGAGTTGCTGCTGCCATGTGTGTTCCTCCTTTCTTTATGCTGTCACTGGCTCGTAATCTTCGAGCAGTTCCTTCAGGTTCGCTTTTCTCCAACGATGGAGCCGTCTGTCTCCGGTGATGTTCTTCACTGGTTCCGGGAGCGGTTCGCCTGTAATGACGTTTCTTTCCCAGTACAGATACTGTTTTAATGAATTGTGATAGTGTCCATCATTATGCACTTCTATGTATTTGTTTGAGTTCCTTCGATTTCTGTATACCTGAATCGTTGTCACTGTTGTTGCCTCCTTTATGATGATGTGTGTTTCTCTGTGTCTTCAAGACATATTATAGTGTCTTAACTCCACTTTGTCAACATATTTTTGTGTCTTAATTCAACTTTTGTTATTGACCTTTTATTTTTTGCGTGGTATTGTTATAGAAGAAATACAGAAAGAGAGGTGAGCAACATGACGCAAGGCGAGCGTGTCCTTGAAATACGAAAAGCATTAGGTTTGACAATGGATAAATTCGGGGAAAAGTTGGGAGTTCAGAAGTCTGCGATTTCTAAAATAGAAAAAGATAAAGTCAACTTATCCGACCAGATGGTCAAACTGATCTGTCGAGAATACAATGTGAATTATGACTGGTTAATGGATGGAGAAGGTGATATGTTTTCCGATCTGCCGCAGACAGTTCTTGATGAACTCTGCTCGCAGTACGAACTGGATGACCTCGACCGATTCATCGTCGAGTTATATGTCGGACTTCCGAAGGATGTGAGGGATGGCATAAAAGCGAGGGCGAAGGACCTTATTCAGAAAAGGAATACTTCAGAAGAGGAAAAATAAAAAGGGAACCCATCTGGATTCCCTTCTCTTCGTGTCGGCTACTGATATATGTATATGTACTTGATAAACTCATATATTCTCTTCAGGAGAGTTTCAGAGTCTATCTTGTTCAGCAGTCCGATTATTTTCTGCCGAATATCCATTTTCATCGCCTCCTTTTGAAAATATTACCATTTTTTTCAGGCTTCGTGAATGGGTTCGGCTCCTGTTTCCGTAATTACGGAAATCGTTCTGTGATCTGCGTATCATCGCAGCTCCTGTGATATACTTATTTATATTCGGAGTCATAGAGAGCACTGATCTTCGTGTCAAGTGCAATCGCTATGGCTTCCAGTTGCCGGAGCGTCGGAGATGTCAGACCGTTCTCAATCGTATTTAGTGCCGTTTTGCTGATTCCGGTCATCTTTTCCAACTGCTTCAGTGTTACATTTTTTTCAGTCCTTGCCTGCCATGTTAGTATTTCCATCATTTCCTCCTTGTGGTGAACTATTATGTATTCATCCAAGAGGTTTGAAGGATGGCAAGGAAAAATTTTATGTGGGGTTTGCTATGAGAAAATATAATAAATGGGCCGCCTTGTTCGGCGGATGGTTTGGTCTTCATCGGTATCTTTCCGGTGAGATCGGAATGGGTCTGTTGTACACTTGCACCTGCGGCGGATTCTGTATCGGATGGATTCGAGATGTGTGCATCTCTTTTTCTTCCCGGTCTAATAATGAGTGGAGTCAATGGTCTGACGTATGCGGCGAAGCTGCTGAAGCGCGGAAACGTCGTGCGCTGAATGGTGAACTCACTCCTGTACATATTAACCCGAAGGCAAAAACAGGAACTTTCGCAGGTTCCGATGGTGGACAGTATCGCACCACTTTATCCGGCTGTACCTGCCCTGACTTCCAGAAAAGAAAAGTTCCTTGTAAGCATATGTATTATCTTGCCATAAAATGCAATATTGAAATCTAAACATAGAAAAAGACAGTCCCTGACAAGAACTGCCTTTCCCCATCGTTTCCTATGCAGCGCATTACTTCATAGAATACTGATTCGCAACCTTTATTCTACCACGAAGTTGTGCTGCTGCATAGCTTTATTTTTTTACGCTTTTTTACAGTAGAAAGAAGGTTTTTTATGAACAGTACATACTTCAGACCGCAACCGGAACTCTTCGGCCTGCGTGTTGTTAAATATATACGTTGTTCCCATGACGGTCAGGTCCTTCATGGTGACACTCTGGAAGCGCAGGACGCTCTCCTCGATGAGTTCATCAAAGTCAATCACATGATTCTTGTTGATACTTTCGTCGATGAGGCTCTGACTGCCCGGAAGAAATTCACACGAAGGAAAGAGTTCGTCCGTCTGCTCGATGGTGTCCGTGCTCACAACTTTGACATGATTCTTTTCACCAAACTCGACCGCTGGTTCCGTAACATCGGAGATTATCACAAGATTCAGGAAATACTTGAAGCGAACGGAGTTCAGTGGAAGGCGATCACTGAATCCTATGACACCACAACAACGAACGGCCGTCTTCACATCAACATCCGTCTGTCCGTAGCGCAGGACGAGTGCGACCGTGACAGTGATCGAATCAAAGATGTGTTTTCATACAAACTGAAGAACAAAACATATCTTTCCGGTTCTCTCCCTCGTGGCCTGAAGTTGGATGCAGAGAAGCACGTTGTCATTGACCCTGAATGGCATCAGTTCGCCCTTGATATGTTCGACCATTTTGAATCCACTTGCAGCAAGAGAGGGACGCAGTTATTCCTTCAGGAGAAATACGGCATCCGTGTTTGTTATGATACCGTCGTTCGTTATCTTCGGAACCCTCTTTTCATGGGTCAGTATCGTGATGACCCTGAATTTTGTGAGAAGACGATCAGTCGTGAGCGGTTTGAACATATACAGAATCTTGCGATCAGGAATGTCCGCATCCGTCACACTCAACAGTTTTATATTTTTTCCGGTCTTCTGATCTGTTCTTCGTGTAATCATTACATGACCGGAACTGTCACATATAGAACGCTTGCAGATGGAAAAGAAAAGACATATAAATCTTACAGATGCAATTTTAAAGCGCAGTCAAAACTTTGTGACCGTTCCAAGCATTACCGCGAAGAGTATGTCGAAGAATATATGCTTCAGCATATCCGCCCTGCTCTTTCCTCTTATGTTGCAGATTTTGAAGTCACTGCTGCCGCTGCTGCAAAAAAGGACCCTGCCATTGAAATTGCGAAAGTGGAACGTAAGATGAAGAAACTGTATGACCTTTTCATGGATGATCTGATTGACAAGGCTTCATACAGAAACGAATATGAGAAGTTTCAGTCGCAGATTGACAAATTGAGAAGTTGTCCTGCTGCTCCGGTTCGTAACCTTGACAGCATAAAGAAGATGCTTTCTGATGATTGGGAAACTGTGTATCATACTTTCAGCGATCAGGAGAAGAATGTGTTTTGGAAGTCCTTCGTGCAGTCAATCACTGTTCACGAGGACGGAGAAATGGATATTGTTTTTTTATGATCTTGTTTCTACTAACCACGCACCTCCTGTCGGCTCATCCGCCAAAATTATCGCCGGTCTTGTCACCAATGCCCTGGCTATCGCAGTTCTCTGTTTCTGTCCACCAGACAAAGCAGACGGCATCGCATCTTTCTTATCCTGCAGTCCGATTTTTTTGAGAATATCTTCCACTTCCCGCGGCTTTACCTTGCGATTATCAAGTCCCAGCGGAAGAACGATATTCTCCCACACATTCAGCGATGGAATCAGATTAAAATCCTGAAAGATAAATCCTATCTTCTTTCTTCGAAACTGTGCCAGTTTATCATCTTTTCGAGAATAGATATCGGTTCCATCAATCCATACTTTGCCGGAATCCGGTCTGTCAAGCCCTCCAATCAGATGCAGAAGTGTAGATTTTCCGGAGCCGGAACGTCCTACGATAGCTGTAAACTTGCCTCTCTCTATCTGTAAACTTGTATGATCCACGGCTCTCACCTGATTCTCGCCTTCTCCATAATACTTTACTAGATCTTCTACTTTTAAAATACTACTCATATCTTCAAGTCCCCTTTCCATTTCATACCCCTACTATAACATTCCTGCATTACAAAACCCTTACAACAACCATAACAGTTTTGTAAGGGTTCCGACTATTCTCCTATTATGAGCGGCAGTGTCACTTTAAATATCATACCTTTCTCAGCCTTTCTTTTGGCTGCTATTGTCCCCCCCTGTTCTTCTATGATCTTTCTGGCAAGATACAGACCGACACCCGCTCCGTCTTTTACCTGTTCCTTTGCTTTCCTTCCCCGGTAAAATCTCTGATAGATCTTATGCAGTTCCTCCGCAGGAATGCCCATTCCTTCATCTTCTACTTCAATAAGCACATTGCTTGCTAGCTCCTGCGTCCTCACTGTAATCGTTGTGTGCTCCGGTGAATATTTGACTGCATTCTCAAGGATATTCGTTAATGCTTCTACCGTCCATTTTGAATCATGGTTCACAACTATATCATCATCCATCTCCACCTGAATGGAAATATCTTTTCCTCTTGCCTTCATATAAATCTGACTGACAGCCTCTGTTAGCGTTTTCTTCAGGCTTTCATGAAGCGAATGTATCTGGATCATATGTGTTTCCAGCCTTGAAAGATTTACCAGTTCATTCAAGAGCTGTTCCAGTTTGGTAAGTTCCTGTGATTCCTGCTCCAGAAACTCCCTCTGTTCTTCTCCTGTAACCCGATTTTCTGCCACCAGCTCATGACTCATCCGGAGTGATGCAAGCGGAGTCTTCAACTGATGGGAAATATCTGTAATCAGACTCTTCGTACCATTTTCTTCCTGCTCCAGACGTTCCTTCAAATCTTCGAAATATTGCCCCAGCTCCTTTACAGATTCCCACACCTTTAACCATTGTTCCGATTCTGATGTTTCTTCAGGATATGTTTGGAATTTTCCTTTTCTGAATTCCTGCAGACATTCATATAATTGCTGTAATTGTTCCTCATCACCGTATCTGCTCCAGTTTTTTCTTCGGTCCAGGTACAAGAACAGGCCACATACTATGACTCCCACTAGTAATCCAATTCCCCAGATAATCCTTATAACCACATCTGAAGATCCACTCTCTGAGTGATAACCATAAGTTTCTTCCAGCATCTGTACGACTCTTTCTATCTTCTGATCGTCCCGGTCTCTTATAAAATCTACTGTTCCTGACTTTTCCCAGATTGCAACTATTTCCCCTTCCAGTTCAGGATGTTCTGCAAGGAGCAGTGCTATCTGCGTTGCTTTCGCATTTTCCTCATACTTTGTTATCAGATACATTCCTACTGTAAAAAATACTGCAAAGATTACATATACGATAAAATACCGTTTTAATTTTTGTTTACCTTTCCGGTCCATATATATCCCAGTCCTCTCACATTCGCTATCTCTTCTGTTCCAAGTTTATTCTTCAGTCTGCTTATATTGACAGTAACCGTATTATCATCGACAAATTGACCGTCTATATCCCATACATGCTCCAGGATACTTTCTTTTGAAACAATCTGTCCTGCATTCTCCCAGAGATACAGCAACAGAGAGAATTCTTTCTTACTTAAAGTAACTGGTTCATCCCCTTTATACACCTGCATCGTTTTCA
The DNA here is from genome assembly GCF_003479245.1 of Ruminococcus sp. AF17-12. NCBI lineage: Bacteria > Bacillati > Bacillota > Clostridia > Eubacteriales > Oscillospiraceae > Ruminococcus > Ruminococcus sp. AF17-12. The sequence continues at coordinate 239,864 of NZ_QUGY01000001.1, forward strand.
TATGCACCGTAATCTCTCCGGAAGACATAATCTGTGCCTGTACCTTAGAAAGCCGTCTCATCAATGCGTTCACCTTCGACACCAAAGCCATCAGTGAAAATGGTTTGGTAATATAATCATCTGCCCCTGTATCATAACCATTTACAATATCTATTTCCTGATCCAAAGCCGTAAGATAGATAAGATATGTATCTCCACCTGCACGTACCATCCTTCCAAAATCCAGTCCTGTACCATCCGGCAATGTAATATCGCTGATAACAAGAGCATAATCTCCTTTTTGAAATGCTTCTTTTGCTTCCTTTATTGTATAAACCTGACGAACCTCATACCCTTCCCGTGAAAGTAACAGGGCAATTCCCCGATTTAGATTCAAGTCATCCTCCAGTAATAATATTTTCTGCATCAAATACTCCACCTCTATTTGTAATAACCTGTTCTTTTATCATATCAGTCCTATCTTTTGTCTACAATAAAAATAAAATTAACATACATACTTTTCCTTCATATGTTCAAGGATTTCACCGGATACTGCTTCAGAAATCGATCAATCCATTTCTGATTGCTTCTCTGTAACATCCGAAGTCTGGATAAAAGCTGTAGACAACTGCAGCTCTATGTTACTAAAGTCCTATCCATCAATACAGGAGTTATAGAATGCCGTGAAGATACCGTCAAATTCCATTTCAATAATATGTAGGCTGTCCATTGTGTGCTCCAGATAAGTCAGTGTTCCTCTATCCAAATCTATACTCGGCTTTCCTAGTGAGTTTGCTATTACATCTGGATTTGTAATTCCAAACATCTCCTTTATATCCGGCATAAGATAATCCACGATATCCGGCAGCCTTTTCTCATACGCCTGTGCCAGTTCAACTGCATGCTTCTCATAATCGGAATGTATACTGTCACAGACAAATTCAATCCCGTTTATTTCCATCTTATAGTAATCATTATTCTCATCATAGACAAACGCTGTACCCTTACTTTTTTTATTTTTTTCCAAAATCCCCATGATATATCTACACTTTCCCGGTTCTTCCGCCATACACAGTCTAAAAAACTGTAACTTAATGCTTACGTTTGTAAAAAATAACTCCTGCCAAAATCAATAAAATAATTCCAACTACAATCATAAAAATAAAATTATCACCATTTAACTTCCCTGCTATGAAAATAGAAGTCGGGCCATCCGCACCACCAATAACAGAAACGGCTGTGTTTTCTTTCTGCTTCAGTACAATGCCAATGACTGCCAATACAATTCCTAAAATTCCGGCTATGATTCCCAATCGCTTTTTCATTGCTACCACCTCAAATCATTTTTATCTGCTCAATCAAATGTAAATTGTTATGCAAGTATTTCTATGCAAATGAAGCATAGATAACCCATATTTCTGCAAACATTACCAATAAAAGTACACCATCTATCATCCAATTAAACTGAATGTCCGTTAAGAAAGTTTTTGAATGTGTCAGGCAATATTTTACTTTTTCTCGTCCAGTCAAAAAAGTGATAAGCACTTGTAATATAGGAAATAAAAATATTTGTATTTTTCTTCCATAATCATCCGCAATCCCATTTGCAAAATGTACTGGAATAATACTCGGTAAGAAAAATATACTTACAAGAGCAAGCAAAAATCCTATTATACAAATTATCCATGTGAATTTTCTAGTATTGATAAATTTCATAACAATCCTTCTTTCTGCTAAATTCAAGTTTTTCCAATACATAACACGTACTTACATTATACTCCTCACCAATGCAAACCTCAATTTATTCTCCATCCTTTTTCCCGTTATTAAGCTTCGGGCAGTAAAATGCCTTTACTTCCACCCCATCTTCCTCCGACTCAATTTCCACATAATAATCCCGGATAAAGTATCCCGCATTATGCTCCTGAATGGCGTACAGCTCCAATGTCTGAAAATCCACCAGTACCAGATCACGGGGCTTGGGTTTTTGCGTTTCCTCACAGAATACCTCCATGCTTTCCACCAGCTTATCCAGGCATTCCTGACACAGATGGTTCTGTACTTTTTTCACATCGAAGATACTATCTTCCCCGTAATCCACCGATACTTCGGAAATCCCGTAATCCGACATCTGCTCCGTATGGAAAAAGCAGCCGCCTTCTCCTGTCCCGGTATAACCCATATGCCCGTTTCCCTGCGGGCCGGTAAGATTCCCGTCCTCATCATGATTCCGGATATGCATATCCATCACATACCAGTGATTGGTACAGATCACTCCCAGATCGTCAAACTTCCGGAAATAATCCATCATACTCCGTTCATCGCTTCCACACAGCCAGCACTGTTTTGGATCTTTCAGCTTGCTTTCTACTGATTCAGGCACCTTTCTTTCTACCGGGTGATATTCCTGCTCCTGTGTTTTTTCAAGATAACCTGTCAGATCCAGCCGGCTGATTCCCAGTCCGATCAGAATTCCTGACGCACATGCCAATAATCCCACATATCCCTTTTTCATATTATAGTCATCCTTTAAGAATTAGTTTTATAATGCTTTTAGGATTACTATATCAAATCTTGCAATCACTTTCATCATAAATCGCATATTTTTATGTGTTTTATTGCATATACAGCTTTCAAAAAAACTGCCTGCGGCAATTTCGCAGACAGCTTCTATTTCATCATCTCTTCAATTATCACATCCAGCATCCGAAGCACGCTTTCCTGCTTCTTCGGTGTGAGCCTTTCCAGCTTTCCTTCCACTACAGAAGTATGTTCCATTCTGGTAAGAGGAATCACTTCCTTCAGCACTTCATTCGGTTCCGCACCTAATACATTCAACAGCTTTACAAATGTTTCCATCGTAGGTGTTTTCACTTCCCGCTCAATCGCACCCAGATGGTTGGTACTGATATCCACCAGTTCAGCCAGTCTCTCCTGCGTAATTCCTGCCTCTTCCCTGTACCTGCGGATTGCCTTTCCCATTCCTTTCACACGCACACCTCCTCCTTCCAGTATTCACTAACGCTTAAAGCATTAGTCATGTAAATCCAGTATAATTGGTTGCAAATCACGCTTACAGTATCCATAAGGATTGCATTTATAACGCTTTTAGCGTTGGTCACATTTTTGGCACTCCATCGTCTGTAACTGGCACAGTCCTGCGATTGTAGCGGTAATTTACCCATGTTAAAATTGATATTGTCAAAATTATATGCAGAAGGAAACGCAGCACTGCCGTATGGGAAGCCTCTCCTGCGGCAAATAAGCTGCGTTTTTTCTGTAAGATAGGAGGATCTTTACAATTTCATACTTTGATTTAGGACGCAGCCTGCATTGACCGGGCTGCGTCTTTTCTTGAGGCAGGAAAACCATAAGCAAAGGCAGGGGAGATACTTCTCCTGCCGCTCTTATAAAAAGGAGGTACCTTTACGTGAAACACAAACTGAAAAACGCTCCGCCGGACACAAAACGGCATGTCAATTATGGCAAATGCCTGTATGCTGCATTTCTGGCTGTCACAGTCCTCTGCGGATACACACAGCCGGTTTTTGCCGCTACCATCTGGACCAAAGCCAATGAGATCATGAAGGATGTCTATAACCAGATTATCCTCATTTCACCATTGCTGCAGTCGTAACGGCATCGGTTGCCCTTCTGATGATGAATTTTTCCAAAAGCGGAAAAACCGTGGACGAATCACGTGCATGGCTCAAGCGTATCGTCATTACCTGGGCGATCTTAAACGGGCTTGGCTTTATCATGGCTTACATCACCCCGTTCTTTGCAGGCGGAAAATGGAACGGATAGACGAAAGGAGATGCCACTATGGGAATACTTGACGGAATCGTGGAATGGATTGCCGAACAGGTCATGAACATTCTGGATCTGATCACCACTTCAGTCCTCGGTGCTCTGGGCTGTTCCATGGATACGTTTCTTCGCTACTTTCCTGCAGCTGAGGCCATGTATCAGGTCTTTCTGGCACTGGGCATCGGGCTGATCCTCTTAAACTGGGTATGGCAGCTCTTTAAAAATTACTTTATGGGAGCCGGTATCGAAGCGGAAGATCCCATTAAGCTGTCCATCCGTTCCTTCCTCTTTATCTTTCTCACCTTCTATGCGAAAGATATTGTGGATCTGCTCCTGAAGATTTCAGGAACACCGTACAACTGGATTCTGACGGAAGACCTGCCGCCTTTAAAATTTGCGGATTTTAACTCCGTAGTCACAGTCATCCTGGGAGTCTGTGCAAATGGGGCGGTAGCCATCATTGCACTGATTCTGGTACTGATTCTGGCGTGGAACTACATCAAACTGCTCTTTGAAGCGGCAGAACGCTATATTCTTCTGGGGGTACTGGTCTACACAGCCCCGGCAGCTTTTTCCATGGGTGCCAGCCAGTCAACCGGAAATATCTTCAAAAGCTGGTGCCGGATGCTTGGCGGCCAGTTCTTTTTGCTTCTGATGAATGCGTGGTGCCTGCGGCTGTTTACTTCTATGGTCGGCACCTTCCTTGCCAATCCGTTATCCCTATAAGAAAGGAGGACCAAAATGAAACTTAGAAAGAAACTCATACCATTCCTGGTACTAACTGCCTGTCTGGTACTGTTTTGCTCCATGCCGGTCTTTGCAGCGGAGCTTACGGAAGCAGACGTGGAAGCGGCAGTTGCCAGTCAGGGAAAGGAAGCGGTAACCGGAAATGTCTTCGTCTGGTTCCTGTGTGCCATTGCCTTTTTAAAGGTATCCCAGAAAATTGATTCTTTTCTGGCATCGCTTGGCATCAATGTCGGCAATACCGGAGGAAACATGATGGCTGAACTTCTGATTGCAGGACGGAGCCTGACCGGTTCCATGCGTTCCCATGGTGGTGGCGGCTACCACAAAGCCTCTTCTCCCGGAAGTGCGGCTGTCGCAGGAAGCTTCCTATCCGGCGGGCTTGCCGGGGCAGTGGGAAGACAGGTACAAAGAGAAGCGGTCAATTCCGCAACCGGTTATACCGAACACAGCAGTATCGGAAACATGCTCTACCAGTCATCCCTGAACAAAGGCGGAGACTTTGCCAATCAGGTCATCAGCAACATTGCACAGGGAAATTACGGTCAGGTAGGTTCCATCAAGGGAGCAGACGCACAGAAAGCCTTTACTTCCTATATGGGCATCAATCCGGGCGGCGGTTCTTCCTATGATAATGTAGAAATCGGTGGCGGAAGGATCACCGGTACCGAAACCGGAAGCTCCGGAAACCGGGATTTTGCCCTGTACCATGCCGACCAGTATGCAGCTCCTACTCAGGGCTCCTACTCTACGGTACAGTCCGTGGATGGTTCCACCTGGTACAAGCAGTATGCACAGGATACGGTCGAAAAAACACCATATACTTCCGGCAGCGGCAAAGTAGCCTACAATGAATCCATTGTCCAGAAACTGCCGCCAGCCCCACAGCGAAAGGAGCGTATGTAACATGCCAAAAACAGCCTTGATGGGCAGTCCTCTTGCTGTCATCGGTACAGTATTCCGGCACAGGCGCACCCTTGCGAAAACTGGAGCAGCCGTCGGCGGTGTACTGATGCTTCCCATTCTGTTCCTTGTCATGCTTCCGGGACTCGTCTTCGGAGACCTCTCTGAAAATACCGGAGCACTGACCAGCAACACGGTAATCAGTGAAAATATCCGGGCTTCCAATCAGGCAATCGTGGAGGTGCTTCAGGAAAGCCATGATGCACTGCTTGCTAAGATCAATGCGGAAATTGCCAGACTCCCGGAAGGAGATACTGCCTCTATCAGCGATCCTTACGCTTCCAGTATCATCGTAAATGCGAACCAGCTCATCGCACAGTTTTGTGCCAGCCAGGATGACTATAAAAATATAAATATCAGCAAACTCAAAAGCCTGATCCGGGAAAACGAGGACGGGCTTTTTTCTTATGACGTTACTTCAGAAACGGCCACGGTGGAAGTTCCGGCGGAAGAGGAAAATGCACCACCCAGAAAGGTTACTTTTACCCGCCATACCTACACGGTCAGCTATGCCGGAGATGCCTACTTTGCAGATCACGTCTTTCATCTGACCGATAAGCAGAAAAAAACGGCAGACAGTTATGTGGAAAACCTGACCATGTTCTTTGGCGGCTCCGCTTCCGGTCTTGCCATGGCGGTAGGTGTCAGCGATGAGGTGCTGGCTTACCGGGCTACCATCCAGCAGGTCGCACAGAAATACGGCATGGAAGCTTATGTGGAACTCCTCATGGCAGTCATGATGCAGGAAAGCGGCGGGCGTGGAAGCGATCCCATGCAGGCGGCAGAAGGCGGCTTTAATAAGAAATACCCCCATGTCCCCAACGGCATCACCGATCCTGCTTATTCCATCGAATGTGGGATTCAGGAATTAAAGTATGCACTGGATAAAGCAGGATGTACCGGACCTACCGACCTGGACCGCATCAAGCTGGCGCTTCAGGGTTACAATTACGGCTCCGGCTATATCGACTGGGCAATGGAACGTGACGGCGGCTATACCAAAGAAAACGCCATTGCTTATTCGGATATGATGTGTGCCCGTCCGAACTGGCATTATGACCGGTATGGGGACAAGGAATATGTGGAGCATGTTCTCCGGTATTATCAGATTACCAATACCGGCGGAAGCTATCCGGCAAACGGAATGCAGATTCCCCACTATCTCCAGACCGATTACGGGAACATCCCTTATGGCGGCGGCTCCATCGCCTCTTCCGGATGTGGACCTACCAGCTTTGCCATGATCGCCAGCTACCTGACCGGGAACACTATTACCCCTCCGGATGCAGTGGCATGGTGCGGGAATTCCTATTATAAGCCGGGAGTTGGAACCTACTGGAGCTACTTTCAGGCTGCAGCCAGTCATTTCGGCTGTGGCAGCGTCACACAGACCAGCAATGCCAATACGGTACTTCAGGCACTCTCCGAAGGCCGTCCGGTCATCTCCTCTCAGCGGGCAGGACTTTTCACCAGCGGCGGGCACTTCATCGTGCTCCGGGGTGTTACGGCAAACGGCAAGGTACTGGTCAATGATCCCAATGACAGTGACGCAAAGAACTATATTAACCGTGAATTTGATATGATGTCGGAAATCCATGCCACGGCAAATGCCTACTGGATCTTCGACAAAAAATAAAGGAGCCATTATGAACAGAACAAAAGTGATTCTTTCCATTTTTCTGATGCTGTTTCTGCTGCTTGCCGGACTGGTTCTCCCCAGTTTCTGGAAAAGCCAGAAAAAAGAAGTTTCCGGAAACAAAGGCAGGGAACCGGCAAAAGAAACAGCAGAAACAAATTCCGATACCCCCATGCCGGAATATCTGGATTTTGATGCTTTAAAAGCATTTTTCTCCGACAGCCAGATTGCTTCTCTCAAAGAGCAGTTTCCTGTCTACCTAAAAGAATATGTCAAAAAAGAACAGACAAGCATCACCTTCCTGCCGGGAAAAACCAGCTACCCTACCGAAACAACCGTCTGCCTGATGTTTTCACTTTCCGATCAGGATACGCTTCCGGTTACCTACCACACCCCGACAGGTGTGTTTTTATTTGGAGAAAACGGGGTACAGGTCTCTGCAGATACGACTGTTTACGAAAAGCAGACCGATGATTCCCTGCCATCACTGACTTCGCAGGACATCAAACACTTGCAGGAAGGCGGGTATCCGGATACTTCTGACAGCCCGGAAGCTCCGGACACAGAATCCGGCAGTGCCTCCACACCTTCGGAAGATGCGAAAGATACGAAAAAGGAGGTGCAGCCATGACACAGCCAGAAGAAACACCGGTTTCCTTTATCCCTTCCAACTTCATTGAGAAAGGCAAGATCCTAAACGGAACTTTTGACATCCGCAATGCCATAGAAAGCATTGTTCTTTCCCTGGCAATCGGTATCCCTGTTTTCCACCTGCCGCTGTCCCTGACTGCCCGCATCATCATTCTCTGCATGACCGCACTTCCAGCGGCAATGGTAGCCCTGATTGGAATCGGCGGGGAGAGCATCACTGCCTTTTTGATGAATGCCCTGCGTTTTGTAGTGAACCGCAGGGTAATCTGGAGGTCCGACAGTCTTCCGGAAGGAAAGCCACGCAGGAAACCACGTTTCAAAGAGCCAAAGACAAAGAAACACCGGAAAGCAGAAAAAATGGCAGAGCCTTCCAAAGTAATGGCATCGGCTCCCCCGCAGTCTGAACCGGACGCACCAGCCCCGCCAAAAAGTAAAAAAAAAGAACACCGGCAGTTTGATACCTCCACCAAGCGGGGCATCAAAAAACAGGCAAAGGAAGATATCCGTTATCTGAAGTGGGAGCAGAAAGAAGCCAGCCGACAGAAAAAAGAGGCGGCGAAACAGATAAAAATCCAGAAAAAAACGGAAGCCCGGAGACGAAAGGAGGAAGAAAAACGGGCAGTTTCCGAAAAGCGGGCGGCAAAAAAAGAGCAGAAAAAGAAGGTGGTTTCCAAGAAGGACGCCTCATCTGCCACGGCAAACCCCGTTTCCCGGAAAAAGCGAAAGAAAGACCAGACCTTGGAGGATTATCTTCCGGTGGAAAAAATCGAAAACGGGATCGTCTATACCACAGACGGACGGTACGTGAAGATCCTGGAGATTGAACCAATCAACTTCCTGCTTCGAAGTGCCAGAGAACAGCAGGGCATCATTTACAGCTTTATCAGCTACTTAAAGATCAGCCCGGTCAAACTCCAGATCAAGATGATCTCCAAAAAAGCAGACATCAATAAGCATTTGGAGCAGTCCCGGCTGGAGCTGGAGCGGGAAACCGATCCTCATTGTCAGGAACTGCAGCGTGACTACATCCAGTTTGTCCAGAACTTAAGTTCCAGAGAAGCAGTATCCAGACGGTTCTTTCTGATTTTTGAGTATGAACCCTTCAACGCCAACCGGAAGGAGGAGGAACGGGAAATCCTTGCCGCCCTTGAGACGGCATCCCAGACTGCCAAAACCTTTCTGTACCAGTGCGGGAATGAAGTGGTCACCCATGACAATGAGGATGAATTTACCACAGATGTCCTGTACACACTGTTAAACCGTACCCTTTGTACGGAGGTTCCGCTTCCGGACCGGATCAGCACTGTACTGTCCGCCTATACAAAGGAAAATCGCATGGAGGAACTGGATCACATCCGGATCAACGAGTTTCTCGCACCGGAAAGTGTGGATTTCAAGCACTCCCATTATGTGCAGATCAATGGGCTTTACCATTCCTACCTGCTTGTGCCGTCTGACGGCTACAAAAACCGGGTAACTCCCGGATGGCTGTCACTCCTTGTCAATGCCGGGGAAGGGATTGATATTGATTTCTTTCTCCAGAAACAGCCAAAGGACAAGATTCAGCAGCGTCTCGGTCAGCAGATCCGTATCAACCGTTCCAAATTAAAGGATGCGTCCGATACCAACACTGATTATGACGATCTGGATTCTGCCATCCGCTCCGGATATTTTCTGAAGCAGGGACTTGCCAACAACGAAGATTTCTATTACATGAATCTTCTCATCACCATTACTGCTTCCACGTTGGAAGAACTGCAGTGGCGGATTCAGGAAATGAAAAAGCTCCTGATCTCGCAGGATATGAACTTACACTCCTGCTACTTTTTACAGGAGCAGGGATTTTTATCCTCTCTGCCGCTGGCAAATCTGGACAAGAAGCTTTTTAAGCTGTCCAAGCGGAACGTACTGACTTCCGGGGCGGCAAGCTGCTATCCCTTCGTCAGCTACAGTATCTGCGATGATAACGGAATCCTCTTTGGGGTAAACAAGCATAACAATTCCCTGGTCATTGCGGATATCTTTGATTCCAGGCAGTACAAGAACAGCAACATCTGTATCTTAGGCTGTTCGGGAGCAGGAAAGACCTTCACCATGCAGACCATGGCACTAAGGATGCGAAGAAAAGGCATCCAGGTGTTCATCATCGCTCCGCTAAAGGGACACGAATTTTACCGGGCTGCAAGGAATGTCGGCGGAGAATTTATCCAGATCTCTCCTGCCAGTAAGAACTGTATCAACATCATGGAAATCCGGAAGGTAGACAATTCTGTAAATGAACTGCTGGACGGACCGACACTGGATGCCTCCGCACTGGCAGGCAAGATCCAAAGGCTTCACATCTTCTTCAGTCTGCTGATCCCGGATATGTCCCATGAGGAGAAGCAGCTTCTGGATGAAGCCCTAATCAAAACCTATGCCAGAAAAGGGATTACACATAAAAATGAATCCCTGACAGATCCGCAGCATCCGGAGCAGTACAAAAAGATGCCCATTCTGGAGGATGTCTACAATGTCCTGCTGGAAAGCGAGGATACCAAACGTCTGGCTCATATCCTGAACCGCCTGGTTCACGGTTCTGCTTCTTCCTTTAACCAGCAGACCAATGTGGACCTGACCAATAAATATACGGTACTGGATATCTCCGAACTGACCGGTTCCAGCGATCTTTTAACGGTCGGCATGTTCGTTGCCCTGGATTATGTCTGGGATAAAGCGAAGGAAAACCGTACCGAAGAGAAAGCCATCTTTGTCGATGAGGTCTGGCAGCTCATCGGTGCATCCAGCAACCGGCTTGCAGCGGAATTCGTACTGGAGATTGCCAAGATCATCCGTGCTTACTCCGGAGCCGGCATCTTTGCCACACAGGATTTAAACGACTTCTTTGCTCTGGATGACGGGAAGTACGGCAAGGGTATCATCAATAACTGCAAGACCAAGATTATCCTGAACATGGAGGATGAAGAGGCACAGCGGGTGAAGACTATCCTGCATCTATCGGAAACAGAAGTAATGAACATCACCCATTTCCAGCGGGGCAACGGTCTGATCTCAACCAACAACAATAACATCACTGTGGAATTTAAGGCTTCCAATCTGGAAAAGGAGCTGATTACCACAGATCGGCAGGAGCTTCTGGAAATCCTTGCGAAACAGAAGAAACAGGCTGTGTAACTTTTGGCAGCACTGACGCTGCCCTTTTCATTTGAACTTCAAGAAGGAGGAGACTTATGTTACAGACATACAAATCCTATACCAGACGGACGCTGGCTATGCTGCTGGCAGTCCTTGTCGCAGTCGGCGCATTGTTTTCCGGCAGTTTTCCGGTTCATGCAGCCGACGGCACCATCAGCTATAAGGCAGGTGCCAATATCCCTTACGGCAGCTATTTTACCTCCCGCATGAGCTTTGACGGGAGCAATACTGCCTACTGCGTGGAACCACTGAAGAAAACACCTTCCTCTGGTTCCTATTCCTATGACCTTTTAAGCCAGAACTCCCCGCTCAGAAAAGCGCTCTACTACTTAAACGGCGGTTACGGCTACGATAAAGTCGTCAAGGATAAATATTTCAGTGGCTGGAGTGATGATAACAGCTATGTCATCGGACATCTGGTTGTCGCTTACATCTATGCCGGTAATTCCGCTGACACCGGAGCTTTCCATGGCGCCCCGCAGTCCTATATTGATAAAGCACTGGAAGTAGCCAGTGCCATTCAGGGACTTCCGAACCCGCCGGAAGGCTTCCGGGCATTCATCGTTCCGGGACAGGGCAGCCAGACCATTGCCGGAAGCTGGTATCAGGTTCCAAACGGCTGGATCGAACTGAAAAAATCTTCTGCCAACGGAAGCGTATCGGACGGGAATCCGAATTACAGCTTAAAGGGTGCTGTGTATGGGATCTATCAGGGTGAGAAGCTCATCCAGAAACTGACCACTGATGAAAACGGGTATGCCAGATCCGGCGAACTGGAGGAAGGCGATTATACCATAAAAGAGCTCTCTGCTTCCAAAGGCTACATTGTAGACACCAAAGCTCACAAAGTCACCGTAAAAGCAGAACAGACTTCTGCTGCAAACGTAACAGATATTCCGCAGAATAATCCCATGAATCTGGTGCTTGAAAAGCTGGATGCCGAAACAAAGAAAGCCTCCCCACAGGGAGCAGCTTCCCTTGCAAACGCAGAATTTACAGTCAAGTTCTATACCGAGCAGTCTGACAGTGATCCTGCGGAAGCTGGAAAGAAACCGGCACGTACCTGGGTATTAAAAACAGATGTTTCCGGAAAGATGCATTTTACCAAAGATTCCTTTGTAAGCGGCGATGCCTTTTACTATACCAGTGATGGCAAGACCGTCTGTCTTCCGCTCGGTACCATAACGGTACAGGAAAGCAAAGCCCCTGCCGGATACCAGCTCAATCCAACTGTCTTCGTACAGAAAATTACAGGTGACGGTAAGCAGGAAATGGTTTCGGTATACCAGTCTTCTACCATAGAAGAATCTGTCATCCGTGGCGGAGTGAAGATCCAGAAACGTGACAGCGAGACCGGAGAAGCAAAACCGCAGGGTTCTGCCACTTTGGAAGGTACTGTCTTTGCGATCACTACGTTAAATGAAAATCCGGTATTAGTAGACGGAACATCCTACACGAAAGATCAGGTTGTCCTTACACTTACTGCCGATAAATCCGGTTCTGCTGCAACTGCAAAAGATGCTCTCCCATTCGGACATTACCGTGTGGATGAAACAACTGCACCTTCCGGTTATCTGAACAGCGGAAAGATCTCTGTAGAATTTGACATCACAGAACAGGGAAAAATCGTGGAACTGACTGCAAAAGACAATTCCATCTCCAATCAGGTCATCCGCGGGGATCTGGAATTTGTCAAGATTGCTGACGGCAGCCAGAACCGTCTGGCAAATGTGCCATTTAAGATCACTTCCAAAACAACAGGCGAAAGCCATGTGATTGTGACAGATGCCAACGGTTATGCCAGCACTTCCTCCAAATGGAACAAACATACCGCAAATACCAACCGGGGTGAGTCTTCGGAAGACGGCATCTGGTTCGGCACCTCCAAACCGGATGATTCCAAAGGCGCTCTCATTTACGATACTTACACTCTGGCGGAACAGCGTTGTGATTCCAACAAAGGCATGGATCTTTTAACCTTTGAAGTCAAGGTTTATAAGGATTCTGTTCTGATACAGGTTGGAACTCTGACCGATGATGCCATTGAGATCGGCACGACTGCTCTGGATGCCGAGACCGGTACACACATGAGCCAGCCGGCAAAAGAAGTGACCATTGAAGACGTTGTGGAATACGAAGGACTGAAAAAGGGCCAGAAATACAAACTGACTGGAACCTTAATGGATAAAAAAACCGGGGAACCAATCCTTGTGGATGAAAAACCGGTGATTTCTGAAACTGAATTTACTGCAAAGAAATCCTCCGGCTCCGTCAAAGTAACCTTTACCTTTGATGCAACTTCCTTAAAGGGAAAAACAACCGTTGTCTTCGAGGAATTATATCAGGATGAGATGCAGCTTGCAGTCCATACCGACATCAACGATGAAGACCAGACCATCTATTTCCCGGAAATCAAGACTACTGCGAAAGATGCGGACACGAACTCCAATATTTCCTGTGCAAAGGAAGAAATCACGCTGGTGGATACGGTTTCCTTTAAGGGGCTGGTTCCTAACCAGAAATATGAAGTGACTGGAACTCTGATAGATAAAGAAACAAAGAAACCAGTCGAAGCAGACGGAAAACCGGTGACAGCAAAAGCATCCTTCAAGCCAAAAGAATCCGCTGGTACGGTAGATGTTACCTTTACCTTTGATGCCAGCTCCTTAAAAGGGAAAACAGTAGTTGTCTTTGAATCCCTGGCTTACAAAGACAAGGAAGTTGCCGTACACACAGACATTGCGGATGAAGGACAGACTATTTACTTCCCGGAAATCAAAACCACTGCAACAGATGCTGCTTCCGGCACACACTATGCAAAACCGGAAAAAGAACTGACGCTTACAGACCTTGTGGAATACAAAAACCTGATCCCAGGCAAAGAGTACAAGCTGACAGGAACACTCATGGATGCGGAAACCGAAAAACCTTTCGATGTGGATGGCAAAGCTGTGACTGCAGAAACAAGTTTCACTCCGGAAGAAGCTAACGGCAGCGTAGAGCTTTCCTTTACCTTTGATGCCTCTGCACTTTCCGGAAAAACGCTCGTGGCATTTGAAACAATGACTTTTGAAGATCACGAAGTAGCGGTACATGCGGACATCAAAGATGCCAACCAGACCATCTACTTCCCGGAAATCAAAACCACAGCCAAAGACGGCAGTGACGGGGATCAGGATGTCTCTGCTTCCAAGGAAGCGACTATCGTAGATACGGTCACTTATCATGGTCTGATGCCTGGATCTGAGTACAAAGTCATCGGAACCCTGATGAATAAGGAAACCGGAGAGGCTTTGTTAAAAGACGGAAAACCAGTTACCGCTCAGGCAGAATTTAAAGCAGAAAAAGCTGGCGGCTCTGTGGAAGTTACCTTTACCTTCGACGCTTCTGCTCTTGCCGGACAGGATGTGGTTGTCTTTGAAAAGCTCTACTATACAGACGGAAAAACCGAGCATGAGATTGCTTCCCATGAGGATCTGAAGGATGAAGGTCAGACCGTACACATGACGGAGCTTTCGAAAGAACCGGAGACGCCTCCGGTAGCTCCGCCTGTAAAGACCGGCGATGAGACGCCGCTTCTCCTGTATGCCGGAATCGCCATAGCTGCACTTGCAGGTGCAAGTGTCCTGGGCATCGTTTACTTCAAACGCAAAAAGAAACATCAGTAACTCATAACGAAGACTCCTGCAGGCAGCTCCCACATGGAACTGCCTGCTTCTTTAGTAGGTGATGAATATGAAACACCCCCACTGCAAGACAGATGCCAAGCACATCCGTCATTTTCTGAACCTCTGTGAAGGGAACTGGCACTCCTGTATCTACGTCTGGTGCCGCACTTGTAACGCACAGGAAAGCTGTGAGAACTCTGGCTTTTTATTCCATCCGGATGAAACGGGAAGCCCCTGCATCCTCCCTCTTTCAGATGCAGCGCTTTTGTTTCCCCGGATACCGGAGCCAACCGAATGTACCGGAAGCATGAGCATTGCTGCTTTTACAGAGCTTTATCTGCCCTATCTGGCCGCTCAGAAGCTGCCTTTAAAGCCATGTCCCATTCCGGCACTGCTCCGGCTTCAGGAGAACCAGCAATATGACTGGTAACAAAAAGTTGCACTTTCAGGCTCTTATACGTACAGGATATGTAAAGAAAGGAGGCACTGCCTATGTTAAACGTAATTTCAATCATCCAATGTATCGATCAGGTCTTTACGAACCTGATATTTATTCCCATGATTTTTGTCCTGTATGTGAAATTCCGTCCGAAAAAGCCATGGACCAGAAGGCGCAGGAACACTTACCTGCTCTGTCTGGTACTGATCAGCTTATTCCTGCTACGGATTTTCTGTGAGAAGTTCATCTTTACACCGGTTAATTATCCACGTTTCACAGACAGCGGCTTATTCCCGCTCATCCGAGCAATTTTCTATCCCGGCATCTGAAAAATGGGGATTCGTGCCATTTAGTCCGAATCTGGGATCAGTATCCGCTTGCGTCCTATGGGAATTCATCACCTGCTTACTTACAATATAAGTATACAGTACGTACTGGTTATTCACGTACACGTTACGTATCGTGTATGTACAAGCGAGGTGAAAACAGATGAAGAAACCAAAAATCATCCGCTGCCCTTACTGCGGCGGAACAGCAATATTAAGAGATGCATCCTTTGTATATGGAACGCATTCTCATGGCGGACAGGTTTATGTCTGCTCCCACTATCCATCCTGCAATTCCTATGTCGGGGTACATCCGGGAACCAAGATACCAAAAGGAACGCTCGCCAACCGGGAGCTTCGTCAAAAGCGGATTCAGGCACATCGAATTTTCGATCAGATCTGGCAACAGGGCATCCTTTCCAAACCGGAAGCATATCGCTGGGTGGCAGATAAGTTCTGTCTGACAGATAAGCAGGCTCACATCGGACAGTTCAGCAACTATATGTGCGACCAGCTCATTCGGGAATCCGCAGATGTTTTAAAGAACAACCATATTCCCTTCCGCCTCCGGGCAGCCAGCTGAAAGGCGGTGATTGATGATGACCTTACCACTAAATAAAAAGCAAAAACAACTGGTGGAAAAATCCATGGATCTGGTTCCGATCATGATTCGTTCCATGACCCGCACCGCTGCCTATGTAACTGAGGAAGAACAACAGGAATTATGTCAGATTGGATATCTGGCTTTGTGCCGGTCGGCTGTCGGATTTGAGGAAGGAAGATCATTCCAGCCTTATGCCAAAACTATCATCCGTCATGCCATCTTTGACTACTGGCGGAAAATTGCCCGTGACCGCTCCATGCTCTGTTCTCTGGACGAAGCATCATCTGAAGATGAACATCTCCATTATCGTGATTTGTTTTCCTACGAGGATACACAAACAACTCACCCGGAAAAGGACACAAACCAGACCTTGCTTCTTGAGCATTTAACCCAGCTTGGCACCGGACAGTCCTCAACTATTCAGAAGGGAATTGTAGCCCTCTATCTGCAACAGCAGGGATATACCAGCTTTGACTTGGCAAAACACTACCAAGTACCAGCCAATCGTGTACGGGCATGGCAGAGCAAAGCACGGAAACTATTACAGCAGGATGATGCACTCTATGCACTTCTGACTTAACCTTGAAGGAGGGAACTTTTATGCTGACACTTTATACTGCTGTCGGAACCTTAAAATTTCAAAAAACGACAGGCGGAAAATCCATTCCTCTTGTAATCAACGATGGACAAGAATATGGACTATCGGATGACGAGCTGCTGCTCTGGAGCTGTCTTGCCTTCCAGATTCTGACGCTCCATGAACTCCAGGATGCCTATACCCTGCGCCAGATACAGAAAGAAGGTCCGAAAGGCTTATCCTTCCAACACTATCTGAACCGACTTTCCTTACGCGGTCTGGTTGTAAGCGGAATTGGACTGACAGGGGTGGATGCCTTATATCGCCTTCTCGGCAGTCTGACCATTATTCCCTTGAAGGATACCTTTCCCATCCGGCTCTTTGGCTGCGTTCAGCTTTATCTGGAAGGAACTATTGGTGCAAAAGAGTTTGGCAGATATTTAAAGAAGAAACCCTCTTCACCGATGGAAGATACCATTCTGAAGCTGGCTGATAAGGTATCCCTCACGACCGCTGAGCTTGTCACAAGTATGGAGCAGGAAAAAGTAATCCACAACGAATCGGATATTATGGATGAGTTATACACAGAACCGGAGACAACTTACCAAACACTTGTGGATGATGTCCAGATTCACCATACCCAGTATCCAGTGCTGCAGGCTATTGCTAATTTGTACCTGAATAAACAAATCACATTTCATACATGTTAAAGGAAGGAACCTTATGCCAAAACCATTTTTCACAAAGCTGGTTGCCATCAGTGCAATCGGCTTTTTCTGTGTACTTTTTGGGTGCATCTTCGGGATCGCCACCCATGACCGGCTCTTTATCCTCATGAGCCTCCTCATCGGAATCTGCAGCATCTTGCGTGCACTCAGTTTCTACCACCTGATCCATACACATGCTTATCTGTCACTGGACGTAAGCTGCACGAAACGGGAACAGACACTCTTCGGGAAAAACCAGCAATATTGGTTTGCCAGTGATAACGGAAAGGAATACGCCTTCTCACTGGAAAAGAATATCAAACTCCTAGAGGGACATCGGTATCGGCTGTACTTCCGGAAACCACAGCAGGGAACAGGGCAATCGATGCCATGTGCCGGAGATATTCTCGGATATGAAGAACTCACCGATCAACTGCCGGAACTTCCGGATACATCCGTTTAGATAGAAAATGAGCCGCCCGTACTGCATCACCCCTACAGTTCTGGCGGCTCATTTTATTATAAATAACCTCTCTTATTTCTATCAAACAATAGTGTTTGTATCCGCTTCAATGCCATGAGCATTTACTGATGTGCGATAAAGAAGTAATAGAAGTGTAAAAAATTTTGCCGTTCCTATCCGGCACTTGCGCATTGTGTCGGATAGGTCGGGCGGTTATTCGGGCAAGTCCACCTTGCCAACAAAAGAATAATAAATCTCAATGTCCTGTCTGCGGGTCTTGTTCTCGTCATAGCTGCACTCATGCACAACGATTTTCTCTACAAACTCCCGCAGCAGAGTAGGGGTAAGTTCTTCAAAGCTGGTATGCCGCCGGACAACATTCATAAACTTTTCTGCGTTCACGGTGGCTTCCTGTGCTTTGGAAAGCTCCGCTTGAATAGCAGCGGCTCTTTCTTTCAGCTCCCGTTGCTCTGCTTCATAGTCTGCCGACAGCTCTGTGAAACGCTCGTCTGATATGCGCCCGGTCACGCTGTCCTCATACAGCCGCTTGAAGATAGCGGATAACTCGGCTATGCGTTTCTCGGAGGCTTCCAGTTCCTTTTTCTTGGCGGCGTTCCTGCGTTTGCCCCCGTCCTCGTTCTGCTCAATCAAGAGTTTCATAAACCGGGCTTCATGCTTTGCCGCATAGCTGGTCACTTTCCGCAGATTGGAGAGTACACCAGCGGTCAAGAGGTCGGTGCGGATAAAGTGCGCCGTACAGTCATGGGTGCGTTTCTTGTAGTTGCCGCAGATATAACAGTCCTGCTTGCGCTTGTCCGTCTGGTATCGCTGCTGATACATCACGCTGCCGCAGTCCGCACAGAACAGTATGCCGGAGAACAAACCCACTTCATCATAGCGGTTTGGGCGTTTGCGCTGTTTGCGAAGCTCCTGCACCCGTTCCCATGTTTGGGTGTCTATGATAGGCTCGTGGTGGTTCTCGAAAATCACTTGCTTTTCCGGGGGATTTTCTACACTGTGCTTGACTTTGTAAGAAAGTTTTTCTGTCTTGAAATTTACCAGACAGCCTGTGTATTCCCGGTTTTCAAGGATATGCACTACGGTATTGGTCGCCCACTTGCACTCATAGCCGGGGTGGTAGCGGCGGGTGCTGCCCGTCCTGCGGTATTCAAGCGTTCCCGGCGTGGGGATTTGCTGCTCTGTGAGCATACGGGCTATCTTGGTCGGACCATTCCCGGCAAGACAGAGGTTGTATATCTGCTTGACTACGGGTGCAGCTTCCTCGTCAATAATGAAATTTTCATCCTCGTCCATGAGGTAGCCATACACAGGCTTGCTTGTGATGGGCTTGCCATTCATGCCTTTTGAGCGTTTTACTGCTTTGATTTTCTTGCTCGTATCTCTCACCAGCCATTCGTTAAAGATATTCCGCAGCGGGGCAAAGTCATTGTCGCCCTGTGCGCTGTCCACTCCGTCATTGATAGCGATGAAGCGGACACCTTTCTGTGGGAAAATCATTTCCGTGTACATTCCCACTTGCAGGTAGTTTCGCCCTAACCTCGACATATCCTTTACGATAACTGTCCCGACTTTTCCGGCTTCAATGTCCGCAAGCATGGCTTGAAAACCGGGTCTTTGAAAGTTCGCACCAGAATAACCGTCGTCCGTGTACCAGCGCAGATTGGAAAAGCCGTTCTGCTTTGCATAGGTTTCAAGGATACGCTTCTGATTGGAAATGGAATTGCTTTCGCCTTGCAGCTCGTCCTCATGGGATAGTCTTGGGTAAAGGGCGGTAATTGGTTGTTGGTTGGTCTGTCTTAACATAAAATCCTCCGTTTCCGACAGCCAGCCCCACTATTCCGTACCTTGATTGTACCACATGGGGCGGCTGTCTGTATAGCGGCAAAAGCGTCAAATCTGCTTCTTTATGGTCGGTCAAATCGCCGTTTTTTGTGTAGCAGCTTCCGCTTCCAGCACTTTCATCATCTTGTCGGCTGCGGTGTCGGTTGCGCCCTGCTTGAAGAAGCCGGAAACGGTAAGGACGGAGTTGCCCATGCGGATTTCCGTCACACAGTCCGGGCGGCGGTCTGTTTTGGTGGTGCTTGTCTGTTTCGTTTCTGTCATAGGCTCTCCTTTCGCTGCTTCATCAGTTGCTTTAAGCGTTCCAGCTTTTCCTGTGCGGTTTCCTTTCGGAAGTTGCTGCCCGTGAAGCGGACGGGGGCGCACATGGAAGTCAGCCTGTCATAGATACGGGCGTGGGGCGTGTCCTGCGGGTGCTGCAATTCCTCCAGCGTGAGGTTGGTCGTGGCGATCAGCGGCTTGCCGC
Source organism: Ruminococcus sp. AF17-12 (assembly GCF_003479245.1). Classification (NCBI taxonomy): domain Bacteria; kingdom Bacillati; phylum Bacillota; class Clostridia; order Eubacteriales; family Oscillospiraceae; genus Ruminococcus; species Ruminococcus sp. AF17-12. The sequence continues at coordinate 259,952 of NZ_QUGY01000001.1, forward strand.
TTCGGTAACGGCTGTCAATCACGCTGTAAACCTGTTCCAGCCCGTATTCTGTTCCTCGCTCCATACCGAAATCATCAAGTATCAGCAGAGGGTAGCTGCAAAGGCGGGAAATATATTCGTTCCTGCCCTCAAAGCTGGCGGCAAGGTCACCCAGTATCGTTGCAAAGTTTGTCATGCAGACGGCAACCTCTTTTTCCATAAGGGCGTTGGCGATACAGGCGGCAAGGTAGCTTTTTCCCGTCCCCACGCCGCCCCAAAACAGGTAGCCGATATTTTCAGCCTGCATGGTTTCCCAGCTCTCCACATAAAAGCGGGCGGTTTCGGTCTGCGGGTTTCTGCCGTTGTCATGCTCAAATGTCCAGTTCCGCATAGCAGGGTCGGTAAAGCCCCGGCGTTTCAAGTCCTCCACTTTTTCAAGGTGCTTCTGTCGGCTTTCGGCGGCTTGCTGCTTTTCACGGGCTGCCCGCTGGCAGTCGCACTCTGCCGGGTGGCGGTCACGCCCGAAACAAGTCTTTCCCTCTGCAAAATAGGCTTCTTTGGGCGTATGGCACTTACCGCAGTATAAAAGCCCGTCCTCGCCTGTGTAGTCCTCCGCTTCGGCGGTAGTGGCTGTAATGTCCGTAATCATAGCTTCAATTCCGTTTTTCATAAGCTCTCGCCCTCCTTGCATGAATAATCGGGTATGCCCTGTTTCGGGGCAGCCTTGCCTTTGGCAGCGTCCTCCTGCGCCCACTTGTAAATGGTGGCTGCATGGCTGTGGTACTGTTTCCCGGTGGAAGCGATATGGCAGGAAAGCCGGTCAATATAATACTCCCACTTGTCGGGCAACTCTGTTTTTAGCCCGGAAAGCTCTGTATCGGTCAGTATCACATTGTTGTATCTGCCATAAGCGGCGGGGGCGGGGTGTCCCGTTTCTCCCTCTCTCTCTTTTTCTATCTCTATCTCTTTCTCTAACTCTATCTCTATCTCTGGTGGACGAATGTCGGACAAATGTCCGCCTTTTGTCCGGGGCGGTAAAAGTGCCTTGTTTTCCAGTCTTGCAGCCCGTTTCCGCTCGGCTTCGGTAGAGGACTGTCCTATCATCAGCTCAATGTCGGTCATATAGAAAGCCCCGCTGTCAAGCTGCTCCACAAGCCCCAACTGCCGGAAAATCTCTAAAGCCCTCTCAACCGTCCCTATCTGGTGGCGGGTCAGTGTCGCTATCATCTGCGCTGTGTAGGGGATATGCTCGTCAAGCTGCAATTTCCCGCCGTTTTTCAGCGATTTTAAGTACAGCTTCAAGAGGATATTGGAGTATAAAATCCCGTCTTTCATATCTTCCAGCAGCACAATGGAGTCGCTGTCAAAAAAGTTCTCTTTCAGCTTGAGGTAGTAATACTTGCGGTTATCTGCCATTGTCCCTGTCCTCCTTTTTCCGGCGTTTGGAGTAGTAGTGGGGGCAGAGTATGATAACCGCCCGGAAGCTCTGCTTGCAGCTATGGGTACAGCCCCGGCAGAGGTCATTGTATGTGATACGATCGCAGGTGGAATTCCCGACTTTCACTTGCCGCAGGAAAAAAGACCATTCCAGCCGCCGTTTCTTGCTCATTCTTGGCATGGGTGCGCTCCTTTCTGCCGTTTCCGCTGGTGTGGCGGTATCGGCGGTAATTCTGTATCATCTCGGTATCATTTTCGGGTTTTTTCTGCCCTATAAGCCCGTTAAAAAATCCTTTGGTATTTGCGGATAGGGTACGGGGCAGCCCCCTTGTTCTGTATAGGTTCGGGTACATTTTGGGGCGGTTTTTATCGTTCCTGTTCCTGCCTTTTCACAGGCTTGCGCTCCCGGTGTAAAATCTGGTCGATATTGCCCTTGACAGTCTGTAAGCGGCGGTATTCCTCCCGTTTTGCCCGGTAATCGTTGTAGCCGCTGTTTTTCTCTTGGATAAGGGTTTCAATCTCTGCTTGCAGGGCTTTATAGCTCGGCAGCTTGGAAATGCCGTTTTCCCTGAAATAGCGGGCGGCTGCGTCTGCTATGATAAAGTCGCTTTCGTACTTCTGACGGTAGGCTGCTTTTGCTTTGGCGTTTTTCTGCTGTTTCAGCCCGTCCCGGACAGGGCGGGTCTTGGAATAGGCAAGCACCTGCCGTTGCAGCTCCTTTTTCCCGTTCAGCGTCTTTTCCATCTGCTTCAGCTCTGTAAGGCTTTCCCGCATGGCGGTATAGGCGGCAGAACAGGCTTCGTCCAGTTCCTCCGGGGAAGAAAAGCCGTACTGCTGATAGGCGGTAACGGTAGCTGCCATTTGCTTTAGGTTGTGCTTTGCCGCCCAGCGGTCATAGCCCACGCCCTTGCCCTCGGCTCGCTTGGCTTCCCGGTCAACCATGCGCTGCAAGGTGTTGTCTGCCGGGGTGGTTTTTGTGGTTTTTTCCCCTTGTGACAGCTTTTTAACCGCGGCAGGGTATTCGAGTATGGCTTTGCTCTGTTCGGCGGCTCTGTGGGCGTTCTGCGTAAGCAGGACAAGGACAGCAGCCTTGTCAAAATCGTCCCCCAGCTTCCGGGCTGTGATAGGCTTTGTCCTGTCCGGCGTGAGGTAGGAAAGCCGCCCCCGGCTCTCCTTGACGGTCACACCCTCCCGCAGCAAAAGGGAAGAAAATTCGTCAAAGCTGCCAGCTTGGGAAAGTGCCTGCCGTATCGTCCGGCGCAGCTTCGCCTTGTCCGTTTCAAACTTGGTGGGCTTGGTCGGCTGTCCTGCGGCTTCTCTGACAGCGTTCTCTTTATCAAGGGCAAGCTGTCCTTTCTTTGCCGCCCAGTATTCCCGTTCGGTTATCCGTTCCTTGCTGCCGCTTAGGAGGTCGATTTGGTAAAGCCCCTCCCGGTGGCACATCTCCATGACTTCACTCTTGAAATATTCCATAGCGGCGTTGGTGCAGCGGTGCTTGCAGCCCTCCCGTGTGTCGGCTGGTCTGTCCATGTAGGGCAGAAGCGGGACTTCATAAATCCGCAGGGAGTTGATGACGATATGCACATGGATATTGCCGCTGTGGTTATGCCCGTCCGGGTGGGTGCAGACTAAGGCTTGGTGTCCGGGGAAATGCTCTTTACAGAACTGCTCGCCCAGCTCCTGCGCCCGGTCTACGGTCAAGCCGTTGTCTGTCCCGTCCCGTGGGTCAAAGCTGATGATATAGTGGTGGCTTTTCACATCTTCCCGTTTTTGGTTTTTCTCATAGCGGAGATTAGCCCGCATACAGGCAACAGCGAAATCCTCGCCCCCACAGTTGAGGGAAGAAATGCGGTAATCCTCCCTCGGTATCAGCCGCCCGTTTTCATCAAGGGTGGGCTTCATGGTAAACTCGTCATGCTCAAATGTGAGATAGGCTTCCGCTGCGCCATAGTCCGCATTTTTAGAGCTGATATGTTTGAATGTTGCCAACAGCGTCACCCACTTTCTGCAAGACTTCAAACTTTAGGGCAGCAAGGTCGGAAACCGCCGCCCGTACCTCCCCGGCAAGCTGCGGGTAGGGGCTGTGCCACTCGTTCAGCGTCCGGGCTATCTGGTTTAAGTTGCCGCCGATCCTGCCGTATTCGGCGGTCAGCTTCCCGACAGCGGCAAGCAACTCGTCATTGACGGGGGAAACGGTTATGATGGGGCGTATGGCTGCCCCGGTTATGGCTTGCCGGATAAACTCGGCTTGGCTCATGTTGTAAGCAGAAAGCCTTTCCGCAAACTCGGCGTATTCTTCCTCGGTCATGCGTGTCTTGACTACCCGGCTGCGGTGCGGCGTGTTATATCGTTTTCGCATGGTAAAACCTCCTTCGGCTGTGCGTGGTGTCCTCTCACTAATAGGAGAAAAACAGGGTGTAAAGCGGAACTGTTTTTGAAAAATCCGAAAAATTATTTTGAGGGATTTTCCAGCGGCGTAAGCCGCATAAGCAGGGTTTGGGGAAGGCACTCCCCAACAAGATTCCCGCAGGGGCAAAATGAGCGATAAGCGAATTTTGGTACTGCGGTAGAATCTTGCTCTGAAAAACTCCGGCGTTCCCCGGCTTCCGTACTTTCCGCTAACAAGACGTTTCAAAAGGGCTTTGCTACCCGCTATTCCGGCATATCTTGAAAATTTTCCTTTCACTACCTACAACACCACGCAAAGCAAAATGGACGGAGATTTTTAGAATTTCCCCTTATTCCCTACAACACCACGCAAGCCGAAAAAGGCGGACAATGGCAGTATTTTTTTCTTTGATACCCTCCACGGATAAGTAAGGGATTTTGCCAACTGCGGCGGCAATTTTCCCTTTTGTTTTTTCATACTGGGGATTTTCAAAAATGCCAAACAGGAACGAAAAAAAGCAGCAAATCTGTTGAATAGATTTACTGCTTTCTGGTTGCCGGCGAAGCGGCGGTTATTCAGTTGTAGGCGGTAGGGCTATCTCCCAAAGCGGAACTTGAAAATAGCTGTGAGAAGCGTCTGGGTGATGTAGTCCTCTGTATCTTGGTCTACCCGTCCATTCACACGGGCGGCACATTGTATGCGGCGGCGGTAATACTGCAATACAGTTCCCACCGCTTCCGGCTCCCCGCTGGTGGCTTGGACGATTGTTTCATAGGGGAGAAGCCTATTATTTCTCATATGCCATTCCCTCCATTTCCGCTTGGAGCTGCCGTAGGACTTTTCGGATATGGTAGCCCGCTGTGCTGCGGCTGCGCCCGTACTGTCTGCCAATTTCGTGCTGTGGAATACGCTTGAAAAAGGACAGGTAAATCATTTCCCGCTCCCGTTCGTCCAGCCGTGACAGGGCTTCCGCAAGTAAGCCGCTGCTGAAAATGACCGTATCGCCGCAAAGGGTAAGTATGTATTCCTCGTCCGGCTCCGGGGCTTGGAAATATTCATCTGTCGTGCCTAAAGGGTAGTGCTTTTCGTCTGTGAGGTATTCAAGGGATATTTCTCTTTTGTGCTTCCTGCTCCGTGTCCTCGCTGCGTTGATCGTTGCATTTCGGATAACGACTTTGCAAAAGGCATGGAAAGTGTACTCGATATGTTCCCGATATTCTTCTGTACAGGTCATGGAAAATCCCCCTTTCCTCCCAAAAGGGCTGTGGCTGGTTAGTAGTTGCTTTTTATGATAGTAAGGGGCGGCAGCACTTTAGGCTGTCGCTCCTTGACTGCCTAACTGCAAAACCGGGCGGGGCTGTCAACGGCGGGCGAAGCCCGTTCATCTTGACCGTTGACTGGCTCGGCCAGGTTTGCTATTTATCCGGCAAACTTGAATTTATTTTAAGCTATCACGTTTTACCTTTTTAAGCCTTACTATCATTACCATAGGAATTTCTTTGTTGTTTTTGAAACATTCTTCATAAAATCCATCAATGACAAATCCAGCTCTAAAACAAAGGTTAAAAATATCTTGTATGGAACGATGATAATAAATCTGCTCCTCCGGTTGCCCTTCAATCGCTATACCATAGTAACTGTGCGGTGTCATATATTTTTCAGTCAACGTGATAAAACAAGGGTGTTGCGTTGCAAAGACAAAAATTCCGCTTTCCTCCAACAGTTCATAAACAGCCATAAGAAGTGGTTCAATATCCGTAATATCCATAATTGCCATATTAGAAACTGCTTTCGTAAAGGCTCGATTTCTTTTTAATTCTAATATACTTTCTCTATTGGTCGCATCCGCTACACAAAATTCAATTTGTTTTGCATATTGTGATTGCCGTCTTTTAGCCAATTCTATCATTTTTTTGCTGTAATCAAAAGCGACAATCGAAGCGCCTCTTTGTGCAAGATACGAAGAATAATTTCCATTGCCACACGCAATATCCAAAATGTAATCCGCAGGATTAGGAGATAGAAGTTCCGTTACTTTGGGACGCACTACCTCTCTGTGAAATTCATTAGATTTGTCACCCATTGCATTATCCCAAAATTGTGCGTTTTTCTCCCAGATTTTTTTACTTTCCTCTGTTCCCATGTTCTCTCCCACTCCCAAAATTTGCCTTTTTGCTTCCATTAAATCTTCCTTACTATATTCCATTGTTACCCTCCATAACTTCTGATTGTTGCCGTCTTGACTATTATGTATCTTTTCTTTCCAAAATGGTATAGGCTTTTATTTTTATAATGCTGCAAAACTTTTCTTCTGTAAGGTATTCAAAGGATATTTCCCTTTGCCGCCGCTATTGGAAAGCCAAAAGCAGCGGCTTTTTTACGCGATATGACCGAAAAGTCTAGAAAGCAGGATATGTCATCATTTGTCATTTCTTCTCAATGTAATAACTGCATGGCATATCAAGCCAAATACAAGAGAAAAACAGCCACCGCCAAATAGTGATGCTCCCCACCCTGCACCCGACATTGTCATAAAACCGCCAACAAAGAAAATACCAATGCCAAGAAATATCCCGACACCATAAAAAAGTCCAATTGCCATATCATACTTATTAAATTGTCGTTTCTCTTTTTTTTCACATGTTTCCATTTTTGTTATTACCTCCTTCGCAAAATCGTCCATGTGGACTCCAAAAAGAAAACAAATTTTTTTCAACGTATTTAAATCGGGTTCATTAACATCTCTCTCCCAATTCGATAGCGCCTGCCGGGTAACATTCAATTCCCCAGCCAGTTCTTCCTGTGTCATTCCCGATTGTGTTCGCAGATGACGTATTTGCTTTCCTGTTGTAATATCCGTCTGTTTCTGGTTCAAAATGGTTCCTCCTCTCTGATGCTGATTTTATCAATATACGATACATTTATGCAGACAACACCACGGATCGGCTTTTGGCTGGACAATTCCAATCAAACACCACAGCAGACAGCAGAAACCATTCTGAACACCAGGAAGCCGGTATGATTGTTACATATAAGGGGAAGAAAAATTTCTTTTAAGTACTTGCTTTCCTAAAACTGATGTGATATAATAGCTTCATTCCAGAAAAGGAGTAAAAAATATGCGGCAAGGTATTCTTAAATAAAACTATAATCAAATAGTGGGAACAAAGAATTATGATAGCTCCTTTTGTGGGGGCTTGGTTTTTTGTACCCAATTTAAGAATACTTTTGCCTTATCAATTTTGACATATTCAAAAAACAGCAATCACAAATAGGTGTATGCTGTATATGTGTATGTCCGCAAATTAGAATCCCCAGTGGTAAAAGTATTTTACTGCTGGGGATTTTTATGCCCTTTGGGGCTGTAAAGGGAGGACAATCACATGAAAATAATCAATATCGGCATTCTGGCCCATGTAGACGCAGGAAAAACTACATTGACAGAAAGTCTGCTATACACCAGTGGAGCGATTGCGGAACAGGGAAACGTGGATAAAGGGACCACAAGAACAGACACTATGATTTTGGAACGGCAACGGGGAATTACCATTCAGACAGCGGTTACTTCTTTTTATTGGAATGATTATAAAATCAATATCGTGGACACTCCCGGTCATATGGATTTTTTAACCGAAGCATACCGCTCTTTATCTGTCCTTGACGGAGCTGTTTTAGTCATTTCAGCAAAAGACGGCGTACAGGCACAAACCCGTATATTATTCCATGCGCTTCAGAAAATGGACATTCCGACAATTATCTTTATAAATAAGATAGACCAAAATGGGATCGACCTGCAGTGTGTTTACCAAAGCATTAAAGATAAACTTACCAGTGATATGATTGTCATGCAGGAGGTTTCCCTGTCGCCAAAGATAACCATGACCGATATTTCTGATTTAGACAAATGGGATATGATTATTTCCGGAAGCGATGAACTATTAGAACGATATGTTGCAGAGGATTCTTTGGATATACAGGAATTACAATATGAAAAGTGCAAAAGAACCAGATGCTGCTCTTTGTTTCCTGTTTATCATGGGAGTGCAAAAGACAATTTAGGAACAGAAAAACTGATTGAAGCGATTATAGAAACTTTCATTACAGAAACGGACGATATTCAGTCTGAATTATGTGGATATGTTTTTAAGGTTGAGTATACAGAGCGGAAAAAACGGCTTTCTTATTTACGCCTGTATCATGGGACGCTCCATTTACGGGATACCCTGCTGCTGTCAAAAAAGGAAAAAATAAAGATTACAGAAATGTGTATTCCGTCAAATGGTGAAATCGTCCCGGCTGACCATGCCTGTCCGGGAGAAATTGTTATTTTAGCTGATGATACTTTGAAACTGAACGATATCCTGGGAAATGAAAAACTCCTGCCTCACAAAACACGGATTGATAATCCCATGCCATTACTTCGGACAACGGTAGAGCCGCAAAAGCCGGAGCAAAGGGAAGCCCTGTTAAATGCCCTCGCAGAGATTGCTGATACAGACCCTCTTTTGCATTTTGACATTGATACTGTTACCCATGAGATTATGTTATCTTTTTTGGGAAAAGTACAGTTAGAAGTTATTTGTTCGCTATTAGAAGAAAAATATCATGTGGGCGTGGCTATGAAAGAGCCTTCGGTTATTTATCTGGAAAGACCGCAAAAAAAAGCGAGCTGCACGATTCATATTGAAGTGCCGCCGAATCCGTTTTGGGCATCTATTGGTTTGACTGTAACACCGCTTCCTGTTGGAAGCGGAACACAATATAAAAGCGAGGTATCTCTCGGCTATTTAAACCAAAGTTTTCAAAATGCCGTCATGGAGGGTGTGCGTTATGGAATGGAGCAGGGCTTATATGGCTGGGGAGTGACAGACTGCCAAATTTGTTTTGATTATGGAGTTTATTACAGCCCGGTCAGCACCCCCGCTGATTTTCGTTTTCTTGCGCCTGTCGTGTTGGAGCAGGCATTGAAAAAAGCAGGGACACAACTGTTGGAACCATACCTTTCCTTTACCCTTTTTGCACCGCAGGAATATCTTTCACGGGCTTATAATGATGCACCAAAGTATTGCGCAATCATTGAATCAACCAGACTTGAAAAAGATGAAGTTATTTTTAAGGGTGAAATCCCTGCCCGTTGTATCGGTGAATATAGGAATGATCTGAATTTTTATACAAATGGAAGAAGTGTCTGCATTACAGAATTAAAAGGGTATCAGGAAACTTCCGGCGAGCCTGTATTTCAGCCACGCCGCCCGAACAGCCGTTTAGACAAGATCCGGCATATGTTTCAGAAGATAATGTAACGTCTTGCGCAATGCAAGCGTTCATTGCTGGCTATTGCGAAATATCCCAGAAGGCCGGCTCCCAAGGAGGAAACGTCAATGATCCTGCCTTCAGTGATTATACCTCTATATTTTGTCTGGTGCATTAAGGAAACCTCAGACACGGTAAATATGTCCTATAACTTCTGATGGAGGGGGAACTCCTCCTTCCGTTATATCTATATAGATTTATTAGATTGGACTTTGTAACTATTAACCAGTAGTCGTTCTTGACTACACCATTATTATACTAGGAGAATGTAACTTCATGTTTGCTAAAAATTCAAAGGCATATTCTGTCTACCTGCTGTTCCGATTTGTCTGTTCCCTGGCGGTTTCTATGTCCACAGTGCTTTCCATCGTGTACCACCTGGAGGTGGTGCAGCTGGATGCTTTCCAGCTTGTCCTGGTAGGGACGGTTCTGGAGACCTCCTGCTTTCTGTTCGAGATACCCACCGGTGTGGTGGCGGATTTGTATAGCCGTCGGCGCTCGGTGCTGATTGGAATGTTCCTCTACGGCCTGGGCTTTCTGATGGAGGGTGCGCTACCGTGGTTCGCGCCGGTTCTGCTGGCCCAGGTTGTCTGGGGTTGCGGTGATACCTTCATCACCGGCGCTCTGGAGGCGTGGATTGCCTCGGAGGAAGAGGACAAACCCATAGACAAGGTGTTCCTGCGGGGCAGTCAAATGGGGCAAATCGGCGGCGTTCTGGGCGTGGTGCTGGGCACACTGCTGGGAAACATAAACCTGCAAATGCCTGTCATCTTGGGGGGCAGTTTGTGCTTGTTGTTGGGGCTGGTGATGGTTCGCATCATGCCAGAAACCAACTTCTCCCCTGCTATTGAGGAACGGCAGGGCTTGCTTAAAGACTTTGTCTGCCTGTTCAAGCTCAACCTGGGCTTTGTGAAAGGCGCACCTGTGTTGCTGGCGCTCTTAGCAATCACACTATGCGGGGGACTTGCCAGTGAAGGCTTTGACCGGCTCTCCACCGCTCATTTTCTGGATGACACGGTAATACCCGTTATCGGGCCGCTGAACAGCGTCACTTGGTTCGGTGTTATCAGTCTTATCGGCAACGGCTTAGGTATTCTGGCTTCTCAGTTGCTCATCGCCCGCATGGAGAAAAAAGGGACTGTCAGCCGAACCAGTGTGGTCATGTCCACCAGCGCCGGGTATATCCTGTGCCTGGTTCTCTTCGCGGTGGGGCGGAGCTTTTGGTTCATGTTGTTGGTGTTCCTGCTGGCGGGGCTTATGCGCACCATCAAGGAGCCTGTGCTGGCCGCCTGGATGAACGACCATGTGGATGAGAAAATGCGCGCCACAGTCTTTTCCACCAGCGGACAGCTGGACTCTTTCGGGCAGATCATCGGCGGGCCTATTGTGGGGCTGGTAGCCCAGCAGGTGTCCATACCCTGGGGGCTGGTCTGTACCGCTTTCCTGCTGTTGCCCGCGCTGTTCTTAGTGCCGGTGGCGGGAAAGAAGCGGGATTGATATGGCATAGTTAAGTTTACTGACGAGCGGGAGATTACTTCCGCTCGTCTTCATTTAGTAGCGCAAAATTTGAGGACTCTTTATTTCCTTATTCGGTATAGCGGAGGCGGCTGTCAATTCGACATAATTTTCTTGTGATACTTTACCGTACATGAGCATTTGCTCCGGGAATGTCTTAGTTAAACTTGAAAGAATTAGATTTTCATTCTCATTACACAAATATTATTAGATAACCAATTCAGAAATATCAATGCTCGTTTTATAGTTTTGTTTTACTCCGCCAGGAGAAGTAATAAAAATCGTAGCATATTCCCCATTTTCATAAAGGGTAATTTCTTTTATATCTTTTTCTTCATCTTGGTTCGTAGTATCGCAATAAAATTTTATGGTATATTTAGGGTTCATACCTATGCTTTTTTCTGTCTCTTTCCATGATTTTATATTTAAAGCAGAAATAACCTTGTCTATATTATGCTTATCATCATACTTTACCAGCAATTCCTTATTTGCGGCATCATATATCTCTATAACTTTTACACCTTTTACATAATTGTCCATTCTCTGCCTTTTTCCGCCCCGCCAGATACCTGTGCCGGTATTTCAGCTCTGCATACTCTGTGATCCGTTTCATGTAGACTGCATCATAAGCTCCGCCTACAGCACCAACCACCGGAATTCCCTGTAAGAACTTCATATACAGAAGCTCTTTTGACAAAGCTCCCGCCGTTTGTTCGATCTGCTCCTTATCCTGATACTCTTCCGGCAGTATTCCGTTTCTGATAAATTCATTTACTTTCCCGTCAATCTCACAAAGTGTATCCCCATAGGATACTGCTCCCCGGATCAATAATAAGATAAAATATTTTTCTTCCCTGCTTTCATAGCTGTATCCATACTGCAGAGCAGTCTCATAAATATTCTTTAAAATCATCCCTGTAAATACCGGAATATCCGGCAGACCGATTCCCAATACGCCCATCCCGATTCCAGACACACCGGATAGCAGTAAATTCTTTGTTCCCGTATCTCTTGCCTTTTTAGAAAAAGAGCGGAGGGATTTGGAATTCTGCTTTACATCCGCCATATACTGCCGCACCTGATAATCCTGCTCCAGTTTTGTCCGCTGATACGTCTTTTCAATAACCCCGGTTCCTTTCTCGAAAATCAGAGCAAATGCCTTCGCAAAAGCGGTATCCAATGTTTTCTGAAGTTTCGGCGGTATCTTTTCCTCCAGTTTCTGATTCAGAATGCTCTCCCTTTTCTCTGAACGCTTCTGAAGGAATCTCTGCTCCTGTACTTCCAGCTTTTCCCACTCCTTCTGAAGCGGTGTCCTTTTATCAAATAATCGCATCTTAATACACCTCCGCACCAAACGGCATCAATGCCAGTTTCGCCAGTTTAAACTGCTGTAAACCAAACGGGATTCCGATAATCGTCACACATAAAGCTGTACCCAACGCCAGATGCTCCAGTGCAAGAGGCAGACCGGATACAATCAGCCAGATGATATTCAAAAGGAACGAACCAGCTCCGCCACCATACTGCACCTCTTTTCCAAAGGGGAAAAAACTAAGCGCCGCAAATTTAAAACACTGCATCCCCACCGGAATCCCCACAACGGTAATACACCAGAGACAACCTGCCAGACACCAGCTCAGCCCACTGACTGCGCCGCCAAACACAAACCACAACACATTTCCCAGGCATCCCATATGCTACACCTCCCCATTCATCCGATTTTTCACATCAGCAAGTATCTTTTCTATCCGGTTGATGGCATCATCCACCTGTTCTCTTGCATCTGCAATCTTGCTCTGCACCATATAATCTGCCACCAGCCCGTCCAGAAAGAAATCCGCAAAGGAAAGGAAGCTGCCGATTTCCATGCGCAGATCCAAGGAAACCTGCACATCTCTTAATTCTCTCTGAAAACGCTGAATATCGCTTTTCGCCTGTTCCATCAACGCAGCTGCGTCATTCATTTTAGAATGCTTCACAAAGTCACTGATAAAGCCTCCTCCAAGCATATCAAAAATGCCCCAGTTTCTCGCACTTCCCAACTTATCCCTTGCTGCGTAAAGGCTCTGAAGCGCCCGCTCCCCTGCCTGTACTGCTTCCTGCATTTCCCGTTTCATCATTTCGTTACTCATCGTTTATCCTCTCTTTCTTTTTAGCAGACTATTGCGGCAGATTTTCTATATTTCATAATAAAAAAAGACTCCTATCATGACCTCTGCCACAATAAAAGTCTTGCTATCTCATTTGCTACGGGTATCTCTCGATACCGGTTGTCGGTTACAAAACCACCTCTTTCAAGGCGTTCAGCTACTCCCTTTTTTGCTTGAGATGAATATAACATATTGGAAATAATTTGTCAAATCATGCATTTTTCTTTTCCAACCGTTCCGCTTCTCTGGCAAATACATGCGAGATATCAAACAGTTCCGGTACATCTGATATGGTACACACATTCACACAATAATTGAGCCATGGAAATTCTTTTGTCATCTGATAAATAACTGCCATGGCTTTTGCTTCTGACATTGCTTCCACCGAATGATATCCCGATCCCTGAATATGCTCAAATCCGTTTGCTTCAAAAAAGTCCCTTACATCCGCATATGCATTATGCCAGTCACCTTTCGGATAATATTCCTTTAGTGCTTGTGTATTCAGGTCAAAATTGATGCCTTTCCTCTGTAAGCTGTCCATCTGTTAGTTCCTTATAAAGTCTGTAATCAGGTTCTCCTTTTCTGTTCCGTTATACCAGAAACACTCTAACAAATTCTCTGCAATTCCTACGGAGTTTTTCAACTGAAAGATTGCTGCCCAGAATCTTCCATAGTCCTGCTTGCGTCCCCGGTCAAGATAAATCCTGCTTCCAAGGGCTTTGACTGCACAGCTTAAATCCTCCTGCTCAAAAATCTGATCTGCCTGTTCACACATCTGATTTACCGTTTCCGGAGCGAGCTTGCTTGTATCAAATTTAAGTTCTACTTTATACATTATACTCATCCTTTCATACAACAAATGACTGAGTGACTCTTCTCTTTCTACTGTAATTCTACCATGAAACCTATATAAAGTCATTCCCCATTTTCACTTGCTTTAATATAAATTTTTCCTTTTATTTTGGAAACACAATCTCCACACAGAACTCATTCCCTTCTATCCGGGCGCTGATTTTCCCATCCATACGAAGTACCAGCTCTTTCGCAATTGATAAGCCGAGACCGCTGGAAGTCTTACTGCGTGCTTCATCCGCTTTATAAAACCGTTCAAACACCTGATCTACATTTATTTTTTCCACATGACATACTTGATTTTTTATCTGTATCCGGATGTTGTTTTCAACTTCTTCCAGTGAAATACTGATTTTCTTCTCCCCGTGATCCAGTCCGTTTTTTATGATATTCTGAAAAATTCTCTGGATTCCCTGTTCATTTCCGTTCATAAACAGCAGTTTATCTGTAATCTGTATCTCCGGTTCAATTCCTCTGCCCGTCCATTCATCGTAGTAGGAAAATATGGTATCTTTCAAAATCTTGTTGATACAGCAGGATGACATTTCCAGATGAAAAGAATCGTTTTTAAGTTTTGTAAAAGTAAATAATTCTTCCAGCATTTCTTTCAGGCTGCCGATTCTCTCCTGTATGATCTTCATATACCGTCTCTGCTCTTCCTGGTCTTCACAGGTTTCCATTAACTGAAAATATCCGTCAAGGGATGTCAAAGGAGTACGGATATCATGTGAGAGATTTGTATATGTATCCGAAATCATCTCCTCTTTCTTCAAGTATTCCTTCTTTTCCCTTCGCTTCAGTTCCAGCCATTCGTTTAAAACATCTGCCAACTCACCAATGCCTCCAAAATCCATTTCTCTGGTAATCAGCATGTTGCTGTCGTGCTTCATCAGAAACGACAACTGGCGGCAGATGTCTTTCACCTGCCGCTGGTATTTCCAAAATAACATTCCTTGTACCAGTATCACTGCTATCAATAGCACGAACCCTAGTTTTATCATTTAGATATCTCTCTTTCTGAATACCCATGCTGTCAGTAATGTAACCACGATTCCGAACGCCGCCGCAATCACAACTGCCGTCAGGCATTCCTTATTGGTCGGTGACATGGATAAAAGTGCAATCTTTCCTGTCACTGTATATTTCAAAATCTGGAAATTCTCCACACCTGCCTTCTGGATCAAATGATTGATCACTCCGTATAAGACAATCATGGTATTCATGCACAGGCAGATAACAATCGTCATGCTGAACACGTTGCTGTTCAAAACCACCGCAATCGCCATACTGATTAGTACCAGTGCATAATGAAGCAAAATCTGAATACCAAAGTATCTCAGCAACTCGCTTCCATTCCCCCACTCCAGATATCCGAAGTACATCTGCTGTGCAATAATCTGAATGATGAAATAAAGCAGCATGGTAACAGTCGTATACACAAACAACACGGAAGCTTTGGAAAAGATCAGGTTTCTCCGGCTCCTTACCTGCCCGCCGATATTTTTAATATAACCGCTTCCTATATCTGCACTGGAAAACAGCACTGTAAAAATCACCAGAAACAACGCCACAAACTTCGCCTGCAGGTTTGCATATACCTGATCAAAGACCGTTACTTTTTCTCCCGGCTGTGTCGGCAGGAATACGGACATTCCCATATTGATGGTTTCTGGTTTCACTGTTTCTGCAATGTTTTCTGTCTGCTGTTGTTCCGCTTCCTTGTTCATCGTATCAATATCCAGTTTCGACATGGATGTGGAGAAGAATATAGCTGCCGCCATCACAATCCATACCACATACATACTTTTTGTCCGGACCATCCGGTACAGATCCATTTTTATCATATTAAGCATTTTGATTCCCTCCTGTCAGATTCAAGAAATAGGTTTCCAGTTCTTCACTGGTAATGGAAATTCCATTGACCAAAATTCCTGCTTTTGCCAGTTCCATATTGACATTGGCGCTTTCATTCAATCGTTCAAATATATGGATATGGCTCTTATCTGTAACCTGATAGTTGGTAAATCCCATTCTGTCCAGAATCGGGACTGCCTGCTCCGGATGGATTAACTCTATTTCAATCCGTTCACTGCAGCGTTTCATCAGTTCTTCGCTTGTCAGCTCCTGCAGAAGACTTCCATTATGGATAATTCCATAATCCGTTGCAATCTTAGATAATTCCTCTAAAATATGACTGGATATCAAAATCGTCATATTCCGTTCATCTCGCAGTCTCTGTATGGTATCACGCACCTCTGCAATTCCCTGGGGATCAAGCCCATTGATCGGTTCATCAAGGACCAGGAGATCCGGCTCCCCGACCAGTGCCAGCCCGATTCCGAGACGCTGCTTCATTCCAAGGGAAAAATGTTTCGTTTTTTTCTTTCCGACACCTTCCAGTCCGACCGTCTCTAAGATATCTTCGATGTATCCCTTTTTCCGAATACCAAACAATTCACATTTTATTTTCAGGTTTGTATATGCATTCATGTTGCCATACAGCCCCGGTGCTTCAATCAGACACCCCACACGAGAACGAATCCTCTCCAGTTCTTTTCCTTTACACCCGAACATCTCAATCTCTCCGGCTGTCGGTCTTGCAAGTCCACTGATCATCTTCAGGCAAGTCGTCTTTCCCGCACCGTTCCGTCCGATAAATCCATAGATAGCACCCTTTTTTATGTGAAGGTTTACTTTATCCACTGCCTTATGATGACCATACTGCTTCGTCAATCCATTTGTACTTAATAACAATTCACTCAATGCTTTCATCTCCTTTTCTTATCTGCTGTTATCATATCGGATAAATCCTAATCAAACGCAAATAAATAGTAAAAAAAGAGTAAAGATTAAGAATGCAGACGGTAGCCGATTCCCCATACGGTATCAATATATTCCTCCTGCGTTACTGCTTTTATCTTTTTCCGGATATTGCTGATATGTACATCCAGTGTCTTTGTCTCTCCCATATAGTGTTCATCCCACGCATATTCAAAAATCTCTTCTTTGCTGAAGACCTGTTTCGGATGCTCCAGTAAAAGCTCCAGAATTGCAAATTCCTGCTTTGTAATTTTGGGAAGCAGCACTCCGGCAATCCGGACTTCAAAGCGCTCACGGTCCAGTTCCAGGTTTTTATATGACACGCTTTTATGTTCCGGCTCCTGCTGCATATGGCGGAGCTGAACCTGAATCCGGGCAAGCACCTCCTGTATCTCAAACGGTTTTGTAATGTAATCATCTGCCCCACTGGTAAGAAGCCCGATTTTTTCATCCAATCCGTCTTTGGCTGTCAGGACAATAACCGGCGTATTGCCCTGTTTCCGAATCTGGGCAAGCACCTCTTCTCCTGAAATTCCCGGAAGCATCAGATCCAATAGAATCAAAGAAAAGCCCGCCTTATCCATCTGGAACAGCATCCTCGCTTCCGTCCCGGAAAAAGCCTGTACCGTCTCATACCCTGCTTTCTGTAATGCCGTATATAAAAGATTATTGATATCCGTATCGTCTTCTACAATCAGAATTCTGTTTTTCTGCTCCATTTTTCTCATCCTTCCATTTTCCGATTTAAACAATATTATATTGCACTTTTATAACTATGTCCAAAATTCTTTTGATATTATCCTTCCACCTCGTCTACATATGCTATATATAGTTCTAATTCTTTTGACATATGCTATATCTTGTGTTAATATAATCTTGTATTTAAGTTTTTGTGCTGTCCCGTCATGGGAGTCTGGACCATTCATCCAGAAGCATATGCAGTTTAAGTTTGGAAAATCGTGTCATTATACTGCCGTTTTATACGGTGCTATAATGGCACTTTTTTTATTTTAATCTATTTTAACGCCCAAAGAGGCAGAAAGGAGAATTTTTATGTCAGCAATTTTAACAATTTTAGGGAGGGCCACAAGAGATCCTGAGATGCAGCAAGGAAAAAATTCCGGTACGGAATATGTTTCTCTGGACATTGCAGTTTCACAGCGAGGCCAGGATGGAAAGGAAGAAACCATTTACTATCAGTGCTATTTTAACAAGTTCCTTGCAGAACGCTTAGCAAAAGCAGGCGTAAAGAAAGGAACCGGGCTGATGATCTATGGTGATCTGGAGCTTCATCCGTTCATTTATCAGAAAGGAAAGAATGCGGGGCAGGCAAATGCCGGTCCGAGGATCAATGTCAAGGACTGGCACTTTGTACCATCCAACCGTTCTGACAGCAATACCGGACATCCGGGTGCAAACCAGAACAGCCAGCCGAATGGTGGTGCGGCAACGCCCGGTGCAGCCGGCAATGGCAGCTACCCAATGCAGGGAAATCCCAATGGCAGCTACCAGAATCAGGCAATGCCTGGCGGCTATCCACAGCAGGGAATGGCTCCTGCTAACGGTGCCTACACGCCTCCTTCAAATGGCGGACAGTATCAGGCTCCGCCAAACGGAACCGGGCAGCCACAGAGCAGCTACCCGCCGCAGGGCAGTTATACCGGAATGCCAAATTACGGAGGTATGCCGGGCAGTCAGCCAACTGACGGCTTTCAAAATGTGCCGGAACAGATGGCATCCCAGTTGCCCTATTAACTCTCAAGGAACCCTATGTTGAGGAATTGCATTTATCATCTTTGTGATGATGCAGTTCCTCTTTTTCATGTCCGGAAGCGGCGATTTCCCATCCAGCTTCCGGGCTTGTCTAAGAATCATGAATCAGAAAGGAATCAGCTCATGAAAAAATCAAATCGAAAAAAATTCTTACAGTTTGTCGTGCTTGTACTGTTTCTTGCAGCACTTTTCGTACCACAGGATGCCAACCGGCTTCTGATTGCAGGCATTGCCCTGATCGGTATCGGAGTCACGCTGTTCAGTTATCTTCTCCCGCTTTTCACGGAACGCCTGAAAAACAGGGAGCATAAGCTACGAAAACGCCCAGAAAGAACTCGTCATCTGGAAGGAACACCTGATCTGGAAACCATTCTCTGGAGACAGATCAAATTCCAGATTACCGGAAAGCTCAAGGAAGCCTTCCCGGATGCCACATGGGATTTTGTGAAAGAACCACCGCTCTCCCAGATACTGGATGGGGAACCATTACGGATTCGCACACGGAATACCGGAAGTTATAATTTTGCGGAAATTCTCATGGATGCCCGTGGCAGTCTGACGCTTCAGATGATGACCATTGAATCCTTACATAAAAAGGAACCGTCAGAAGGAAATCCGGATTCCAGACCAGCCGTTAATCCCAAATCATGGTATTCCCTGATTGGGAAACCGCTACTGATGGAATTGGTCGGTGACTTACAGGCAAGGGGCTATGAAAAGCTGTTTATCAACGAGCAGGGAGATGTCTATATTCTGAACGGCACTGAACCGGAAGTCCGGGGAAAGCTGGAACATTTCCCGCCCAAAGATTACTGGGGCGAATTGACGGAGATTTTTACTGAAGATGAATTGACCACAGAAGAGACCGAGCAGGCACTGGAACTGTCCTGGATCTCATAAGAAGGAGGAACGAATCATGGCAAATAACATCGTAGCAACCTGGGGGTTCAAACGCAAACTCCCGGAACCATTTGAGGATTATACGGACCATGCAATCTTTGATGACATTGCATCCAAATACTGTACTCAGCCACGGAAAAAATCCACGCTTCATGCAGCTACCCTGCGGGCAGTCCTTGCTTATCTGGAGCTGGAAAACCCGGTTGGCAGTACCCCGCCGGAAAAGCTTGGGGCGGTCGGTACCCAATCCAACAATTTTGTTGTGGCGGAATATCCGAGCAAAACCGGTGATCTTCAGGTGGTTGTCTACAACCAGCTAAACGGAAAGTTTTACGGAGGCTGCTATACTCCTCCGCCGGATGTGGAAAGCACACCGGAAAAATACGAATTTAAAGACTCCAAACAGTCCGGTGCGGCTCTGCTGTTCGCACTGATGCCGGTTTTTCTGGCAGATGAAGAGTGTAATGAAAAGTATCAGGAATTAAAAGCGCACCGGGACAACGGTTATCCCGATCTGGACGCCGCTGCGGAAACAGCAGCCGTTCTCTGCGACAACATTTACCGGAGAACCCGCTATGCATCAGGTCTCCCGACCGGTGGTGTTAAGATTGACCTTCCGGCAAACGGCGTATTGTCGCTGATCAAACCGTTAAATATCCAGAAGGGGGTCTATGCACCAACCGAAGTGCTCCATGGAGACTTTCAGGTGTTACGTCCAGGAAGTGGATTTAAGAAAGCACAGGCAGCCATTTCCAGAGATGATTTTGTTGGGAAATTTATCCTGACCGCATCCCGAAGGCTGTCTCCGGAAGAGGAGGTATCTGTTCCGACATTGGCAGAGTGGTACATCATCCCTCCGGAAATCAAACGGATCTGCGAACACGCAAAACTGACAACGGATACCACACAGCCGATGCGGAATTTTCTTTTACGGGGACCGGCAGGTACCGGAAAGACCGAAGGAGCCAAAGCCATTGCTTCCGCACTTCACCTTCCTTACCGCTGCATTACCTGTTCCGCAAATACAGAGGTATTCGACCTTTTAGGTCAGATTCTTCCGGATGTGGACGGAAAACGCACCCGGCTTCAGCGGCAGTACCCGTCTTTTCAGGAAATCCAGTTAGATCCCTCCGGTGCCTATCAGAAGCTGACCGGAAACTATGATGAAGAAATTTCTGCCGAGGACACCTACCAGAAGCTGATCGATACAATTTTTGATGAAATGCACAGCTATTATAAGGAACACACCTCCGGACAGAACTTCCAGTATGTGGATACGCCTCTAGTCGAAGCCATCCGCTATGGGTATATTCTTGAGATACAGGAGCCTACGGTCATTGCTAATCCCGGTGTACTGGTTGGACTTAACTCCCTTTTAGACCGCTGTAACAGCGTATATCTTCCAAACGGAGAAACCATCCACCGTCATCCGGATACGACCATCGTAATCACCACAAACAATGACTATGCAGGCTGTAAACAGATGAACCAGTCTGTCATTTCCCGAATGAACCTTGTGATTGATCTGGATGAACCGGATGAGGATACACAGGTAGAACGTGCCATGGCTGTTACCGGATGCAAGGATGCAAAAACGGTACGTCTGATGACACGCATTGTCAAATCCATGGCTGTCTACTGCCGGGAAAATCTCATTACAGATGGCTGCTGTGGCATGAGGGAGCTGATTTCCTGGGTGCAGTCCTACATGGTCTGCGGGGATATCCGGGAATCGGCCCGTTACACGGTGCTTGCCTCTGCCTCTGCCGATGCTGAGAACCGTACGGAAGTGGAAGAAAGCTGTCTGGATACTGTGCTTGCTGCGTAGGACACGCCTATGAGAAAAGCAGCACTCACAGAAGCCCAGATCCGAAAGCATCTGGCAGATAATCTGTCTTATCTCCGGCAAGCCAAAACACCGAAGTTATCACAAAAGGCAGTTGCCAGAATCTTAAATCTTCCCCCGAAAACCATTATGAATTATGAAAATGCAAACTCCTCCCCGATGGCTTATGCCGTCCTTCGCCTTGCTGTGTATTACGGCTGCACGATGGAGGAACTGCTGACAAAAAATCTAAGAAAAGAAAGGAAGAATATCACGTGAATCACAGCCAAAGAAATTTAAAGAAACTAATCCGGGCAAAAGAGGATTCCATTGCGGATGAGGAGTTATTCCTCTCCGCTGCCTATCAGAAGTACCAGACCTCCCTTGCCAGAGCCGTTACCGGACGTTACCGGTATGGACTGCAGGTACTGCTGGACTGGGACATTTCCGAACAGGCAGGCGTTGCATATACCGACAATTATAAGGTACATCTCAACGCAGCGAACCCGATCACCCAGTCTTTCCCCACCCGTTTCTTACGTTCCCAGAGCCTGACAGGGCTCACCGGGCATGAAGTGGGGCACTTACTCTATTCTGATTTCACAGCCCACGCTGTTCATCTGAGGAGTCTGGAAAACGGTTCCTTCTATCCGAAGGAGCCGGAGCTATCCCTTCCAGCTTATCAGACAGCACTGGAGGAGATCAAAGAAGTGTTAGAAGAAAAGGACAAAGCCGGATGCCTGACACTGGCACGATGCGCCGCAACTTTTCAAAACATTCTGGAAGACATCCATATTGAAGACCGTATGTGTGAGGAATTCCACGGCACCTTCCGACAGGGGATTGAACTCAATAACCTGCGTATGTCCGAACAGATTCCTTCCATACAGGAACAAATTGACAAAGAATACCAGCCATTTTCCATCATTGCCAACCTGATCCTTTCCTATTGCCGGACCGGAAACATCAACAATCCCACCGGCTATCAGGGGGATTATCTGGATACCATTTCCGATTGTACCGATCTTCTGGATACGGCAATGGAATCGGAAAAAGGCACTGACCGGATGCTGGTTTCCAATGCGCTCTTAGCCCTGACCTGGAACTATATCCAGCCGCTCATCGAAAAAACACGGGAGGAATTGGAAATGCATGGCGAGGATTCCGCTGCCGATGCTCTGGAAGATCTTCTAGGGGATGAAGTCAGCAGCGGCGCTCCTCTTCCGACCGGAAAAAGCGGTGCCATTCCAAAGAATATCAAACCAGCTTCCCCAAAAGGAAGCGGGAATGATGAGGGCAATGCTCCTTCCGGTCCACGTACCAAAGAGGATGCTATAGAGGAAGCCAAACAGGTGCTTTCGGAAGAAGGCGGGCGCATCGCTCTTACAAAGACCAATACCATTCTGGATGAAAACAACCCCGGCGTCACTTATGTCAGTCAGTATCAGGGCAGCGGCTATGAGCATGCTGCAGAGGATCTGTTCCGGATCTTGAACGATGTGGCTGCAGAAAAGGTGCAGGAAGACTGTCAGACGGAACTGACCGAGGAACTGCAGAAAACAGCCAATGATATTCATTACGGCAATGCCCATGCAGGCATCCATGTTACCATCCATCGCCTGACCAGTGTTTCCGATTACCTGAAGAATGAATACCAGACAGTTGCTCCCCCGCTCCTGCGGGCTTCCAAAAAGCTGCAAAGCACCATCCTGCCGCTTTTGAAAGAAGAACAGCAAGGCGGAAAGCAGAAGAATCTCCTGTTTGGAAAACGTCTGGACTCCCATGCTCTCTATAAGACAGACGGAACCATCTTTACCAGAACCAGACTTCCAGGAGAGGAAAAACGTCTGGCTGTTGCCCTCCTGATTGACGAGAGTGGTTCGATGGGTTGGGGTGACCGGATGACACATGCAAGAAAGACTGCCATTGTCCTTTATGATTTCTGTAAAAGCCTCGGTATCCCTATCACCATTTACGGGCATTCCACGGATGCAGGCGGCGTTGCTCTTTACTCCTATGCAGAATTTGATTCTGTGGACAATGAGGACTGTTACCGGCTGATGGATATGTGCGACCGCAACGGGAACCGAGACGGCGCAGCTCTCCGCTTCGTAGCAGAGCATTTGTGCACACGCCCGGAGCTTCAGAAGCTGCTGATCCTGATTTCTGACGGTCAGCCAGCCGATTACGGCTACAGCGGAACGGAAGCAGAGGCAGATCTGCGGGGCATCAAGAAAGAATACGAAAAACGGGATGTCATCCTGTTTGCGGCTGCCATTGGTGACGATAAGGAAAATATCCGCAGGATTTACAAGGACGGATTCCTGGATATCACGAAACTGGAAGAGCTTCCAAAGAATATGGCACAGCTTGTCAAACAGCATCTCAAATAAAGGAAGGTGAATACTCATGAATGAAACTTATCAAAACCGGATTACCGACCAGATCTGCAAGATCCAGAATGACCGGGCACTCATTGCCTTTTATGACCGGCTCCGCTACGCACCACTCGGCAACTATGCACAGCTACATGCCAAAGGGGAATATCAGGAAAACGGGCATAAAGTACATTCTTTAATCTGCATCACCATTCAGGATTATTCCAACGGTACCGGAGACCGGAATATCATCACCCGTTTCAACCTGGCACCGGAACAGATCCAGTTCCTCTTAACCCGGATCACTTCCGGTTTTCAGGAATTTGAATGGAGCCAGAGCAAGATCTACGGCAATCCCGATCAGAACGGTTATTCCACAGCCCAGATGTTTTATATCTCCAGACATCCCTATGATTCCAAAGGGCAGCCTATGAAAAGCCCATGGAAAATCCAGATTGTAAATGGGAAAGGCATCAAAGCACAGAATAAGAACGGTGGTTCCTACATGCAGCCACGCAGCTTCCAGTCCGAAAAGACGACAGCCATCCAGCTTACCGACATGGATCTGTTCACGCTTCTGAAGCGGACGGATTCCTATATTTCCAACTGGGAAACGGTGATTGCTGCATCACTGATCAATAACGGAAAACGGATGCTGGCAGACCAGCAGAACAGTCAAATGCAACAGACAGCACAGGCTCCGCCTTACGCTGCCTAAATTTTCAGAAGAGAAGCGGTACTTTACTGCTTCTCCTCTTTTTAAGAAAGGAGACTTTAGTTATGAATATTGCACTCATCCGGACCATGGACTCTCAGGGGCGTATCGTCATCCCTGCAGAAATCCGGAAACAAATGAAGCTCTCAGACGGAGATGCACTGGAACTGGAAAATGTGGGAATGGAGCTGCTTTTACGCAAATGCCCTACCCACTTAAACGGAAAAGAGGAAATGGCTTCCTATCTTTCCGTCCTCTACAGTGTCATCCACTGTGGTATCGCAATTTGCAGTGAGGCTCACATACTCGTATCTGCGGGCATCTATCTTCCGGAAGGCACTCCCGTTACAGAAGAACTCGCCGAATTGGTTGCGGACGGCCAGGAACTGATCTCTGCTGAGAACTGCCCTGTCTACCCGGTATCCAACACCCGTCAACCGGTTTGTGCTTTTTTCCCGATTTTAAGGGAAGACAGAGAGCCGCTGGCACTTCTTCTCTGTTCCAGAACCGGACAGCATTTATCCGAGATGGAATTGGGATGCGCTAAACTGGTCGCTGCCGTAATTGCAAACAAAATTAAGTAAGGAAAGGAGCGTGAAATCAATGAAGAATACAAATATAACCTTACACACCACCCAAAAGAAAGAATATGTCCTCACCGGAATCCTGTCCCTGCCCCTCCATCTGGGAGAACGGGCGTGGATCTATAGTTATAACCAGACCTTTGCTACCAGTCCGGTGCAGAGTATTCTGGAAGTATCCGAAAACGGTGTGGTATTTGAGACCTGCAACAGTATTTACCGTCTCAGCTACACCCGTGTTCCGATGGAGCTGGAGGCGATGTGTGCTTGACAAGAATGGAAGAACTGGAGAGCTGCCTTTCGGGGCTCCTCTCCACCTTAAAGAAGAACCGGGAACATGTGCCTCTGGAAGTGCTGAAGACACAGTATAAGCAGCCGTATGAAGAACTGGTCAGAAACATCAACCTGACCGCTTCTGCCTATGCAAAATCTGTGCTGCTCCACCGGCTGGTCCTGAATCCGGATGCAGATGTGGAGGAACAATGTACCGTCATCAACCAGATGATACAAACTTCCGGGATGCTGAAGAAAATCAGCTCCTGCATGTCCAAAACCTATGATGTAGGACAGATATATCCTCTGATACTGGAACTACGCCATATGGTCGAACAGGCACTCTGGCCCTATGTGAATCAGGCAACTTGTCTGGTCGCAGATCTGGATGATATAGAAAAAGAACCGACAATTTACAATTTTTTGACACATGAAGTTTATGAAAATGATACCTGGATTCACCGAGAAATCGACCTGCGCTGGAAACTACTGGTACATCTTACTCCCGAACAAAGAGAATCCGTACCACCAGCCAATCATAGTATGAATGGAGGAATTTACCATGAAAGAACAACCATCTAATCCTTGCGAGAAAGTCTCATTTATTTTGACCTATGACCAGCTTGAAGCTGCTTATAACATCTACCGGGAACAATTTATTTCCTGCGACTTCATCCGCCGCTCCATGGAACGTCTGGAGGAAAGAATCGGACTCTGCAACCTTCCATATGAAACGCTGCGTGATGATCCAAGCCTTCTTCATGAAGCATACCTGCAGTTTCTCCGACTGGAAGACTGCAATGTGGCTTATAACGACACGCTGGAGCAGGTAATTGATGCAATCGAACAATGGCTTGCCTCTGGCACCTTATCCCCTGTAAACCTTACGGTTTCCAACCAGAATATGGGTGAAACTTTTGGAACGGAGGTGGATGTGTAATGGCAAATATCTGCTGTGATGATGTGATCTTTTATACAGAAGGAAATCCGGAAGGACTATATGACTTGTGGGAGGACCTGGAAACCTACATCATTCTGAACCAGAATCCTGATTTATGCTGGATTGGCAATTTATTTTCCCACAAGAAAATAGATTCCACCGGAATATCTCTTCGTGGAAATGTCAGCTACATGGAATGGAATGATACGTATATTCTACTTTCTTTAGAGACAGCATGGACTCCACTTTATGAAGCATATCAGGCGATAGCCGCTGCATATCATGTTCCCTTTGTGATGCAAAGCATAGAACCTGGAGAACGAATTTATTATAACACGGATGAAGCACACCTATTTTTCCCTGACCGATATTGTGTCCGCTTATATGAAGAAAGCCTATTGACTCCATGTGGCTTAATAATCGGAGAAAAGCTGGAAGACGGTGAACCATTTGAAACGGAAACAGACGTATTAGAACGATTCAGAGATTGCGGATATCCAGCAGCTACACTAAAAGAGTTGGAGCTCATGTTCGATGCGGATGAACTTATTATTTTTGAATTTACAAATCCATATTTGGATCTGGAGCAGAAAAATGCTTGTGCATGAAACTTCTCCCCTCCACACCAAAGACGATTATCATCAGATTTAAAGGAGGAACACCATGACTGATTTGGAACTGGATGTCTGGGATGCATGGCTCAGGGAACGTCAGGAACATCTGGAAGAAACCCTGTCCAATATCTCACCATCGGAAGAACCCTGCAGATATTACCTGCTAACCGGATATATTCAGGGAATGCTAGAAGCTCTTACCATGCTTACGACTGTTGAGGATGGGAAACGCTTCAAGATCAAACTGGAGCAATTTCGCCAGAATCTGCTCCTCTCTGGAGATTACGATGCTACCGGTAACTATAAACAGGCAGTGAAGAAAACTGCTGTTTAAATACTTCGAGCCGCCCAATCGGACGGCTCTTTTTATGCCCGAAAACGGTAGCCTACACCACGTATCGTTTCTATGTAGTGCGGTTCTTCCGGATTTTCTTCTATTTTCTTTCTCAGATTCTTGACTAACCCATAGACACGGTTATCCACTTCTGACTCCACATCCTCATAAATATGCTGGTAAATCTGTTCTTTTGTAAATACCCGATTGGGGGATAAGGCCAGATAAAAAAGCAGGTCATATTCATGTCTGGTAAGTTCCACAACCTTACCATCTTTGATTACGCTCCGCTGAAGCTGGTCTATTTCCAAACCTTGGAATGTCAACTTTTCAGAATTTGTAATCTCCATAACTTCTAACGTACTTTCGCAGGCTAGAACTGATTTAATTTTATTCAGGATTCCCTCTTCGGAATCAGAAATGGTAAGAATCATCACTTTCCCATAACATCACCTGCTTTTCTTAGCATTTAGCTTTCACTCCTCATTAACAATGTTTATCGATTGGTTACATAGATATATGCATCTTCCAAAGTTACGTCACAAGCTATACATCCACTTTCTGACGGCATATTCTCCCCTAACAGTCTTAATCTAATTCCTTCCTCCGTATACTGCTTACTGGAAATATGATATTTTCTTTCTAATTCTCTTGCAAGGCTTTCGTCCTCTGTACAGCATTCCCATACATGCCCTCTTGCCTTATTCAATAATTCCCTCATTGTTCCTGTATAAAGGAATCTACCTTTTTTCATAACCGCAAGCTGATTACAGGTTGCCATCAGATCCTCCACCACATGCGTTGAAAATAATACGGTGCGTTCTTCTGCAAAATCTACCAGTAAATTACGGATACGGATGCGTTCCTCCGGATCGAGCCCTGTTGTTGGTTCATCCACAATTAAAAAATCCGGCTCATGGAGTAATGCCTGCACTAATCCAACTCTTCGCTTCATTCCACCTGAAAGCTGCCGCATTTTCTTTTTCTGATGGTCTGCAAGACTGGTCTTCTCCAGATAGTAATCAATCCTTTTCTTGCTTTCTCTTTTCTCAATTCCAGCCAGATCTCCCATATACTCCAGACATTCTCGAACAGTCAAAGACGGATACAGATCAATTTCCTGTGGCAGATACCCAATCTTTTTCTGTATCTTTTCGTAATTTGCTTCGCAATATAGCGTACCATCTAACAGAACTTTTCCACTTGTGGGTGCAAGCACCGTTGTAAGCACCCGCATCAACGTTGTTTTTCCTGCACCATTTTCACCTAACAGACCAAATATCCCATGTGGGATTTCCAGATCCACATGATCTACCGCTGTCACTCCATTTTTAAATGTTACTGTTAAATCGTCTATTCTTATACTCATAATCTTACCCTCTCTTCTTTAATATCTTAGGAACAAATGCAAGCATCATCCCCGCAAATACCACGCACAGCACCTTCCCGCCAAGCCATCTCCACTCTGTCAGCTTACCGAAATCACAAGTTCCGTAGGAAAATGGTCCCCAGTTTTTCAAAAACTGAGTTGCCTTTCCGGAAATAGAGAAAAACCAGAAAAGCAGCACGACACCCATACCAATCCATCTGTTTCGAACCAGATTGCTGACAGTTACGGAAAGCACACTCCAAAACAAAACAGTTCCGGGAATCGCAATACAATAAATTCCAAACAAGGCACCGCCATCTAATTCTTCTGTCAGATTCACCGGTTTCTGCCAATAAAAGAGTCCATATGCCAACAAACTGATTCCAATCAGATAAGCTACCTGCACAAATAGTCTTTTATAAACTACCCCTGCCTGCTTTTTTAGATTATAAAGGCAGAATACTTCCGAGCGTTTGCTCTGCACTTCCACCAGATAAGTATCTGCACAGAAAACGACTGCCAGAAGCGAAACAGCTCTTTCTACTGCCTGCCCGATTTCATTCGCATATACAACAGGCTGGATTGCACTCAATATCACAACAAAAGCGATTGAATATGCAATTTTATAATATGGCATACATATTTTTACTTCTTTCTTCAATATACTCTCCTCCTTTTCCACATCCACACCGCTATAAACATGAGCAGTATGGATGCTGCCACAAGAAGCAGTTGATTGAGATATACCTGATGTGGCAATTCCGTTTCAAAAAAATTCCCCGGAAATCGAACCATAATAGAGAATGGTCTTGCATGACACTGTCCTTTGCTATCCCATGTCAGCATATTAGAATAAATGATATAAAGAACCAGCGCCGGAACCGCTGGAAGCGGATTCTTAAACAGCAGCGCTGTAACCGCATACACACAGCAGATCATCAGGATGTTCGGCAGGACATACAGGATCGAATTCTGAACAAAATCCAGTATGTTCATAGCAAATCCTGATTTTACTGCCGTGGCGTAACACAAAATGATAAATACGATATTCATAATGACCAGTGCCGCCGTCATAATGAGAAATCCACTGCTTATTTTCCCGGCAATATATTGAAAAGCCGTCATCGGTTTGGTGTGCAGCAATTCATAAGTATTTTTCCTCATATCCTGGAAAAATAAAAACGCCAGCAGAACCGTTGCAAAGAATGCCATATGCAGGCTTGCAAAATCTGTAAATTTTCTTCCGAAATAATAGGAGAATGGATGTTTCTCAAGATTTTCTCTGATATACCGGTTGACTTCCTCCGGGCTTCCCTGATACCATGAAACGTCCTCATACACATAATTGGCACCATTAAAGTGGTATTCCGTTTTCAGATACTGACACGCCTCCGTAATCTTCATCTGTTTCATCTCAGATATCACTGCCTCCGCCTCTACTTCCGACATGCCAAACCCATTCTCTGTGTCCTGAAGTATCTTTACAATCTCTTTCTCCCACAGTTCTCTCTCCTTATCCGGTGTTGCCGGAATACATCCCTCCATAACATCCCCATCGGAGGCCATTTTTACCTTCCTGAAGGTTTCATCCGACTTCACGTAATGAATGGACAGATAGGGTGCAAGTGTCTGGTACATACTGATTAAAACAACAATCAAACCGATCCAGAATATCGGATTTTTAAGATAATTTTTCAGATTCCTTTTTATGATTGCTTTCATAAGTCATCCCGCCTTTCTTTTTTCTACAAACAGCATAGCCTACAAATCACAACAAAAAAACAACAGCCATTTATTTCTGCTGTTGTTCTTCTAATACATAATTTTTAAACACTGCCTCAACTTCCGCACCGCCATCTGCTACATTTTTTATCAGCAGTTTCCCACCATGCCGTTCGCAGTAGATACGGCTGATATACATACCCATTCCAAAATGCTTTAAGTCATCCTGTGGATTCTCATGATAAAACGCCTGTGTCACCCTGTCGATATTTTCCTGAAATCCAATTCCGTCATCCCTGATACTCATTTTCAGATATTGGGGTGTCACTGTCAGCTTCAGCCTAACTTCCTGATTGGCATAGCGGAATGCGTTAGCCAACAGATTATCCGCTACTTCCATGATGATTTCCTCATCCGCAGTCAGTATTTCAGATTCTCTCACTGTCGTCACTGTAAAATTCTTTTCTGATTTTTCCACCACGACTTCTGCCAGAGCTTCTATCTGGTTTATCAACTGCCGGATATCTACCACGGAACAGTTTAATTCCCGTTCTTCCAATTTCGTCATCTTCCTCATACTATCAATAAAATGGTTCATCCGTTCAATCTGAAGCATACCGCCCCTTAACATCTCCATCATTTTCTCTTGATCAAGCATATCTTCCGGAACAAATTCCAAAAGCATTTCCTGATATCCCCGCATGATTGCAAGCGGCGAGCGGATATCATGGGCAATCGCTGCACGCAGTACCCGCTCATCTTCGATCATCTGCCAAAGTCTACGGTTATTTTCTTCCAACTGCCCACGCATCCTTTCAAATTCCCTGCACAGCATCCCCATCTCGTCCTCGTTCTCATAAGCCATATGAAAATCCAGATCTTCCTCCGCAATCATCTGTGATGCCATCTTCAGTTCCTGAATCGGTCTCTTTAATTTATTTTTGTAAAACAGGCTGACCGCAATTCCACATCCGGCAAAAGAAAAAAGCAATACTCCGTACGTCTGAAGGAAATCACAGGTTTCTGAAATATGCCAGTCCATTCTGCTCATTTTACTCTGATTCGGTCTCGGTACCACTACCTCAAAATTTTCATTGCGGTCATTCATTGCCTGATAATACTCGTCCTGATCCACGTACTTCCACCAGACCTCCTCCTGTATCTGCCCGGCAATCTCAATAATTGACACAGAAAGAAAAAAAGTGACAATCAAGCTGAGTATCGTATATAAAACCATTGTCTTTTTCAAGGATAAATTTCTTATCTTTTCCATCGATACCCCATCCCCCATACTGTCTCAATGTATTCTGTCTGCGTATATTCCGCCAGTTTCTTTCTCACTCTCCGGATCAGTTCCGTAACAACACGGCTGTCACCTTCCGCATCATAACCACACACCTTTTCGTATATCCGCTCCCTGTCAAAAACCTGTCCTGGATTCATGGACAAAAACTCAATGATTGCATATTCCAGCTTCGTAAGCTCCAAATCATTTTCACCGATCTGAACCCTCTTTGCTCCATAATCAATACTGAGGTCTCCGTGGAATCTGTATTCAGACTTCCCTTTATGACGCTCCTCACGCTTCAAATGTGCAATAATACGAGCATCCAGTTCTTTCAGACTAAACGGCTTCAGTATATAGTCATCCCCACCGGATAAAAGCCCGTTTACCCTGTCCTGCTCCTCCACTTTTGCCGTCAGGAAGATAATGGGACAAGTTACTTTGCCCCGGATACGTCTGCATACTTCTAATCCGTCTATTTTAGGCATATTGATGTCCAGCAAGATAATATCCGGTTTCTTATGGATTTTTTCCAAAGCATCTGTGCCATCTTCTGCCATCATTACATCATATCGTTTGATTTCAAAATAGTTCTTTAACATCTTTAATAATTCGATGTCATCATCCACGATCAAAATTCTATATGCCACTTTTATCACCTCGTTTTATCAGTATACAACGAAAAAAACAATAAATAAACAACAAGAGAAACACTTCGAGCCGCCCATTGCCGGACGGCTCCTTTTATGCCCGAAAGCGATAACCAACACCACGTATCGTTTCTATGTAGTGCGGTGTTTCCGGATTTTCTTCTATTTTCTTTCTCAAGTTCTTAATCAGACCGTAAATTCGGTTATTCACTTCTGACTCCGCTTCCTCATAGATATGCTGATAGATCTGTTCTTTCGTGAATACCCGATTAGGAGATAAAGCAACCACAGCGATTTGCTTCAAAAGTCTCTTTCGCCTGGTATACCGTTTATAACTTCTCATGTTTATCACCTTCAATCTGCTTTCAAATTTAATAATCTATATTTTATGACAATTCAGCATATAGAAAAGTTAGTTATTCGTGAAAATTATTTTTAAATTTAGAACTTGCATAACCACTACGATGTAAAAACAGTTTAGAGGCATTTATGACAGAGATTGATTTTATCTGGTTTTCGACTTTCTCCACGAAAGTGGCAAAAAATACCTGGCTACGAATTCCTTCGCTTAGGGCAAATCTGAAATCCTGAACGCTTTTATTCCTGTAGCCGACAAATTTGTCATCAACATAAGGCAAAAGCTTCATTGAGGAATCTATTTCATTTGACATATACTACATCTAGTGTTATACTGTTCTTATATCAATTATTTGTGTCAATCCGGAAAGGATTTATCACACGCAGTTTAGGTTTGAAACGTAGTCAGGAGTTTTCCTATGCCCAACAAGCAGCAGGGACTTCTGGCTTTTTTTATTTTGCAGGAAACTGCATCTATTTTGAGAATGAACATAAGCGTCATTCTCTTTTTTTATGCCTGAACGCAGGGAAAGGAGGATTACGGAAACAAATGATTCCGGAACTGGCACGCCACAAAAGAAAGGAGACTCTATGTCAGTCAAAAGAATTAAGAATCTTGTAAAACAACTCAATGAATACCGTCATGCCTACTACAATCAGGATGCCCCTCTGGTATCTGATGCCGAGTATGACCGACTCTTTGACGAACTGAAGGAACTGGAGGAACAGACTGGTTTCATCCTGTCAAATTCTCCGACACAGACGGTTGGATATTATCCGGTCAGTGAACTTGCCAAAGTCACCCATCCGATTCCACTGCTCTCGCTTGAGAAAACAAAACTGATTTCAGAGCTTTTAGATTTCATGAAAGGACAGGAAGTTCTCTTTATGCTGAAACTGGACGGTTTGACTACCAAACTCATTTACGAAGATGGCAGACTGATTCAGGCTTCTACCCGTGGAGATGGTGAAGTGGGGGAAGATATTACACACAATATCCCGGCATTTTTAAATGTACCGCTTACCATTCCACACAAAGAACGTCTGGTCATTACCGGTGAGTCTTTTATACCAACCAATGATTTTGAACGTCTGAAAGATACTCTGCGTGATGGAAATGGAAAACCTTATAAAAACGGACGTAATTTTGCTTCCGGATCAGTACGAAGTCTTGATCCGAAGAACTGTATCGGACGTTGTGTTCGCTTTCTTCCGTTCAATGTATTAGAAGGAATGGAGGATGTTCCCTTCCCGGACAGCAGAGCCTGCAAATTAGAAGGTTTAACACACCTGGGCTTTGGTTACTGCCCGTTTTTCTCAATTTCAGGAACCGGACTTTCAAAAGAATATGCGGAGAAATTCATTCAGGAATTGGTATCCACAGCAGCAAATTTACATCTTCCTATCGATGGCATTGTCATGATTTTTGACAGTCTCAGCTACTCCAAAAGCTGCGGAAAAACCGGACACCACTATAAGGACGGCCTCGCCTATAAGTTTGAGGATGATACCTACGAAACTTTCTTGCGTGAAATTGAATGGACACCGACCAGATTCGGAGAGATTGCTCCGGTCGGCATCTTCGATACCGTGGAGATTGACGGCTGTGATGTTTCCAGAGCTTCCCTTCATAATCTGACCTTTATCAAAAATCTGGAGCTTGTACCCGGATGCCGGATTCTTGTTTCCAAACGAAACATGATCATCCCACATATAGAGGATAATCTGGATCGTGGAAGGTATACCGACATCACGCCTCCGGTCTGCCCTTGCTGTGGTTCCAAAACCAGAACCTACAGCCGTAAGACCAGCGACGGTCGCACCGTAGAAACTCTGCATTGTGATAATCCGCAGTGCGACAGCCAGATCACAAGAAGGTTTGTCCATTTTGCCAGCAAGAAGGCAATGAACATCGAAGGACTGTCAGAAGCCACTTTAGAAAAATTCCTGAATCTGGGCTATCTGCACTCTTTTCAGGACATCTATCATCTGGAGGAACACCGGGAAGATATTGTGGCACTGGACGGATATGGTGAGAAATCTTTCGACCGCTTGTGGGAATCCATCAACGCCAGCCGGAGGACCAGCTTTGTCCGCTATCTGGTTTCCATGGATATTCCTATGATCGGCAGAACCAAAAGCCGGATTCTGGACACCGTATTTTCCGGAAATTTAACTGCATTTGAACAGGCGGCTGTCGGAGATTACGACTTCACTCAGTTAGAGGATTTTGGCGAAATCTTAAATCACAACATCCATTCCTGGTTTGCAGATGAAGCAAATCTTGATTTATGGAAAAACTTACAGAACGAATTCACATTTGAACAAAGAAAGGAAGAGACCATTATGACAAAAGAAAACAAATTTACAGGATGTACCATCGTAGCAACAGGGAAACTGGAGCATTTTACCAGAGACGGTATCAACGATAAGATTCTGGAGCTTGGTGCCAAACCTGGCAGCTCTGTAACAAAGAAAACCGATTACCTGATCTGCGGGGAAAAAGCCGGCAGCAAACTGGCAAAAGCCCAGAGCCTTGGTATTCCAATTCTTACAGAAGCTGAATTTTTGGAGATGATTGCATAACCATCTCTGCAATAGATGAGAATTATTTTGAGGTGTGGCTGAAAGGCCGCACCTCTTTTACAAAGGAGGAATTTATAATGAATCAAACAAATACAAGCAAGCGCATACCTACACAGATCAATGAATTTCGGGGAGATTATGCTTTTCTAAGCAATTTCTATCCGGCACCGGTCTCTTACATGGGACAAACCTATGCAAATAATGAAGCTGCTTTTCAAGCGCAGAAAACACTCTCTGCGAGAGAGCAACGCAAATTCTGTATTTTTCGGATGCATAATCCTTCTGATGCAAAGAAACTCGGCAGAGATCTTACATTACGCCCGGACTGGGAAAAAGTGAAAGTCCGGCTCATGTATGAAATCTGCATGTGCAAATTCATGCAGAACCCGGAACTCCGGGATAAACTTCTTGCAACCGGAGAGTCCACACTTATTGAAGGAAACAACTGGGGTGACTATTTCTGGGGCAAAGTCAATAACTGCGGAGAAAACCAGTTAGGAATCATCCTGATGGATGTACGTGCGAAGCTGCAGTGGAATGCAGAAACAGCGCCCAATAATATACCTCAATGTCTGCAATAAAGGAAAGGATGGTCTAATAGAATGAATGAAAATGCAAAAACAAAATTAGTGCTTGAGTATACTGGCATGGATGATTTTTCCTGTCCGGTATATAAGGACCAATTCGGAAAGTTGTGGAAGGATATTGACCTTGGCAAAGAGCCTGAACCGAATCTTTATTCTTTATCTTTTAACCATATTGATGGAGAACCTTCCCATCCCATACAGCAGGAGTACACATTTCATCCGGCTCCGTATCAAAGAAGTTCCTATGAATTCGAGTACCGGATGTTAAGTAAATTACAGTCTGACTGTGAATACTATCTGGGCTACGGAAATTGCAGTCCGTCTATCCTATGCAATCATAGCGTTCAAAACCATATTGCCCGTATGAAAGAATTATGGAATGGTTTTCCCACAGATCAGAAACCGGAATGGCTGACCTGGGAACAGCTTCTTCAGTACGAAAAAGTAATGACAGAAACCGGAATACCCGTGAAGAACTGCTCAGACTAGACAATTCATCATTTATCAGAAATTACCCTCTATATTATCCATTCATATTTTGATATAATAGGAACAGTTGAAAGAAAGGAGCATTTCCCATGTATCTGAAAAGAAAAGTTTACGATCAGCTTCTGGATTGGAAAAACGATACCGTCCACAGCACCTTGGAAGTGAATGGTGCCAGACAGGTCGGAAAAACATATATTATCAATAAATTTGCGGATGAGAACTTCAGGCACAAGATCTACATTAACCTGTTTGATTTGTCCGGCAAACAATTTATGGAATGTTACAAAAAAGCCACAGACTGGACTCCCGGTACAAAACGACCGGAGCAGCCGCTTCACGATGCTTTTAAACTCTTCGATCCGGATTTTGAAGATACCAACGATACAGTCATCATTATTGATGAAATTCAGGAATCCTCAGAGATATTCAACCGTATCCGAGAATTTACCCGCTATTTTCAAGCGCATTTCATTGTAACTGGAAGTTATCTGGGACGTGTACTGGAACCGGAATTCAAATTCTCCAGTGGAGATATTACCAGTATCCGTATTTATACCCTTTCCTTTAAAGAGTTTTTGGAAGCATTGGATGACCAGCTTTTTCAGAAATATCTATCACTTCCACTGGATCATGCAGATGACACCGTACCGGAACTATATGACGAATTAAAGAATGTTTACGACATCTATAGACAGATTGGCGGCTATCCAAAGGTTGTGGAAACATACCTTAACACAAAAGACGTGGAAGCAGCTCAAAAAGAGCTTGTTAGAATCATCCGCATTTTCTTAAACGAATCTATGCGGTACTTTGATGACATCACAGATATTAGTGTTTTTACCAACATCTTTTTAAGCATCTGCCGTATTCTGCTTCGTGAAAAGAAAGGATTAGATGAGGACAGTATAAGTGAAGAACTGCAAAAGCTCGTTACAAAGAATTACTCCAGTAATCTTTCTAAAGCAACCTGCTATCGTGCTATCAACTGGCTTTATCATTCTGGAATCATCGGTTTCTGTGGCAAAATCACAGAACTGGACATCCTGAATTTCAAACCGGGAAGCCGCTGCTTCTTCATGGATCTTGGAGTTGCATATTATTATCTCTCCAGAACTGGTGCTACTGTATCAACTATGGATGGCTCATTGAACGAAAACTATGTTTACATTAACTTGTCCAAACGCCAGGAATTCCCGGAAGAAATTATCTTTGAGACACCGGCTTTTGCTACTTATAAAGGTGGTGAAATTGATTTTGTAGCTCAGACATTGAAAACTCACATCCGCTATCTGATTGAAGTTAAAGCCGGTAAGGGAACTGCATCTACTGCCTTGAAGGCATTGGAACAGGGGAAGGCCCACAAACTATTGTATTTAAAAGGTGATACCAAAGGCGGAACCGCTGGGAATGTACAAACACTTCCCCTATACCTGCTGGAGCAATATCATTTTTAATCTATAAAAGACTTCGAGCCGCCCATCCGGACGGCTCTTTTCATCTATATTCTTGTATATTTATTTTACTAACAGCGCATCATTCTTTGAAAGAAGATATATACAGTATTGATTCATACTGATGCCTTCTTTTTTTGAGTGTTCCGCCAGATCCCGGTGTAAGCTGCGTGGCATCCTTATTTTAAACTGTCCCGAATACTCTTCCAGGCTTCCCGGTTCGTGAATCTCAATCCCTTCTTCCAGTGCAGCTTCTAACCATGCTTTTTTTGCATCCGCTGCATTTTCAACTGCCCTTTCTATCGTCTCTCCACAGGTGATGCATCCCGGCAGTTCCGGATAAGAAACCACAAATCCACCTTCATCCTTATCTTCCACAATTTCCATGCGATAGGACATTGCCAAATAATCATTCAGTGTCTTCATCGTTTTTCGCCTCACTTTCTACAATCTGCTTTACCATTTCAACATAAATTTTCTTGATTGGTTCGTGTTTCGGTATTGTTATCGGCTGGCATCCCGCTTTACGGAATGTATAATGGCTGCTCCCACTTCTCGGAGCATTTATCTCATATCCATAACTTTCTAATACTTTTCTTAATTCATCAAAACGAAGGTCTTTCGATAATGAGCAAATTCTTGTCAATAGTTTATCCCATTTCGACATCTTTAATGCCTCCTATCTATAGTATATGTGGTGTCATATATGGTGTCAATCTGTTTTTCATCTTTCTTGGTCAAATAAGGCTGCAGCTCTTTCTTAGCATCCGCTACAAATGCTTCTTTCCTCGCACTTACCATATATATCTTCCAGAGCATCAAATGCAGGATTTCCGCATCCACCACACTGCATTTCTTTTGAACCATGCGGATAAACGGGCAGATTACTGTATCTGACAGCTTTTCTCCTTTAAGCAGCAGCTCCCCATCCGTTCCATATACTTCATACAGACATTCCAGAATACTCCTCAGATCTGTCACAAATCGGAAGGCGGGCTTTACATATTTCTTTTTGGCTTCCATCATCTATCTCCTCTACATCCGAACAGTCAGCCCGCCGAGGCGTGTCTTCGGAAGTCCCACAAGATACCAGTCCTCGTCCATTTCAATCCGAACCGGAATCCATACATCCCTTACCTCCACATCAAAGCATTCTCCACAATGCAGTCCCCCATAATAGGATTCAATACCAAACCGGATATCATATCTTCCCATAGACGGATCATAAATCAAAGTACCTATTCTTTTTTCACTCATATTGCTTTCCTCCTGAAATTCTTTGTTCTATATAAGTAATATGGCTTTCATTCTAGGTATTGGAAAGTTCCGGATATTTTTCATAAAAAGTTTTACGATACCGGTAAAAGGTAGAGTGTGTCATTCCCAGACTCTTCCGAAGCTGTGTCGGTGTCATTTTTCCGGAAATAACGCTCTGGAAGTTCTCGTCAAAGGTTTCCTGCTTCATCACGCATGGTCTTCCATAATCATCCCATTCGCCCCGCAATTTCTTCGCTTCTATCCCTTCCCGCTGTCGCTTCTCCTTTTTCTCCAGCTCTGCCTGCGCCATAGAAGCATAAAGTTCCAACATCATGTTATTGATTGTTTCCAGCATCATCCTTGCCATAGCGTTGTCCATCACAGATAAATCCATGAGCGTAGTCGGAAGTTCCAAAACCATGAGCCGCACTCCCATTTCTTTTAACCGTTGAATCTGTTGCATCGTATCCCGCTTATTTCTTCCCAGCCTGTCTAATTCTGTGATAATCAAAATATCTCCCGGCCGCAGGACATCCTCCACTAAAACGGTATATCTCGGACGATTAAAATTCTTCCCTGTCTCCTGATCCGTAAAAATATTCGTAAGTGCCATCTCATGCTCGTTACAGTACCGCTCAATTTCCTGTATGCCACGATCAAGATGCTGCTCCTTTGTACTGGTGCGGTGATATCCATATATCTGCATCCACATTTCTCCTTTCCCTGTCCCAAAATATCCACACTTTTGTTGGCATATCTCAAAACTGTGTGTGTAACCTTTTTGAGATATAATCCCCCTTTCCGGAACGTACTTCTAAAATGTGTACATTTTGGGATATGTTTCTTTTCTATTTCTGTACGTACCAGAGCCGAAAAGTGCAACAAATATGACAAAAAACTCCCAGAGGATGTTACTCCCCTGAGAGTGATGTATAAAATATATCTTTACAATGTTTCCATGGAAACCAGTTCTTCCACTGAAATCCGACTCTGGCCGTGTCTTTCCGGATCAGCTCCAGTCTCATCCGAATATCCGATTACCAAAATATTGATTGGTTCCAAATTTTCCGGCAGATGAAATTTCTTTTTGATTACATCCGGTTTAAAATAGCAAACCCAAACACTACCTAATCCCAGTTCTGTTGCCTGAAGCATCATGTGATCTGTCAGTATAGCAGCATCAATATCTCCTGTCTGCTTTTTATCGAATGGTCTTGTCCATGCCCTGTTATGATCGGCACAAACGATAATTGCCAATGGTGCTCCGTAAATATTCGCTCCTTCTCCGATTTTTGCAAGACCTTCCTCACTCTGCACTACAAGCAAATGAACCGGCTGCTGATTTGCTGCTGTTGGTGCCACATGTGCCGCCTCAATAATTTTCTCTAATTTCTCTGGTTCTACTTTCTGTTCCATATAGCTCCGGACAGAATATCTCTTTTTTGCAATTTCAATAAAATCCATGGTTGTCAATCCTTCCTTTTTCTTTTATGATTACGATATATCGATCAACAATTTGATTGTATCACGATTGGATTGTCCTGCAAGACTGCACTTTCCGGAAAGATACTTTCCAAAATGATACTACCTGAAGGGAGACATGATCATGAAACAGACCACATCCTTTAACTGCCCTGTGGAAGCAACGCTTTCCCTGATTGGCGGAAAATACAAGCCTTTAATTCTCTGGCATCTCATTAACCACCCACTGCATTATATGGAATTACAGCGGCTGATTCCCAGTGCAACCCCGAAAATGCTTTCTCAGCAGCTTCGGGATCTGGAAAACTCTGGGATGCTTCGCAGAGAGGTCATTCCAGAAAAGCCACCGAGAACTCTTTACTCCTTAACTGCTTTTGGCGAAAGTATTATTCCTGTTTTGGAGTCGATGTGTGATTGGGGAAAGGGTTATCTGGATGGACTGGACGTACAGACTCCTTGTTGTTCAGGCAACTAAAGAATCACCCTTCTTTTCTCACGGTTTCAATATATTATCCGCCCGGCAGTTTCCCGCCGGGCTTATCCATTCTATTCCAATATTTGGAATCTCTGGATACACTGAAGCAATGTACTTACCAGTTCCTGATACAGATCTTCATCAAATCTGCCATTCACAATCGCATTCTTAATTAAAAGCGGCTTATATATCTCTAAAATCTCCAGTACCGCATCTGCATTTCCTTCTTTTGCCTGTAAAAGTAATCGTTCAAAATTCATTAGTTTTCTCCTCCCATCACCTTGCGGATCTTCCGGATTGCATAATAATAAATACCCTTGCATCGCTCCTCTGATAACCCGTTTAGCCTGCTCATTTCCTCAAAAGTACGTTCTTCAAACACATGCTGGTAAATCAGCTTCCGTTCTTCATCCCGCAGCGTATGAAGCGCTTTCATCAGTCTTTCATCTGACATCTTATTCCATTCTGGATATTTCCCCTGTGCCTCCTGCAATAAAAGCTGCTCCCTCGTTTGGTTCTCCAGCAATTCTTCGATTACAATTCTTGCCTCCATCTGTCCAATATCCTCCAACAGTTCTTCTGCATCAGCCATCTGGATTTTCTTCTCCAGATAATCATGTCGTTTTCCACGGACAAACTGTATCAGATATGCTGTAAAGTGATTTTGTATCTTTGATCCTGTATATGTTTTTTTGTTCATTTGTTTTATCCTCCGAAATTTTTTATCACGTTCCAAAAAATTCCGAGGATGGCGGTGAGCGGCAACAAAACGTGACACTGCCTTCATTTTTTCGAAAAAAAGAAAGGCTGGACCACTCTATTCGTAGTCCAGCCGATACTTCTCTTTCTATGTAATTATGTAGGATATGCGATGATAGTATCTCATATACTGCATATTCTAACTTCTCTCCGACACATTGTATGGATAAGATTTTTTTAACAGATTCAGTTCCTCTTTGGCTTTTATCTTATGCTGTCCATTCATATCTGTCGTACTTACTTCCATGTTTCTCTATTTGTGCATGTGTTATCCTGCTTATCATAACGCACTTTAACGCATTTCGTATAGTGTTAATCTACGATAAAATATATGCATTAAGTGAGGTGATATAGATGGTGAAAAAATTATTGGGAGATGCAGTCAGGGAAGAACGTCTCCGCCGCAATCTTTCGCAAAACAGCCTTGCGGAACAGGCAAAGATTTCTTTACGGACTGTCTCTGATATTGAAAACTATATTGGCAATCCACAGTTGGAAACACTTTATGCCCTGGCAACTTACTTACATATTTCCATAGATGCTATATTTTCTAACCAGAAAACGAACCCGGATTCTACCATGCAGCAAATCATGGTAGAACTAAATTCCTGCCCGGAGGAGCAGAAACAGCTTGCCCTTTCTACACTGCGTGGACTTCTGGATGGATTCAAGAACCTAAGTTAAGGCTCTCCCGTATCCTTCATCATCTACACATTATACAAAGACAATCTGTGAGTAATCTGCGAATAGTCTGTGAGTTTTCTGTCTATTCCCATTCTGATACAAAGAACAGGAGAGTACACTGCCATAAGCATGTGTATCTCTCCTGCTTTTTTATGCCCTGCGAAATGCACTGATAGCATCCACTACATTCTGTCTCATAGTCTGATCCATCCGCAGCGGTTCCTCTTCCATCAAATCAACTTCTGTGGGCATTTCTCTATTTATCTTAGAAACGTCCTGCCCTTCCAATACCTTTCTTACTTCTTCCCGGATGATTTGCTGCATCATTGGTCGGAGCATATCCGGTTCCATGCTTATACTGCCATTACCTGTCTCATCCGTTCTTCCCGTATATGCCAGAATTGCCGCAACGATCAGTTTTGCTTTTTTCTCTGTCGTATTCAGAAGTTCTGTCACATACACATGATCTGGGTCCGACTTATCAAAACCAATAGTGAATACAAACGGATTTTTCTTTCCCATAAAATCACACTCCAGCCTGTGTCATGCGATACAAAAGATCATATCCATCGGCATTTGCTTTCATATCCCGGATAAAGGTATGTTTTCCCAACCGGTCTGCCTGCTCCAGAAATCGTTCCAGAAGCACTGCTCCGCCGCCGATAAACACCGTATAAGTAGATTTTGTATCAATGCCCCGCTCTCGGATGCTGTTCAGAAGATCGGTAACAAAATTCTGAACCATGGTTTCTACTGCCTGTACAACAGCTTCCTCATAATACTGCGTTTTTCCCTTGATGATACTGTCGATATCTGCCTCCTCCAGAAGCATGTCATATTCACTGTTAATACTGGAAATGATATCGTTATACATGGTAATCACACCTTTTTCCAGAGAATCACAATAATCCATATCCGGTCTGCCACTTCTCATCAGAAGATAATCAGAAGTAAATCCGCCAATATCAATCCCTACGACTTTCGGAATCTCACGGATTTCCGTCATTCTCGTCATCATGGCTGCATAATCCTGCGGAAACGCCATTACATTCTGAATACAGAGGTGATAGACTTTATCGTTGAAGCACAGTTCCTGCACCTTCCCGTCCCATTTGAAATAGCGTTCATATCTCTCACAAAGCTCTGCAAAATGCTTCGGTGGAAGCCCAATCGGAAGTTCCACCTGAATGACATTCTCCGGCTGAATCTGCGCTTTCTGCTCCAGCTCCATTGCAATCGCAAATAACGTCAGAATCCAGAATCGGTTCCTGCTGTCCTGCGTCTTGTCTCTCTGGTACGGAATCCGCTTCTCACTAAGGGTATAATACTTTCCCTGATATTTCAGATACTTCTCTCCCCTGGCAGGCTTTTTGTCCTGTTCTGTCAGTCCAGTGGTAAATACAAAATTACAGGTTTTCATGTTCCGGTTCCCGTGATCCACGGCTACTCTTAATTTTTTTATCATGCTACATTCACTCCTTTGTACTTGATACTTATTCTGTACGTAGAAGATACTTAAAGTGCAACTTTTTAAAAACTATTTCCATAATTTTTCTTCCTGTATACTTCCATATCGTTGATATCATTGGTAAAACACAGTATAATGAACATATTATCAAATATGAATTTGCGGAGGAAAAGATACTGTGAAAATTACAATAGAGGAACTGCAAGAATACTTATTCGACCATTATAAAAATGGTGGGATTGACCAAAGCCTGTTTATGAAACTCGTAGAAGAAATAGGTGAAGTGGCAGAAGTACTAAATAAAAAGGCAGGTAGAAAATCTGTTGGTCAAGAGGATTTACAAACCCAATTAGGTAACGAATTAGCCGATGTGGTACACTACACTATTGCGATTGCTGCATTAAATGGAATTGATATGAATGATATTATACTCTCTAAGGATAAGGATGCATCCATAAAGTATAATCACAGAATAAATTTAGAGCAGTTTGTAATGGAACGCAGAACGAAAGATAACGACTAACAGTTCCAGTTGTTCAGGATGAATGACAGAGCAAAAAAATATGAATTTGAAGAGGTAGTGATTATGAAAAGATTGATAGCAATGGTTCTTTGTCTTTTATTTGTTATATCTTTAGCTGGTTGTGGAAAAGGAAATACAAAAAATTTAGTTATTGATTATGGGACATCATCTATATACACAAAAGATGACATGGATGAAGCTATTGATGTTATAAAGAAACAATTTAGTTCTTTTGAGGGGTGTGAATTGCACAGCCTATCTTATACATCTGATGATGCGTGCAATAATGAGGATAATATTGCCTGGATGAATGAATTGGAGGAAGCAAATGACAATAAAGAGAGTTTCACACAATGTATTTCGTTTGATAGTAGTTTCAGGTCAC
The DNA here is from genome assembly GCF_003479245.1 of Ruminococcus sp. AF17-12. NCBI lineage: Bacteria > Bacillati > Bacillota > Clostridia > Eubacteriales > Oscillospiraceae > Ruminococcus > Ruminococcus sp. AF17-12. The sequence goes on from NZ_QUGY01000001.1 coordinate 304,272, forward strand.
CTAAAAATGGAGGTGGAGCGTGGAACGCTAATGAAGAATACACATGGTCATGGTGGTTGGCGCGTAGCGAAGGCGGAACGTGGAAATTAATGACTTGGGGATATTAACGGTCGGTTCCTAAGTAACAAATAACAGTTTGTCTAAGAAAAAAAGATACCAACCATTCTCAAAAATGCTTAGTATCTTTTTTCTTTTGTTCTGTCATTGTCCTATGCTGAAAGCTTTTCCACCAATTCCGGCAGGCACTTCTCAAATAATTCCCGCTATCTTTGATACCCTTCATCCCGGAGTGGACCTTGCAGTGACGTCAGAGACCAAAGGAGCAGCTCTTCCTCTTCCACAGCATACGGAGAGGTATAGACAAACTTGTTCCCATCAAAATGCGGTTTTGATAATTTCAGTATTTCCGTAATCTCTCCTTTCGTTTTCGCCTGCATAATCATTTCCACTTTCTTCCGGTGGAACTCGCAGACGATGCTCTCCAGAAATCCCTGCTTCAGATAAAATTCCGCCCTTCCATAGAGTTTTACAAGCGCCTCTACTCTTTCATCGAATAACTTGTCCTTTTCACTGACTATCATCTGCGCCAGTGCGTTTGCGTGTTCCATAACCAATGCTGTTCCCATTACATTTTCTCCCATAATAAAAGCTGGTATAAGAAATTTCTTCTCACACCAGCATGATTCTTTTATTCCTCAGTGATGATCTCACTGCTTAATTTTCCATGTACCAGATAGCGGTAATTCCGTCTGGAATTGACACAGGTAGACAGCGTAACTATCCGATCCGTTGCCGACAGCTCGGTGCCGGTATCATAATCCCCATAAGAAGACACCGTATCCAGAAATATCTGAAAATCTTCCGCTTCCGGGAAATGATACCTATATCCCTCACTTCCGGTTCTTCCCGCATAGCAGGAAAAGATACGATACTTGAGAATCTTTCCCGGCAGGTAAATATAAAACTCCGGATGCTGTTCAAATAACGTTTGGTCTTGGTACTTATCCAGAGTTCCGAACATGCTCCCGTTTTTCATATTATGCCCGTACACGATCGTATTCTGATCCGTAAAGTCCGGCTGATTATGGCAGTCCACAAAGATGCTCCCATTGATATTGGATTCTCCTGAAAAAAGGTGATGAAGATAATATGCATTATCTTTCCCCTGTACCACCGGATAACTAATGTCCAGTGCCGGAATCTGAATCCACGCTATGACATCCGGATTAACCGCTTTTAAACCTGCAAAGTCAATTTCCAGATACCTGCTCTGAGGTTCCTCCTTCTCTTTCTCGGGTTCCGGTGATTCTTCTTCCTCTGGTTCCTGAACATATTCCTGCAGTTTCTCGTAACTTGCCTCCCCTTTCTGATACTTCAGATAAACACTAAAGAGTTTTCCTGCCGCTGCGAGAAAAACAAACAACAGGCAGATAATGAGTCCTGCAAGCACCGTATTTCCTTTTTTTCTCATGATTATTCTCCTTTCGGAAGAGCCGAAGTCTGCGCTCCGGCTCCTTCCTTCTGTTTGATGGCAACTAAATAGTCATCTATCCCCTTAAGTTTCCCGTTCCACTCCCCGTTCTCGTCCATATCCCAGACCATTCGGTTCATCGGCAGGGAAAGCTCCCGGCAGATTTCATAGACCTTATTGCAGCCGTTCTGGATAATCCTCCGTTTCTCCGCCTTATGCTGGCAGATAACAGGAGAACGCTCAAAACAGACCGCACACTTACTGTCATGGTGATTACAGGCTACTTTCATCTTCTTATCCATGTCATACGTCTCCAAAAGCTGTTTCATCCCATATCCTTTCATCCGCTCCAGCACTGGTTTTAAATTCCGGTACTGGTTAACTCCGGCAACGCACACAAAGGTAGCGCCGGACAGATAATGGGCTATGGTCCCTTTTAAGGCTCCTTCGGTCAGATAGACACGTTCTGCAGCAAGATCACCGATCACATGTACCGGACTTCCGGAGGAAACTCCCTGGTCATAATTGACACTGGACAGCCAGATATACTTTTTCATGTCGGTCACATGATCTACCCGGATCTGAAAGCCCTGGATGAACCCGTCCAAAGAAACTATGGGAATCAGGATTCCTGAGTTTTCTGCTTTGAAATTTATCGTCCAGTTTCCGTCTGTATCCCGGTAGAATCCCGGCACGCCTTTCACCATATATCCTTCTTCTGCCAGCCTTTTGACCAGCTTCTTCATTCCAAACAGCGGGACACTCCGGTAACGCTGTGCTTCGATCTGTTCCGGTTTTAATCCCCGTCTTTGCAGATCCTCCTGATGCTTCCTGTTAAGCGTGAGCATGGACAGCATTCTCTGATACGTCCTGTGGCTTTCCTCTATCGGTGCAATCTCTGCCGTTGCCTTTTCTTCCTGTACCGGCATTGCTTTGATATAATCCGTCCGGTATTCTCCTTTTCCTAATGCTTCCCGGATCTGCTGATTTGCTTCGGAGAGTGTAACATTGTGCAAATCCGCATAAAGCTTCAGCATCCCCCCGGACGCATCACAGCGGTTGCACCGGAATACATTCTTTTCCACATTGATATTGAGTTTTCCATGCGTCTCTCCACAAAACGGGCAGTCATAATAATTTCCCCGACGCTTTCTGAGATGCAGCACCTGCACCACATCCAGTATTCCATAATCAAACCCAGACATATCATAATACATCCCGGTCTCTTCCTCCTTTCCCCCGCAGAAAAAAGCTCTCTGCGGGGTTCTTCCTTAACCAGCCATCGGCATTGCTTTTTGTAAAATTACCTTTGCTGCCGCCGGAACCAGATTGTTCGGTCCGGAATATTGCTCGGCAAACCACTGGATCGTTGACGGGCTTTCAACTGCCACCTGTCCCATGGTCTTTCCGCCGTATTTTCCCTTTCCCGGAATCACAGTCCCGACTGCCATTTCATAGTTCATGCGTTTCATCAGTTCTTCTACCGGAAGGGACGTATCCAGATTCTGTAATGCTCCCTGCAACATCTGTCCGGTCTTTGGCGGCGTAGGGGCAGCCGGAGCAGAATCGTAACCAGGCATTTGTCCACTGCCATGGTAAATGGTGCTTCCAGCCGCCTGTGCCTGCTGATAGAACTGATTCATCATCTGCTGGCCTGCATATTCCGACTGGCCTGGCATCTCTCCATAAGTTGGCATAGGGGCATTTGGCATGACACCCGAATCCGGCATGGCAGCATTTTCCATAACACCTGTATCTGGCATCTGTGGGTTCTGATATGGAATTCCGGCATCTACCTGTGCAGGATCATTTTCCTCTCCCACATCCGCAAACTGCACACCATATCCGGCATCCGATAATGCCCTTCCTACAGCTGCTGTTTCCGCCATTTCCAAAAATTTGTCTCCAAACTTCGGATCATCGCTCCGGAATTTCTGCGAAAAGGAATTGGCTACATAATTGTCTTCCTGATCACATTTATCCAAATAGATACGTGCTTCCACAACTGCCATGTTCTCTGTGAAAGTGATAATCCGGCTGATAATCTTTCCTGCCGGATTGACCAGACGAAACCAGAGCTTCCGGTATTTCACATCCAGATAAAGCTGCTCCTCCTGCCCTTCTTCTCCAATCTTTCTTGCCAGTTCCATCGGATGGAAGCCATCCACACGGTTTAAAGCGGCAACTGCCTCTGATTTCTTATACAATAATTCTTTCATTCTCTGCTCCTTTCATTTAGAAAAGCAGACGTTCCCCTATATAAGAGTAATAGTCCGCTTATTTCAAAAGTTGAAAAATATTTTTAAACAACAAGTTTTAACTGCTCCATTTCCAGTTTCTGTTCACTCTGATACTGATCGTAATACTGTACGATCCGCTCACTCAGAATGGTGTTCCTTGTCCCGCTGTCATCCGTATGGATTGCCTGACAGACTGCAGCCCATTCCCCTACCAGATAAACCTTGCTTTTCGCTCTGGTCACCCCGGTATAGAGAATATTGCGCTTCAGCATCATATAAAAGGCTTTTACCCAAGGGATGATGACAACCGGACATTCAGAACCCTGTGCCTTATGGATGGTTGTTGCGTTGGCATGTTCGATCATTTCCATCTGGTCAGCTTCATATTGCACTTGCCGCCCATCCGGGAATCCGATCACTGCCCTGGCATTTCCATCCTCATCCGTGATACAGTCCAGTATCCTGCCCAGATCGCCGTTACTCGCCATCTCGGTATTTTTATTCTGTAAAATCTTATCGCCAACCCGGAACACCTGACTGCCGATATGCAGTTCCTTCTTCCCTGCGATTGGCGGATTTACAAAATCCTCCAGAGATTTGTTCAATTCATCCACTCCGGCAGCACTGCGTTTCCGGTAAGGAGTCAGGATCTGTACCTGATCCATACCGTTTTTTGCAATCTCGTCCAGATAAATCCTCCGGACAATCTCTGCCGCCTCATCTGCTCCTTTGCAGGCAATGAACTGAAAATCCTCTCCAAAGCTCAGATTAGTCTTATTCTCCTGCATCAGTTTTGCATTATAAGGGATTCTGCTCAAAGCCCCCTGCCGGTAAACCAGATCCAGTACCGTGACCGGAATCAGCCCGCAGGCAATCAGTTGCCGGAATACATCCCCGGCTCCTACGGATGGGAGCTGGTTCTTATCCCCGACTAAAAGGACTCTGGCATGTCTGCTAACCCGCCGGAAAAATTCATAGGCAAGATGCATGTCCACCATGGACACCTCATCTACATTTAGAAATCCGGCAGACAGGTACTCAAAATCCGGTTCAAAATCCGTATCATCTCCCAAAAGCCCCAGGGCCAGATGCATCGTGGATGCATTTTCACATCCGGTACTCTCCACCATACGTCTTGCCGCACGTCCGGTCGGAGCCATAAGCTGTACCTCTGACTTGCATAACGCCTGATGGATATAGAGAATCACCTTGAGAACCGTTGTCTTTCCGGTTCCGGGACCTCCGGTAATAATACTGATGGGATGTGCAAACACCATCCGCACTGCCTGTTTCTGTGTTTCTGACAGCGTGATCCCCAGTGTCTTCTGTGCCTTTTCCAGCTTCGGTTCAATGGACAGCAAAACCGGCTTCTCCAAAAGCCGTCTGGCTATCATGGAAGCGGTCTGTGTTTCTTCTTCATACTGCCGGATAGAATAGATCCGTTCTTCCTCCACAACAATGCTTTTTTGCAGCACCAGCCGGTAAAGCACCTGACTGACATCCTGCTCCGATACTGCCATGACCTGCAGATCCCGGTTCAGCATTTCCAGTGCTTCCCTGATAACCTCCTGACGCTGTTTAAATAGATGTCCTTCTTTCATTGCCTGATTCATGATATGTCCGATGCACCCGGATATCCGCATGGGATCATTGAGTGCACAGCAGCACTGTCTTCCGATCGCATCCACAGTCAGAAACCCGAAGCCTTTGACTGCACTCAGCATGTAAGGGCGGTGCCGGATAATATCCACCGATTCATTTCCGAATTTCTTCAGAATCATATTCACTTTTTTGGGTGTTACCTTAAAAGGCGCCAGAAACGTCATCAGTTCCCGGAACACCTGGTTTTTTCCATAGGACTCCACAATAGCAGCCAGCTTCTTCTCGGAAATTCCACGGATCTTCAAGAGTTCCTGCGGGTTGTTTTCCATGATTTCCAGTGTCTGAAGTCCAAACTTCCGGAAAATAGTATCTGCCATCTTGAGACCGATACCTTTGACTGCACCGGAAGAAAGGTATCCTAAGATACCCTCCTTTGTCCGTGGTACAACCTCCATGAAATTTTCCACCTGATACTGAGTTCCATGCTCTCCGCTCTCCCATCTGCCTTCCATCTCAAGCTCAATCTCGTCTGTAAGCGGAAGACCGAATCCAATCGCTGAGAAGCCGATGATATTCCGGGATGCCAGATATTTGTCTCTGGCTGACAGGGGGACAGACGTATCCTGTGTGGTGAATATGGCAATCGTATACCCATTCTCCTCATTCTGGAAAATCTTATGTTTAAATCTGCACCTCATTGTTTATATCCCTCCAGCTTTTTATCCGCATCGGTTCATTTGGTTTTCTCATTACGCCGCCTCCTTCTTAATTCGGAAAGTACGGCTCTCCGTTGTTTTTGTATATTCCTCATAGATATCCGGATGCTGGTTTTTCAGCTTCTCCATCTGGTCTTTCCCAACCGAAGTACGTCTGGTCGGATTATAGGTAATACGGTAACGGTTCGTACCGTCCTCCAGCACTGCCTTGCAGCCCTGCCCCAGCTGTTCCACAAAAGGAACACTGATTGCCCGCTGTTCTGCTTCGATTTCCTTTTTCCGTTTTTCCAACTGTGACTTTTCCTCCGAAAGGGTAAGATACTTCTCAAGATTTTTTGATTCCAGACCGGAAAGCACAATTTCCGGAATAGATTTGTCTGCAAAACCACCATAATTACGGATATTTGCCAGAACCAGATCGGACTTCCCGTTATGCGGCGGTACTACATTTTTCAATACATGTTCCTGCCAGAAATACGTTTCCTGATCAATGATGTCTTCTTCCTCAATCAGATCACGCTCAATGGTGCGATACACAAACTCATTCTCGTTATTTCCATACAGGCATGCGATAAAGGCTTTCTGCATATTCATCACAGACAGATAATGCCTTACCTGCAGCACATAATGAGCTGGAATACCATCATCAGCCCACTTATCTTTCGCATTATAATTGCAGGTTTTACATTCCAGAATCGCAAATTTCCCATCCGGCATACGAACAAAGTAGTCCACGTCTGCAAGCATGAACGGATATAACGGATGCCGGAACATGATACGTACCGGGAATACTTCCAGCCCGGTCTTTTTGGAAAAGATTTCTGCCACCAGATCTTCCAGCCGGTGTCCAACTTCCTTGGCAACCCAGTTGCTTTCCTCTTCCTCCTGAATGACCGGCTGCACACCTGTTTTGTTGTAAAACAGATCCCGGATAGTGGCAAATGGAGAGATCCCCATGATTGCCGCTACATCACTGCCGCCGATTCCTTTTTTGCGGTATTCCAACCAGTCTTCTCTTGACAGGTTACTGATATCCACAACCTTTTCCGGTGTATACTCTGCTTTGTTATTCATTCCAATTCCTCCTAACATTTGACTGCTCCATAAACGTCATATTTTTTCCAGTCTTTTATAAGCGCCTTCGTAATATCCTCCTCCAGCTTCAGGATGCCCTGTCCGGACATTCCTTCACAGGCTGCAAAAAAGGACGCTTCATTCATGGCATAATAAAGATCATGTGCCGTACAGACACCTTCCCCGTTCTGGGATACAAATAGCTCCACCACCTCATTCCGGATCTTCTGTTTAATGCCAAGTTCCTTCATCAGCAGCTTCAGGCAGTTCACCGGATTACGAATCTCAATGTCCATAAGCTGAGTAAGATTCTTCATCGCATCCACATAGCGGGCGCATACCTGCTCCAGATTTTTCCGGAAGTCCAGAATCGTTGCCCCTTTATCGTGAGCCAGCTTGATTGGACTTCCCAGACTGATAACGCCGTTTGGTCCGTCTGTCAAAAGCATCGGATACAGATTTGCACCGCTCGCTGCCACGTCAGATGTGGTAAAACGAAGTGCCGGTGACAGGATCTTCTCATCCATTCCGTGTGCATCCAGTGCTTTTCGGTAAGTATCCAGAAGTTCCTGACTTCCTCCGAGCTTCCACATGGCAGATACAATGGAATGGTCATAGATACCAGAGCCCTCCATGTAAACACTGCCTTTGAAATTCAGATTCAGATATTCGCAGGTTGTCTCAAACATGGCTTTCATATCAAGGATGCAATAATCATGTTTATCCCCGCCATGTACTGCGGAAACCTTTCCGTCCGCAATCTTAATCAGGGCATCCCCTTTTGCAACCCGCAGGCAGTAATTGACTACCTTCGCATATGTTGCCTTATCCAGCTTGCGAAGCCCGTCTCCATTGACACCTGCGCGGCTTAAAATGGTGCGGATGGCACAGTCACGTACCGGATAGGATTCTCCTCTCATTTTCAGTACAAGCTGCGTATTCTTCTCTGTATCCTCCAAAATTTCTTCCATGGATGCATCTGCCGCATCCAGATTTTGAGCCTCCTTTTCCAGTGGTGCCAGCCGTAACGTATTTGTTGGCTTTCTGATCCATTTGGCATTTCTTCCTCTCTCTGCCAGAAACTCCAGCAGATCTTTTACTTCTGCAAAGGATCTCTCAAATCCATCTGCATACACTCTTGCTTCATTCATGTTCTTATCCACCTTTCTTAAAATAATATTTATCCATCAACAGCTAAAGCTGGTTGTGGCATGCAACTATGCCGAAACCTAAATGTAAGCACAAAAAAAGAATGAAAAGAGAGTCTTTTCTCTGTTCATTCTTAAAAGTCTGGTTTCTTCCTGAAAAAACAAAAGTGCCACGTAGCCAAAAAAGGCATACCGTGACACTCACTACAAACATAAACTACTTATGCCAGGAATCAGCTCCTGCTGTTTCCTGTAAGTTTGGAGATTCTTATGAATCCCGAAACTCCCCAAAAGGGTGTGCATAAAATAAACTATATCAGTATACTAGCACAAGATATTCCTCATGTCAATTCAGGCTTATACTATATATGGTGTTTATATTTGTTCAAAATACTACATCTATTTTTCTACTACGAATTCAATCTTCTCTTTCAGATACTCCCGGCAGCCAAACCGAACCGTTCCACACTGCTTTGACTCCTCTTTCGCCTTTTCATTACAGCAGTCCAAGTAGGGACAATCGTTACATTGATTCCGCAGTGCTTCCTTCGCCCATTCAATTTCCTGCTCATTTCCTATAATCCGCACAGACATCCACTTCCTTTGCTATCATCATACCCCAAAATCCATTTTCTATCATCCATAATTTCTTTTTTGTATCATTTTAGTAAATTACGGTTATATTACGGAATAATCACTATATTTCAAATATATCTCTATTCTATTCCGTAATTTGCTGTAAGTAAATAGTTTAAAATGTGGAAGAGAGGTGTAAATGTATGGATAAAAACTTTATTGGAGAACGCATCAGCGAACTGCGTTTAAAGAAAAATGTATCTGAATATCAGATGAGTCTGGATCTTGGCAAAAATAAAAGCTACATCCAGTCCCTCACTTCCGGACGTTCTCTGCCTACCATGCAGAGCTTTCTGGATATCTGTGACTATCTGGAAGTCACTCCTCAACAGTTCTTCGATTCAGAGCTGCACAATCTTCCTCTGATTGACAAAGCAACTGATCTGATGAAACAACTCGATGACGAGGATATGCTTGCGCTCATTTCCATGCTGAATCGTCTGGCTCTAAAACGCAAATAGATTTCCGTAGCTGCCAAATCAAGGCAGCTTTTATTTTTATCATTTTTTCTCAAAATTTTTCAATCTTAAAGAAAAGTCCCCTATTCCTTAATTGAATGGGTAATATATCCATTCGCCGTACCTTGAAAACAAAAGAAATCTTTCGGGAGATTGATATAGGTGACTGCAGATAGTTTGCATCTTCGCACGCCTGCAGCTTAATAGTTACAAAGTAACACCGTTTTACGTGGCCGGAACGGGCATAGGAACTGGCTTCTGAAAGAATAACATAGACTTTTGGGATTTTAGCTTATAGCGCTTTTATTAGAGAACTTTTACTCAAAATTTGATATAATAATAGACAGGTATCAAGTTGATTCCCTGTCTGTGGAAAGGAGATTCATGATAACTGTAACAAAAAGGGATTTGATTGAATTAGGCTACGGTCCTTCCTTTGCTGCTGATATTATAAAAAAAGCAAAGGAACTTATGGTAGAAAAGGGGCATACCTATTATCAATCCAGAAAATTAGACAGGGTTCCAAAAGAAGCCGTTGAAGAATTATTAGGGATTACTTTGCCCGATAAGCAAGAATGATCGTGCTTTTTGCATTTTAGTAAGGAGTGAAATCATGGCAAAAGATCCAATTAAAAAAGCAGAAAACGGCACTTATTATTTTCGAGCCAATCTCGGATATCATCCTGTAACCGGAAAACAGATTCAAAAATACCGCAGCGGATTCTCAACAAAAAAAGAAGCCCGTGCCGAGTATTCCAAATTGATTCTTGCATCAACGGAAGAATTAGCTGATAAGAAGGAAGACATTACCTTCAAAAAGTTTATTGAAGAAATCTATCTTCCGTGGTACAAAACTCAGGTGAAAGAAAGTACCTACAAGAATCGTTACTCGACCATTCAAAAACACTTTGCCTATTTCTACAAGAAGAAAGTGTCCGAAATAGAAGCGATAAATGTACAGACCTGGCAGCTCAAGTTGGCAAAACAATTCAGTCCAAACTATGTACGCATTGTTCAGGGAATGTTATGTTTAGCTTTTGACCGGGCGATTATCCTCGGACTTGCAAAGAAGAATCCTGCCCGCATGATCGGCAATATCAAATCTAAAAAAGTAAAGATCGACTTCTGGACTTTGGAGGAGTTTCAGAAGGTAATATCCCTGCTGTACAAAGGTGACTACTACGAGCACTATCTCTTCATCTCGTTCTGGCTTTTATTTATGACTGGAATGCGTATTGGAGAGGCTGCCGCCTTACAGTGGGATGATATTGATTTTGAAACAGGTATGCTGATTATTAGTAAAACACTGTACTATAAAACAATGAATGACTACAAATTCGTTGAACCTAAGACGCAGGCAAGCAACCGTACCATTTATATTGATGCTGATACCATCAAGGAATTACAAGAATGGAAGGCGGTTCAGGCAAAGGTTTTACCAAATTGTGGATTCGTCCTGAGTTATAACAGTACACCCACCAGCAAAACAACACTTCCAAGAGCATTGGAGAAATTGGCAAATTTAGCTGGTGTTCACAGAATCAAAATTCATGCCCTGAGACATTCGCATGCTTCCCTGCTTATCAGCATGGGCGAAAATCCACTGCTGATTAAAGAGCGTCTTGGACATGAAAAAATACAGACGACACTAGGAACTTATGGTCATCTGTATCCAAACACCAATATTGAGATTGCAAAGAAGCTGACCGGGGTTCTCAGCTACCAGTCAGCTTCTCAAAGTATTGCTAATTATACCAGTAATCAGCATACTGCAATGTATCACAAAGAAATATAAAAATGCAATGATAATGCAATTTCAAACACCCAAAGCCGCAAAGCCCCGTGGTTACGGGCTTTGTAGCCCAGCGTGAACTATTCGAACTCAATCGTTCCAGGCGGCTTACTAGTAAGATCATAGAATACGCGGTTTACGCCCTTAACTTCATTAATAATACGGTTCATCACCTTATTAAGTACTGCATAAGGAATCTCAGCAGACTCCGCAGTCATGAAGTCAATAGTCTTAACGGCGCGGAGCGCCACTGCATAATCGTATGTTCTAAAGTCTCCCATTACACCTACGCTTCGCATATTTGTAAGGGCTGCAAAGTACTGGTTCGGCATCCAGGACGGATCTTCTCCGTGTTCTTTTTTGTAGTCGGCGGCTGCATTGTCGACTTCTTCACGGTAGATGTAGTCTGCATCCTGTACGATGCGTACTTTTTCCTCGGTGACTTCACCGATGATACGGATTCCAAGTCCCGGGCCCGGGAATGGCTGACGGAATACCAGTCTTTCCGGAATTCCAAGTTCAAGGCCAGCTTTACGGACCTCATCTTTGAACAGATCACGAAGCGGCTCAATGATTTCTTTGAAATCAACGAAATCCGGAAGACCTCCTACGTTGTGATGGGATTTGATCACTGCGGATTCTCCACCGAGACCGCTCTCTACAACGTCCGGATAAATGGTTCCCTGTGCAAGGAAATCTACAGCACAGATCTTCTTGGCTTCCTCCTCGAAGATACGGATAAATTCCTCACCGATGATCTTACGCTTCGCTTCAGGCTCTGTAACACCGGCGAGCTTGTCGTAATATCTCTGCTGTGCGTTCACGCGGATAAAGTTCAGGTCAAACTGACCATTCGGTCCGAATACACCTTCAACCTCATCACCTTCATCCTTACGAAGAAGGCCATGATCTACAAATACGCAGGTAAGCTGCTTGCCGATCGCTCTGGAAAGAAGTCCTGCTGCCACGGAGGAATCTACACCACCTGACAGGGCAAGGAGAACTTTTCCATCACCGACTTTCTCGCGGATCTCTTTGATCGTATGTTCAACAAAGGCATCCATCTTCCAGTCTCCGGCACATTCGCAGACACCAAGTACGAAGTTGGACAGCATTGTCTTTCCTTCTACTGTGTGCAGTACTTCCGGATGGAACTGGATCGCATACAGTTTCTTCTCTTCATTCTGTGCAGTTGCTACCGGACAGTCTGCAGTATGTGCAGCGATCTCAAATCCCGGTGCAGTCTGGGAAATATAGTCTGTATGGCTCATCCAGCAGATTGTTTTGTCGGATACATTTTTGAAGATCCTGGAATCTTTCTTATCGATGAGAAGCTCTGTCTTACCGTATTCGCTGACATCTGCCTTCTCAACTTTTCCGCCAAGGACATGCATCATAAGCTGTGCTCCATAGCAAAGTCCAAGTACCGGAATACCAAGCTCAAATAATTCCTTCTGGTAAGTCGGTGAATCTGCCTCATAGCAGCTGTTTGGTCCGCCGGTAAGGATGATTCCCTTAGGATTCATCGCTTTAATCTTCTCAAGATCTGTCTTGTAAGAATAAATTTCGCAATATACATTGCATTCTCTGACACGTCTTGCAACCAGCTGATTGTACTGACCGCCAAAATCAATGACAATAACTAATTCTCTTTTCAAGGCTTTCCTCCTGTTATTTATAACATCTTTAGAATCTGTTACTCATTATAAATGAGTACATGCACTTTTACAATGCTAATTTTATCTCCCGCCGGAATTTTTATTTTCCGGAAAAATTTTTTACTGCTTTTTTGCCTGCTCATCCCAGTAAGCGCAGTCATTTCTTCCAATTACCTCCGATGTAAACGGAGTACCGTCATTCTTCTTATAATGTCTAGTCGCCCGGAAAACATATTTCGCACCGACATAAACGATCGGTACGTTGAAAAATACGATCAGAATATTTCCAAGATCAGAAAATGCCCAGAGATTTCCAAGCTCCAGTCCTGCGATATTACAGAGGATACCAAATGCGGCAACAAAAAGACCGATACAGCGTACAAAATTAATACATATCTTATCCTTGCGGATACGGTTTGCCGCGATCTCGGAAAAGCTGATCATTCCAAGCAGACAGGTAAATGCAAACAGGCAGAAACATAAGGTTACAAGAAATGTAACGATCCCGTTCATTGCAGTTCCCGGAGTCAGCACAGCAATGGACTCCGTATATTTTGGAAGTTTATCAAGAGCCTGCCAGCTTTCCGCATCTGCTCCCGTCCAGCAATGTGCCATAACTACCACAAATCCGGTAAGTGTGCAGATCACAATGGTATCAAGAAAAACTCCCAGAGAAGCGATCACACCCTGCTCACATGGATGCTTTGCGTCAGCTGCTGCCGCTGACATGGTGATCGTTCCCTGACCAGCCTCATTGGACATCAGGCCTCGTTTTACGCCCTGTGCAAGAACCGTTCCAAAAACACCTCCCAAAAATGCATCCGGCTTAAAGGCTCCTGCAAACACGCTTCCGAAGAAATACGGAATACGGGTAAAATTCAAGATGATAAGAAGTAACACTACTACCATATAGAGCACTGCCATCACCGGCACCATCATATCTGTCCATTTGGATACTTTTTTGATTCCGCCAAATGCGATAGCTGCTGTGAGGATTACGATCAGCGTACCTACTATATAATAGAAGGCTGATCCGCTTGGAATGGTTTTTCCGGTTACGATCTCTGCCATGCGTCCTACTGATGAAACAACGTTAAAGCCCTGTGCCGGCAGACAGCAAAGCGCATACAGAATATACAATACCGAAAGAAAAACACCGATCCATACCTTATTTCCAAGAAGCTTTCTCCCATAAAAAGGAAGACCTCCTACGAACTCATCGTCCTTCTTCTCCTTGAAAATCTGAGCAAGGACACCCTCCATGTATGCAACTGCCATCCCGAAAAACGCAGATATCCACATCCAGAACAGGGCCCCCGGTCCACCCACTGCAATAGCACCTGTTACGCCCAGGATATTTCCCGGTCCTACACGCATAGCTGAACTCAGGAAAAACGATGCAAGCGGCGAAATTCCTGTTTCCACAACACGTTTCTCCGTCATGGTTCGGATTCCTTTTTTAAAGTAAGTCACCTGCATAAAACCGATCCTGAAACTGAAAAAAATCCCGGACCCAAGAAGTAATATGATCGCAAAGGATATATTTCCCAGAATCGGGATACTGCTGTACCAGTCAAAATTCGTGGGGAACTCCCACAGAAAATCAGACAGTGGACCGATAAAGCTGAACACTCCATTGATCGCCTCAAACACTTTCTCCATAGCCATCTCCTCCCTTTTCATCTGAATACCTCAGAATTGAACCATCTTTCCGGATATCACATTTTCCGCTGGACATAAAATATAGATATATTCATTTATACCCCTCAGAAAAATTTCCGCACCTGTTCATATAACATGTGTACCACATCCATACTCGTTCATTTCCCCTCCGGATTTTTATGCTATGGTTTATTATACCGTATCGGCTTAAAAAAGTCTTATTTATTTTCACTATTTTTGTACAAATTTCAGAATTTTCTATTCTTACAAGCCCCACCGACTGCTATTGCTTTTCGCCCCCCGCAGGGGACTTACTTGATTCAAGTCAAGCGGATATTCGCAATCCGCTTCGCTACGCGGCTCTACACCAAATAACTGCTTCACAGTTTATCAGACTTTATAAGATATTTAGACTTTCCTCACAAATTTTTAAAATGCTTCTCACAGTTCCATCACATTTTGACGGTATATTAGTAAACAAATAAAGCACAAAGCTTTTTCATCTTATAGATCATTACTTATTTTTCTTTTCATACTCTGCCGGGTCCCTTCCAAGACCCGGCCCTCCTTTTTATCTTCTTACAAACTCCCATAGTATACCATCCTTTCTTTATTCAAAAGGATCTATACCTATAATCATGGTGTCTATATTAGACATTCTGATTCTATCTGATGATCGACATTTTCATCTCGGTCCATTTACTCCGCATCACTTCACGCCCAGATATCCTTATCCCCCCTGAAACCCGAATAAACACAACAAAAAAACACCGTCCCCGCAGCTCTATATCTGCAAAAACAGTGCCTTTAGTGCGTCTTCAGGGGTTCGAACCCTGGACACCCTGATTAAGAGTCAGGTGCTCTACCAACTGAGCTAAAAACGCTTATTTAATTATTTGTCTTTCGTTTTTTGTTTCGTTCGTTCCTCAAGACATGTTGTATTATACGTTATGATTTGAAGAAAGTCAACACCTTTTTTTAATTTTTTTTATTTTTTTCTTTTTTATTTTTTATATCTTCATTTGATGCAATTTTGTTCAGTGATTTTTCTATTTCTGACAGCGAATTTCTGATCTGAAATGCCTGGCTTTTGACGCCGCGTTTTACACTGTTGAGATTTCGACGGAATGAGTTGGATTTTCTTTTTTTCAAACCTTATCTTCCCCTCTTTCTTTATACAGATCAGGCAGCTTCTCCTGCAGATTCGTATATTCCTGCCTGACGCTCCCTCTTATTTATTATATGAAAACAGGCCGATCTGTTTACAGATCAGCCCGATAAAACAACCTTCTATATTAATGCAGAATATCTATGCGCCAGATAAGCTTTGATATCAGATACCTTCTGAAAACCACCTAACCTTACCTCTTCTATTTTTGTCTGATCACCATCTTACAGATCGGATTGCCCATGGAAGAAAACTTCTCCTCATACTCCGTCATCACATTTCCCTTCACCAGCTCCTCATCATGATGAAGATCAAACGTACAAACCTCCAGGTTCCAGTCAGACTCCTTCACCTCTTCCAGGGAAAATTCAAACAATCCACGGTTATCTGTCTTAAATTCCACAGTACCCTCTTTTTTCAGGACCTGCTCATACCTCTTCAAAAACTCCCTGGAAGTCAATCTTCTCTTGGCATGACGGGCCTTCGGCCACGGATCGGAAAAATTCAGATAAATCCCGTCAACCTCATCCTTCTCAAAAATCTCCGGCAAAAGCCTTGCATCCACACGGATGAACACCAGATTTGAAAACTTCTCCCCGGCCTCCTCAAGCTCCTCCCTCTTCTGAAGTGCCCGAAGCAGCACACTGTCATACATCTCGATTCCAACATAATTCCTCTCAGGATGCAGCCGCGCCATATCCATCAGAAAACGCCCTTTTCCCATACCAACCTCAAGAAAAAGCGGTCTCTTCTCCCCAAAAACACTCGCCCATTCCCCTTTAAACTTCTCCGGTTCATCAATCACCCAGTCACACTCCAAAATCGCATCCTTCGCCCCGGGAATATTACGTAATCTCATAAATAACCTCCAAATTAATCTTCCTATAATATACAAATCAAATAACTATCTTGCACAGCCAGCAAAAGCAGTCTATAACAATTCCCCAAACCAATGAAACCACTATAATACATCCGCCACCAGCCACACAAACCAGAATACCTGCACAAATCCAAAAAAATCATCATTCCTCTTCCAGAATATCCGATAAAACACCCTGTACAATGCATCCCAATATTCAACTATACATGTAACCCCCACCCCGCCGCAAGCAAAAAATAAAAAAAATCCTCAACCAAGCAACAGCAACGCGCCTCGCCGTCCACCCCCAACACCATCCGCATCCATATACACATCCCCTCAAACAGGCGACAGCAACGCGCCTCGCCGTCCACATCCAGCACCATCCGCATCCACACACATCGGCTCAACCTCACACATCCAACACAGCAGCATACATACACAAGTCAACAACCTCACACCACCACAACCAAGAACTCCTAAAAAAAAGCCCGAGGGGTGTGCAGAGGGGCCATGGCTTTATGGCCCCTTTGCGGTTTTCCTCTTTTCCCACAAAAACCCCAAAAAATATCTTTTTACCCACATTTCCCTCAAAAGTTTGCAGAAAAATTAACAAATTTTTAGTTGTTTTTACCATAAAAAAGGTGTATCATATAAAAATCAATTATAAACAATAAACAAACAAGGAGGGCGTTATGGAACAAATCCTAAATAAGCTTTCGGAAATCGAAGCTACAGCCAATGCCATCATGCAGGACGCTGCGCGACAGAAACAGGCTCTCTCGGAAGAAGCAGAAAAACAGACGAAGGAATTCGACGCTTCACTTGAAAAAGAAACCAGCGACGAGATCCGGAAGATCCGTGAAGATCTGGCCCGCGAGAAAGACGCCCGGATCAATGAGCTTCGTGCAGAAACCGAAGACCAGCTATCCAGGCTGGATGCCTATTACGAAGCCCATCACGAAAGTCTTTGCAGTGAGCTGTTTCAGAAAATAACAGGCATCACCGAAACCTGAAGGGAAAGGAAGTGATTCAATGGGCTCTGTCCTCTCATACAGCGGACTCTCCACCAAGATCCGCGCCATGCAGAGCAGGCTTGTGACAGATGAGCAGCTGGAAGAAATCGTTCAGCTTCCCAATGTCCCCCAGGTAACAGCCTACCTGAAACGGACTCCCGAATATCAGAATATCTGGTCCGGTCTCGATGAAAATGATCTTCACCGCGGACAGATAGAAAAACTCCTGAAGAAATCCATCTTCCTGAATTTTTCAAGGCTTTACCACTTTGCAAATCAGGAACAGCGAACGTTCCTGTCGCTTTACTCGAAGCGTTATGAGATCCGCGTTCTGAAAGAAATCATGACGAATCTCTTTGACCACCGGGACACCGATCCCGTGGATATTTCTCCCTACCGCGATTTTTTCAGACATCATTCCAAGCTGGACATTGACAGGCTTACCGCCTGCACCAATATGGATGAATTCATTGCGGCACTGAAGGGAAATGATTTTTTTATTCCGCTGTCTCAGGTCAACGAACGTGGAAATGCCACGCTTTTTGACTTCGGCATGGCACTTGACCTTTCGTATTTTTCACAGATTTGGAATGTGCGGAAGAAGCTTTTCAAAGGTAACGATCTGAAACAGATCACCAAGGCTTACGGTGAAAAATTCGATATGCTGAACCTGCAGTTCATCCAGCGCTCCAAACGCTGCTTTCAGATGGAACCGGCTGCTATTTACGCATTGCTGGTCCCCATGAACTACAAGCTCCGCAAAGAGGAGATCACCACCCTTGTGGAGGCCCCTACACCAGAAGAGTTCCGTCGTATCTTCAATGGAACTTATTATGGTAAGAAATACGAACAGCTGACCGTTGCCAGTCTGGAAGAATTTTATAACTATATTCTTCGCAGCATACTGGAACAGGAAGCACGCAAGGATCCCTATTCCGTAGCAGTCATCTATTCCTATTTATATCACAAAGAACATGAAGTCAACCGTCTGACCATTGCCCTTGAATGCGTGCGCTATGGCGTGGACCCAGAACAATCCCTGCGTTATATACGCAACGGTTAATAACCAGGAGGTAGCAACGTGATTGAAAAAATGAATTTTCTAAGCATCACCGGTCCCAAGGCAGATATCGACCGGGTTGTAAACACCTACCTGTGCAAGTACGAGATCCATCTGGAAAACGCTCTCTCAGAGCTGACCACAGTAGAAAGTCTGACGCCTTTCCTGGATGTCAACCCCTACAGAGATGCCTTAAATTCCATCAATACCATTTATGAGGAGCTGAAAACTCCTCCGTCCACTTCCAACAGAAGCCCGGGTATTGAAACAGCACTTTCCACAGTAAAGGAGATCCGCTCCCAGGCGGATCAGCTCCAGAAGGAACAGTCCGAACTGGAAGAAAAATGTTCCTCTCTGGAAGAATCACTGCGGATCATACGTCCCTTCCGAAATATTGATTATGATATTTCATCCATACTTCATCTGAAGTATATCCATTTTCATTTCGGACGTATCGAGAAACAGTATTATGAGAAATTCAAGAAATATATTTACGACAATCTGAACACGATCTTCCTTAAATGCGATGAAGATGACCAATACGTCTGGGGCGTTTACTTCGTACCGAAGCATGATGCGCACAAAATTGATGCCGCCTACTCTTCTATGCACTTTGAAAAGATCTTTGTGCCGGATAATTATACCGGAACTGCCCAGCAGGCATTTTCAAGCGTAAGCAAACAATACGAGGATGCCCTGAAGCATCTGGAAACACAGAAACAGAAATACCAGAGATTTCTTGCAGATCAGGCAGAAACCATCGTTACCGCCAGAAACACACTTCTTCAGTTTTCCAGAAATTTCGATGTCCGGAAAGCGGCAGCCTGCACCGGAAAGCATGAAAATTTCTATATTCTCTGCGGATGGATGACAGAAGCCGACACCAGAGCTTTTCAAGCCGATATCTCATCCGACGAAAAAATCTTCTGCCTGGTAGACGGAGAAGATACCAATACGCCGGAACACGACCAGAACCATCAGCCGCCGACCAAGCTGAAAAACCCGAAGCTTTTCAAACCCTTTGAAATGTATGTAAAAATGTACGGACTTCCCGCCTATGGCGAGATGGACCCCACCTGGTTTGTTGCCATCACCTACTCCTTTATTTTCGGAGCCATGTTCGGTGATGCAGGACAGGGACTCCTGCTCTTTATCGGAGGATTGCTCCTGTACAAGCTGAAGCATATCGATCTTGCCGGAATCATCAGCTGCGCCGGAGTCTTTTCCACATTTTTCGGTCTGATGTTCGGAAGTATCTTTGGATTTGAGGATGTCATACCTGCTCTATGGCTGCGGCCTGTGGACAGTATGACGACCATACCTTTTATCGGAAAACTGAATACCGTATTTATCGTTGCCATCGGCTTCGGCATGGGAATCATCCTCCTGTGTATGGTTTTCAACATCATCAATTCCTTTAAGACGCATGATGTTGAAAAAACCTGGTTTGACACCAACGCTGTGGCAGGACTTGTATTTTATGGCTCCGCAGTTCTCTGCATCGGACTCTTTGTATCCGGACATGCAGTTCCGGGTGGTGCAGTCCTTGCCATTATGTTTGGTTTACCGCTGCTTCTTATTTTCTTCAAGGAGCCTCTTACAAACCTGGTAGAAAAAAAGGCCGAGGTTATGCCAAAAGAAAAAGGCATGTTTATCGTACAGGGTATCTTTGAACTGTTCGAGGTTATCCTGAGCTACTTTTCCAATACACTCTCCTTCGTGCGTATCGGTGCTTTTGCAGTCAGCCACGCAGCTATGATGGAGGTTGTACTTATGCTTGCAGGCGCGGAGAACGGCAGTCCGAACTGGATCGTCATCATTCTCGGAAACCTGTTCGTATGCGCTATGGAGGGCCTGATCGTAGGTATCCAGGTACTCCGTCTGGAATATTACGAAATGTTCAGCCGTTTTTACAAGGGCAGCGGACGGAAATTCGAGCCGTTCTGCTCAAAAAACAAATAAAATGCCAGAGTCGGAACGCATTCTGATCCGGGCATTCAATTAAACGAATATTAAGGAGGTCATCATCATGACAGTCATTACACAGATCACAATCGCAGTTGCACTTGTACTCAGCATCATTCTTCCATTTGGTTATTATCTTCTCGGCGAAAAAAGCCGCGGCCGCTATAAAACAGCTCTTGGTGTCAACGCCTTTTTCTTCTTCGGGATTATGCTTGTTGCCATTGCAGTAACATTTGCAGGCGGAGCTTCCGTACAGGCTGCTACAGGCGCTGACGCAGACCTTGCAACAGGTATGGGTTACATCGCAGCAGCACTTGTTACCGGACTTTCCTGTATCGGTGGTGGTATTGCCGTTGCCAGTGCGGCAAGCGCAGCACTTGGAGCGATCAGTGAGGATCAGAGCATCCTTGGTAAATCTCTTATCTTCGTAGGTCTTGCCGAAGGTGTTGCTCTTTATGGACTGATCATCTCCTTCATGATCCTGGGTAAACTTTGATATGAAAATGTATCTGATCAGTGACAATATTGATACTCTGACAGGAATGAGACTGGCCGGTGTAGAGGGTGTGATCGTTCATGAGCACGACGAGCTGAAGGAAGCTCTGGAGCGCACCATCGCAGACAAAGAGATCGGAATCATACTCCTGACCGAAAAATTCGGCCGGGAGTTTCCTGAGATCATTGATGATGTCAAGCTTCATCACAAAACACCTCTCATCATTGAAATTCCTGACAGACATGGTACCGGCCGCAGACCTGATTTCATTACATCTTATGTAAATGAGGCCATCGGATTAAAATTATAGGCAGGTGATATTATGACAATTGAAGAGAAGCTTAAACACTTCTATGACACCTCCGTGGACGAAGCACGCCGTCAGGCGGAAAAAGATGTCCGGGAACACAAGGAATCCCTGGATGCCGCACTGGAGGAACATAAAAAAATGTCTCTGGGAAATGCTGCCAGTTCCCGCAAAGCCGAGATCGCAAACGCAAAGCGTGAGATCAACAAGGCACTTTCCGCAGAGCAGCTTCACATCCGGCGAAACTGGACTGCCAGACAGAGCCGCTTAAAAGAAAAACTTTTTGCAGATGTCCGGGTACAGATCCTGAAATTCATGGAATCTCCCCGCTATGAAGAATATCTTTGTACAAAGATCGAGGAGGCTGTCTACTTCGCGGAACACGATGAGATCCAGATCTATCTTTCAAAAGAAGATGAACCCCGTCTGAAGTCTCTCACTGTAAAGACCGGTTTCCCGCTGAAGGTTTCCGATGAATCCTTTATCGGCGGGATCAAGGCGATAATCCCTGAAAAAAATATCCTCATCGACAATTCCTTTGAGGAAGGCTATCAGGCAGCTTACAGAGAATTCAAATTTGACGGAGGTCCAGCACATGAGTAAAACAGGTATTATCTACGGTGTTAACGGTCCTGTTATCTACCTCAAGGGCGACACCGGCTTCAAGATCTCCGAGATGGTCTATGTAGGCCCCGAAAAACTGGTTGGAGAAGTCATCGGTCTTAAGAAACATATGACGACCATACAGGTTTTTGAGGAAACTACAGGGCTGAAACCCGGAGAAACTGTTATCGGAACAGGAGACGCTATTTCCGTTCTCCTTGGTCCGGGAATCATCCACAATATTTTTGATGGTATCCAGAGACCTCTGGCAGAGATTGCCCAGGCCTCTGGAAAATATATTTCCCGTGGTGTCAGCGTTGACTCTCTTGACACAGAAAAAAAATGGGAAACCCACATTACCGTAAAGGAAGGTGACGTCATCGGTGCAGGCACGGTTATTGCCGAGACACAGGAAACCGCCTCCATCCTTCACAAATCCATGGTTCCGCCCACGATCACACACGGAACCGTTATCCATGCAGCTCCTGACGGTGCCTATACCGTTCTGGAGCCCATTGTTACCATCCGCCTTGATGACGGAACTGAAAAAGAACTGGCACTTGCCCAGAAATGGCCGATCCGTGTTCCACGGCC
This sequence comes from Ruminococcus sp. AF17-12, assembly GCF_003479245.1. NCBI lineage: Bacteria > Bacillati > Bacillota > Clostridia > Eubacteriales > Oscillospiraceae > Ruminococcus > Ruminococcus sp. AF17-12. The sequence continues at coordinate 326,797 of NZ_QUGY01000001.1, forward strand.
GACCTACAAGCGTTTCCCGGCCAGCGTTCCGCTCCTTACCGGTCAGCGAATCCTGGATACCCTTTTCCCTATTGCCAAGGGAGGCACTGCCGCAGTTCCCGGCGGATTCGGAACAGGAAAAACCATGACACAGCACCAGATCGCCAAGTGGTCAGACGCAGATATCATCATCTACATCGGCTGTGGCGAGCGTGGAAACGAGATGACACAGGTTCTTGAGGACTTCAGCAAGCTGATCGACCCGAAATCCGGAAACCTGATGATGGACCGTACCACACTGATCGCCAACACCTCCAACATGCCGGTTGCAGCCCGTGAGGCTTCTATCTATACAGGTGTCACACTTGCGGAATATTACCGTGATATGGGTTATGATGTAGCGATCATGGCAGACTCCACATCCCGATGGGCCGAGGCTCTCCGTGAGCTTTCCGGACGTCTGGAGGAGATGCCTGCAGAGGAAGGCTTCCCTGCATATCTGGCAAGTAAGCTTTCCGCCTTCTATGAGCGCGCGGGAATGATGCAGAACCTGAACGGAACAGAGGGTTCCGTATCCATTATCGGTGCAGTTTCCCCTCAGGGTGGTGATTTCTCCGAGCCGGTCACACAGAATACCAAACGTTTTGTCCGCTGTTTCTGGGGACTGGACAAGGCTCTTGCCTATGCCCGTCACTTCCCTGCCATCCAGTGGCTGACCAGCTACAGCGAATATCTGGAGGACCTGACTCCCTGGTACAGAGAGCATGTCTCCCCGAAATTCGTTTATGACAGAAACCAGATCATGGCTATCCTCAACCAGGAAAGCTCTCTTATGGAGATCGTCAAGCTGATCGGAAGCGATGTTCTTCCGGATGATCAGAAGCTGACGCTGGAGATCGCCAGGGTTATCCGTCTGGGCTTCCTGCAGCAGAACGCTTTTCACCAGGAGGACACCAGTGTTCCTATGGAAAAGCAGTTCCTGATGATGGAAACCATCCTCTATCTCTACGAAAAATGCCGTGCCCTTGTAAACCGTGGCATGCCGGTTTCCGTGCTGAAGGAGGATAAGATCTTTGAACGTATCATCGCCATCAAATACGAGGTTCCAAATAAAGAGCCGGAGCGTTTTGATGAATATCATAAAGATATCGACCGCTTCTACGACAATGTACTGGAAAGAAACGGTTAAAGGAGGGATCAGTTTATGGCAATCGAATATCTTGGCCTGAGTGAAATAAACGGCCCTCTTGTTGTCCTTGAGGGTGTAAAAAACGCATCTTACGAGGAGATCGTGGAATTCCACATGGAGGACGGCACTCAAAAGATCGGCCGTATCGTGGAAATCTATGAGGACAAGGCCGTTATCCAGGTTTTTGAGGGAACTGACAATATGTCCCTCGGCAATACACACACACGTCTTACCGGACATCCTATGGAGATCGGGCTTTCTCCTGAGATCCTGGGACGTACCTTTAACGGTATCGGCCAGCCCATTGACGGGCTTGGCGAGATCACACCGGAGGTCAGCCTGAACATTAACGGGCTTCCGCTGAATCCGGTAACCCGTGAATATCCACGAAACTATATCAACACCGGTATCTCCGCTATTGACGGACTGACCACACTGATCCGCGGCCAGAAGCTGCCGATCTTTTCCGGTAACGGTCTTCCACATGATAAGCTGGCTGCACAGATCGTTCAGCAGGCTTCCCTGGGAGCAGACTCCGATGAGAAATTCGCCATTGTTTTTGCAGCAATGGGTGTGAAATACGACGTAGCGGAATTCTTCCGCAGGACCTTCGAAGAAAGCGGTGCGTCCGACCACGTTGTGATGTTTTTGAACCTTGCAAACGATCCGGTTGTAGAGCGTCTTCTGACACCGAAGATCGCCCTCACTGCCGCTGAGTATCTTGCTTTTGAAAAAGGCATGCATATCCTGGTAATCCTGACTGATATCACCTCCTTCTGTGAGGCCATGCGAGAGGTTTCCTCCTCCAAGGGTGAGATTCCTTCCCGAAAGGGTTATCCCGGATATCTGTACAGTGAGCTTGCAACCCTTTACGAGCGTGCGGGAATCGTCCGTGGCGGCACCGGGTCTGTAACCCAGATCCCAATCCTGACCATGCCAAACGACGACATCACACACCCGATCCCGGACCTTACCGGATATATCACAGAAGGCCAGATCGTACTGGACCGCCAGCTTCACGGTCAGGCGATCTATCCGCCGATCAATGTTCTGCCATCCCTGTCCCGTCTGATGAAGGACGGTATCGGTGAAGGCTTCACACGTGCCGATCATCAGGATGTTGCCAACCAGCTCTTCTCCTGCTACGCAAAGGTAGGCGATGCAAGAGCTCTGGCATCCGTTATCGGTGAGGATGAGCTTTCTCCGCTGGATAAGCAGTACCTTGTATTCGGAAAAGCCTTCGAGGCAGAGTTTGTAGGACAGTCAGAAACAGAGAATCGAAGCATCATCGAAACTCTGGATAAGGGCTGGGAGCTTCTTGGCCTTCTTCCAAGAGAAGAGCTCGACCGTATCGATACCAAAGTTCTGGATCAGTATTACAGAGAAACCGTCCGTTAGTGAGGTGATTTTATGGATCCGAATACCTTTCCCACCAAGGGAAATCTCATACTTGCAAAAAACTCTCTGGCTCTTTCCAAACAGGGCTATGAGCTTATGGACAAAAAGCGTAATATCCTGATCCGTGAAATGATGGAGCTGATCGATCAGGCAAAGGATATCCAGTCACAGATCGATGAGACCTTCCGTACCGCTTATGCGGCTCTTCAGAAGGCAAATATGGAAATTGGAATCGCTTTCGTAGACCAGATCTCTCATACCGTTCCTGTGGAAGATTCCATCCGAATCAAAACCAGGAGCGTCATGGGAACCGAGATCCCTCTTGTGGAATATGACAAAAAAGCAGGCAACACGCCGACCTACGCCTACTACAGCACCAAGCTGTCCCTGGACGAGGCCAAGGCAGCCTTCGAGCGTGTAAAGGAGCTGTCCATCCAGCTCTCCATGATCGAAAACGCCGCCATCCGTCTTGCCACCAACATCAAAAAAACCCAGAAGCGTGCCAATGCGCTGAAAAACATCACCATCCCCAGATACGAAACTCTCACCCGAGATATCACCAATGCTCTGGAAGAAAAAGAGCGTGAAGAGTTTACACGTCTGAAGGTGATCAAACGTATGAAACAAAATAGTTAAAAAAATCCTCCGCAGATCTTTCCGGTTCTGCGGAGGATTTTTTGGTTATCCACATTTATCCACACCTGAAAATGACTTTTCAACACCTTGCAGTGATCGTTTTAACTGGGCACTGTTCTTTTTTATCCTCATTTCCATACATCCGATAGTCCCCCTTTTAAATAGATTAGTTTTTCAAGAATTTACTCATTATTATCTGATTATTTATTTTTATTCTTTTGTATTATGTCTTTTTTGCAATAAATTTTATGATATTTAGAATTTAAAAATGTCAATAGTTTTAAAAACTTTTTTCCCATTTTTTACAATTTTATCATTTTACACAAAACATATGTTTAAATTTATTTATGTAAATCAGGTCATCCACATGGTTATCCTTGTGGATAATGTGGATAAATTTGTGCATAACTTGATTATTGGCGGATTTGCGGATTTTTGTCATGTGGAAAACTTTTTGGAAAGTTTTTCACTTATCCACCATGGTTCGACAAGTTTTGTGCATATTGCCAGAACGACCTTTTCAGGGCTGATATTGCCCGTATCCGCACGCACCTGTCTAATGTTGCCAATCCTCTCCGATTTTATATCAAGCCTTTCTTTTTGCAGCTTTTTATGGTGTTTCTCCTGCGTGCGGTCTTGACATCAGCACTGTTTTTTGTTAATGTGAAAACACTAAAACAACGTGTGGATTTTTCAGTTTTGAACTTTTTTCGCCACACAATCTGTCCGATTCGAGAAGACAGATTGTGTGGCTTTTATTATGCACAAAAAACACGCTCTATTTTCCGCACCTGATATTCTTACGATTCTGATATAAAGGGGGATTTTTCATGAACAGCACATTTATGAAGGAAAAGCCTGTCGGCCCGCTGCTGGCATCCATGGCGCTGCCTATGGTCTTTTCCATGCTTGTAAACTCACTATACAACATTGTGGACAGCTTCTTCGTGGCACAGATCAGCGAGCAGGCCATGACCGCCCTGTCCCTTGTCTATCCGATCCAGAACATGATCAACGCCGTTGCCATTGGCTTCGGAATCGGAATCAACGCCAGAGTTTCCTATCACCTTGGCGCAGGGGACAAAAAAATGGCAGACACTGCTGCAACCCACGGATTTTTTCTGTCTGTGATCCACGGGATCCTGATGACTGTGATCAGCATCGCTGTTATGCCCGTATTCCTTCAGATGTACACCCAGGATGAAACCGTGATCCGGATGGGGCTGGAGTATTCTACCATCGTTTTCCTGTTTTCCACAGTAATTACCATCAGCCTTTTCTTCGAAAAACTTTTCCAGGCTGTAGGACGGATGAAAGTATCCATGCTCGCCCTGCTTGTGGGATGTATCAGCAACATCATCCTGGACCCGTTCCTGATCTGGGGAATCGGCTTTTTCCCGAAGCTGGGTATCCGGGGCGCAGCTCTGGCTACTGGCATCGGCCAGGTGCTCACCATTGCGGTCTATATGGTCTTTTATATCCTGAAGCCTATTCCTGTACGTGTAACGCCCAAAGCCCTGAAAACAAGCAAAGTAACGGATCTGAGCCTGTATGCCATCGGTGTTCCCGCGATCCTGAACCTTGCACTGCCATCGTTTCTGATCTCTTTTCTGAACTCCGTGCTAGCCGCTTACTCGGACAGCTATGTGGTGATCCTTGGCATTTATTACAAACTGCAGACCTTCCTGTATCTCCCGGCCAACGGAATCATCCAGGGAATGCGCCCGCTGATCGGTTATAACTTCGGTGCCCGTGAGATGAAGCGTGTGAAAAAAATCTTCCGGCTCACCCTGGAATCCAGCTGTGTGATCATGCTCTTTGGAACCGTTATCTGCCTCCTGGCATCCGGACAGCTTATGGGACTTTTCACAACTACCCCGGAAACCATTGCCGCTGGCTCCAGAGCACTGAAGATCATCAGCGCCGGCTTTCTTGTTTCTGCTGTATCCGTTACCACTTCCGGTGCCATGGAAGGCCTTGGAAAAGGTACGCAGTCCCTTGTAATTTCCCTTTTCCGCTATGTGGTCGTTATCATGCCCACCGCATATCTTCTGTCCCATTTTATGGGTCCTGATGGCGTGTGGAACGCATTCTGGATCACAGAGGTGTTTACAGCCATCGTTTCTGTCATGATTTATCACAAAACGTTGAAAAAAGCCTGAGAATGCAAATGTCCGGCCCACCGGCCTGTTTGCAGCCACCTGCAGGTTTACGTCCCGAAAGCACAAAAAGCTTCGATCCACTCTCTGAGCACATCGCTCATCGATGAGAGTTAGATCGAAGCTTTCTTTATTAACCAAACCAGGAAAATCCCATGAGTGATCGCTGATATCCTCTTGACTCAAACGGATATCCGTGATCTGCGTTCATTTAATTCGCGGAAATTTCCTCTGTATCTCTTACAGCAGTCCTTTCTCACGGATCAGCTTTAAAGCGCCTTCATCGGCCACTACCGTCACATCCGGGTGAAGCTGCAGGATAGATGCCGGCACGTTGGGCGTGATCGGTCCGTAGAGAGATTTGTAAAGAGCATCTGCCTTTGCCTCTCCGGTAGCGACCAGAAGGATTTTCTTTGCAGTCATGATGTTTTTGATACCCATGGTATATGCCTGCTTCGGCACATCATCCATAGTCTCAAAGAATCTTGCATTTGCCTTGATGGTGCTCTCCGTAAGGTCTACGCAGTGAGTCTCCTTCTCAAATGCTGCACCCGGCTCGTTGAATCCGATGTGACCGTTTCCGCCGATTCCAAGCAGCTGCATATCGATACCACCCACGCTGCGGATGATCTCATTGTAATCCGCACAGGCTTTCTCACTGTCCTCTTCCAGTCCGTTTGGCACATAGGTTCTTGCCTTATCGATATTTACATGGTCAAACAGATTTGTGTTCATAAAATAACGATAACTCTGATCGTTGTCTCCGGAAAGTCCTTTGTATTCATCAAGATTTACGGATGTGATCTGCGAAAAGTCCAGATCTCCTTTTTTGTACCACTCGATCAGCTGCTTGTACATTCCCACCGGTGTGGAGCCTGTAGCAAGTCCGAGAACAGCATTTGGCTTCATGATGATCTGTGCAGACATGATGTTTGCCGCTTTTCTGCTTACGTCATAGTAATCTTTTCCTGTATAAATGATCATAATCTTTTTCCTTCTCCTTATGGTAAAAAAGAACAACCGGATAACTGAGATTCACATATCTCCTACTTTTCCTGTTGTTCTTTTTTATTATTGATTCGTTTTTTTACTCAGCCATCTCTACTTCGAGAACATAGTCTACCGGGTCCGGAAGTACCGGGTCAGGTCCCAGATCAACGAATGCGATATCCGGGTAATCGCTGTGCATCCATGCGTTGGAGATCGGCACCTCATGTCCGTCATCCAGTGCACGCACCTTCACGATCTTATCCTTATCAAATCCCAGAAGCGGAAGTGGTCCCAGTGTATTCTCATAAATATGCACATAGTATTTGTTTCCGTTTCTGGTGATACGTCCGTAATCCGGCTTCGGAATGTTTTCAGCCGGTACACAGCCGTAGATACTGTCATGATTCTTATCCATCCAGCGGCCGATCTCAGCCAGGATCGCAGATGATTCCTTCGGGAATTTACCTTTGGCATCCGGTCCTACGTTCAGGATCATATTTCCACCCTTGGAAACGCACTCTACCAACTTCTTGATCAGCATGGAAGCCGGTTTGTAATAATGGTCGTTTGCACAGTATCCCCAGTTGTTGTTCATGGTGAAGCATGCTTCCCAGACCATCGGGTTGCCTTCCTTATCGCAGATTCCTTCCGGCGGGATGATCTGCTCAGGGCTTACGAAATCGCCATGGTACGGTGTCGGATCACACTCATACAGGGATCCTCTTCCCTCTCCGCTGGCTTCCAGACGGTTATCGATGATAACCTGCGGCTGTAAGCTGCGCACCATGTTGATCAGCTTGGTTGCGCCCCATTTTTCCCCTCTCATATCGTCGTAGGAGAAATCAAACCAGATGATATCGATCTGTCCGTAGTTTGTACAGATCTCTTCTACCTGATTATACAGATATTCTGTATAACGTGAGAAATCACGGTTCTCATTTCCGCACTCTTTGTGGTTTCTCATCGGATGGATACGATCTCCGTAATGCGGATAATCCGGATGATGCCAGTCAAGCAGTGTGAAATAGATTCCAACCTTAAGGCCTTCCTCACGAAGTGCCTCTACATACTCCTTGATCAGGTCTCTTCCTGCCGGTGTGTTTGTCACCTTGTAATCTGTGTATTTACTGTCAAATAAGCAGAAGCCGTCGTGATGCTTCGCTGTCAGGACTACATATTTCATACCTGCAGCCTTGGCCTCTTTTGCCCACTGCTTCGGGTTGTAGTCTCTTGCATCAAACTCTTTCATAAATGGAAGATATTCTTCCTCAGGTATTTCCTCTACGCTTCGCACCCACTCGCCTCTTGCAGGGATAGAATATAATCCCCAGTGGATAAACATTCCAAAACGGGCATCCTGGTACCACTCCATACGTTTTTCATATTCTTTTCTGTCAAACTGATACATGATTTTTTCCTCCTGTTTAGATTAAAAGCATCAGCCTTTGATAGCTCCGGAAAGCATACCTTTTTCAATCTGTTTATGGAACACGATGTAAATGATAAGCATCGGAATTACGGACATTACTACATATGCAAACTGACTTCCGATCTCCTGTGTATGTGCAGAAGAGAAGTTCAGCATCGCACGTGAAACTGTGAAATATTTGGTATCTGTCATCAGGATCATGGAGAATACAAGTTCACTGTATCCATAGATGAATACGAAGATCGCCTCTGTTGCGATGATCGGCTTGCAGACAGGGAAAAGGATCTTCCACAGCAGCTGCCAGTTGTTACATCCATCAATGATCGCCGCCTCATCCAGGTTCCTGGAGATTCCATCCATGAATCCTGTATAAAGGAATATCGCCTGGGACATACCAAACGCAACATAGATCAGGATCAGGAAGAACAGGTTGTTCTTTGCATTTAATGCTGTTGCAATGTTGTTGATCGGGATCAGTGTACAGTGAACCGGAACCATTACTCCAATCATGAAGAATACATATACCCATTTCAGGAATTTGTAATCTTTTCTTGATAAGATGTATGCTGCCATCATTCCGACTACAGTATTAAATACAGTTGTCAGAGTTGCTACAACCAGGGAGTTCTTGATGGTATTCAATGCATCCGCTGTTTTGTTTGCGCTGATATAGTTCTGGAACATAATCTTCTTAGGGAAGCTTAACAGGTTCAGGTAAATCTCTGAGTTTGTTTTGAAGGAAGCCATTACGGTCACTACTACCGGAAACAGTGTAACAACTGTCCACAGGATCGCAATAACGTACAGCGCTATCTTTCCTCCATGCATTTTCTGTTTATTAGCTGTTTTTTCCATATCGTCTCTTCTCCTTCCGCCTACATTGCAAGATCTTTATCTTCACGGAACAAATGATTGGTTATAAGACTCAGCACAACACCCAGCACTAACAGAATAACGCCGTATGCACTGCTTCGTCCGAACAGCTTATAGGAGAATCCCTGTGTATAAAGCATGATTGAAGGTGTGGAGCTGATATCGTTCGGGCCTCCTCTTGTCATTGCCCAGATGATATCGAATACTTTCAGACATCCTGTAATACACAAAATAGAGAATACCTTGAAGGAGTTTTTCATCAGAGGAAGGATGATATAGCGGATCCTCTGCCATCCTGTAGCACCATCCAGCGCTGCAGCCTCATTTAACTCATCAGGGATCGCCACCAGACCAGCTGCAAAGATCAGCATGTTATATCCGGCATACATCCATTCGTTTACCAGAACAACGATCCAGACGTTTACAGTCTTTATCGTCAGCACATCAGGGATCGTACCATGAAGGCCGAAAATATTTTCAATGGTATTAAAGATACCAAAGTTCGGATTTAACATAAATGTCCACATCAGGGCTACTGCTGTTGTTCCTAACATATTCGGAAGGAAGTAGCAGGTTCTGAAGAATCCGGTTCCCTTGATCTTTGCAGTTACCAGCATTGCGAGACCAAATGAAAGCGGCATCAGGATAACGAAACCACCGATCATAAAGTACACACTGTTGAGCATTGCATTCCAGAACAGCTTATCTGAAAAAATCTTCTGATAGTTCTCAAGTCCTACCCATTGCTTTGCCGCACCAAACATACCGTTCCATTTACGGAATGATAAGCCTACGGTATCAAAAACAGGGTAGATGACAAAAATAACAGTTATTAAAATTGCCGGAAGAAGGAACGCTAAAGAAAGCGTAAGATCTTTTTTATCCAGCTTCTGTTTTACCTTTGGTACAGATTTACCTGCCATATGTATACCTCCGTAATAAACAAGGGGAAGCAGATGATGCTTCCCCCTGTTTCTCTTATCCACACATCATGCGTTCAGTCAAAATTCTCTTTATTCGTAAGCAGACATTTTGTCAACGATATCGTCTCCAACTTCCTGTGCACTTGCGCCTGTCGCTAATGCCTGAAGAGAATTACGGATTGTATCCATAGCTGCTGTGTTGCTGTCATATGTAGGAATCTCAAGTTTAGACTCTGTATTCTCAGCCATGATCGCATTTACATCGTCAAGCAGATAGTTACCTGTATCGATCGTAACCTTCTCAGCATATGTTGTCGGGCTGGATTTGCACATTTCGTTGATGGAATCTACACTTGTAAGGTATTTGATGAATTTAACAGTTGCTGCGATTTCCTCATCGCTCTTGTTTAATGTAGTGATGTAGTATGTATCAGAACCGCCGCCCATCTCTACAGTCTTGTTTGCTTCGTCGATATAAGGAATTCTTGTAACACCGATCTTCTGAGCATCGAAGAGAGTTGTATCGGAGTCATTCTGGAAGTTACCGCAGTTCCATGTTCCGTCAACTGTGAATGCAGCTTTTCCTGCCTCGAACATATTTCTCTCTGTGTTGAAGTCTGTGCTGAGGATTCCATCTCCCCAGTATCCTGCATCGATCATATCTTTCATCTTCTGATAGATTGCAACCATCTTCTCGCCGTTGTAAGCCTCTTTGTCGCTTGCAAGATCATCTGCGATGCTTGTTCCGTAAGCTTTCAGAGCAAGAGCACTCATCAGATGCTCGAAGTGATAGTTATCTTTGTCAGAGTAGTTGAATGGCTGGATTCCTGCATCTTTTAATTTTGCGCAGGCATCAACAAGATCATCCCAGGACTCCGGAACATCTACGCCAACCTGATCAAGGTAATCTTTGTTGTAGTAGAGACAGAGCTGATAAGCGGACCACGGAATACCATAGGTTCCTTCAATGCCGTCAAACTGTGTTGTCTCCCATGCAAAATCCTGAACTCCCTCTTTCCATTCCGGATACTGTTCAAAGTATGGTGTCAGATCCAGTATATATCCTGCATCTACATACTCTCTTGTACGGCTTCCGCCATACTGAAGGAATGCGTTCGGTACATTACCGGAAGCGAAATCTGTTGTAAGCTTCTCTTCGTAATCAGACTCTGTAGAAATACTCTCATCTGTTACATGGATCTTTCCTTCGTTCTCTTTATTGAACTCTTCAAGTGCTTTGTAATACCATTTAGCCTGTCCGTCTGTATCAGATCCGTTGTTAAATCTGAATGCTACACGAAGCTCAACGTTTTCAAAATCCATATTGTCTACATCGTAGTTTGTGTCACCCTTTGCAAATACGGCGCTTCCTGTTACGCCTACTGTTGACATTGCTGTTACACCGGCGAGACACAGTGTTGCAACTTTTTTCATTCGTTTCTTCATGAATAAATCCTCCCTTAATATGATTTTTTATTATATAGTTTTCCCATTGATGTTCATAAATTGATCAATCGATGATCGCCTCAAAGATCGGCTCTTCTTCCTCAAGCTCCAGGCATACACAGTAGTTCTTTGCCCCCTGAAGCTTCTCCGGAAGCTCTACCTCTATCATCGAGTTTCCTTCGCAGCACTTTAATGCGCGGCACGGAAGCTTTTCTCCTGTGCTTACCACATATGCACCCTTTAACTGATTACCGATGTTCAGCAGTTCAACTCGATATCTCGGTGCAAGGACGTGTACGTAAAGCTTATGTGGTCTCTTTGTAAATTCAATGCTCGGGATCTCATACGGATAGATACCAACATTCTTGGTTCCGTAAATTGCTTCCGCATTCTCAGTCACGTATTTACCAACCTCATTCATAACCTCGACACAAGCTTCCGGAACAGTTCCGTCTGCCATTGGTCCTACGTTCAGCAGGTAATTTCCGCCTCTGCCGACGATCTTGAGAAGAAGGTTCAGGATATCATCCGGATTCTTCCAGTTTGTATCGTATTTATTATAACCCCATGTATCATTTACAGTTGCCGGTACTTCCCAGTCACCGTCGTATGGAAGACGTGGGATAAAGTTATCACCGGTGGTCATGTAATCGCCCTTCTGGTGTCCGATACGTCCGCTGATGATGCAGTCAGGCTTAATACCCTTAACCCAGTCTCTTAATTCCTGAGCTTCGTCTGCGGTCATTCCCATCGGAGTATCAAACCAGATCAGGGAAATGTTATCGTAATTCTCAAGAAGCTCTTTTAACTGCGGCTTGCATTTCTCATCGAAGTATGTACGGAATTCCGGCTTCCATTCGTTCTTGTCTTCGTAATCCTTCTTATAGGCATTGTCATCATCCCAGTCCTGAGCCTGTGAATAATAGATACCCATTGTCATGTCATATTTCTTACAAGCATCGGAAAGCTCTCTTAAGATATCTCTTCCTGCAGCCTTCACTACATTAAAATCACTGACCTTGGAATCGTACATTGCGAATCCCTCGTGATGCTTGGAAGTAAGAACGATATATTTAACACCCCACTGCTCTTTCGCTCTTTTCACAAACATGTCCGCGTCAAATTTGTCCGGATGGAACTCATCTTTCAGCTTTCTGTAATCTTCCTTGTCAATGTTGAGATTGTTCTCGATCCACTCTGCGATACGGTCTGTCTTGGTGACCTCACCGGTCTTCGGATCTTTCCACTCTCCTGCAAGGATGGAATAAAGTCCCCAATGGATGAATAATCCGTATTTGGCATCTTTATACCACTGCTGCTTTGTGTCTGCCATAACCTTCTCCTTGTTTCGTATAGCTGATTTTCTTGTTACGTAAAACGTTTCGTTTTTTGTTAAGACTATCTTACCGCATCCGAAGCAGCTTTTCAAGTAAAATCATAGGGAAAAAATCATTTTTCCTATTTTTTACAATTATTCCGTCTTGTTTTTGTGTATTTTTTCGTATCAGGTTTTGTTAAACGTTTCATTTTTATCAATTTTCTGTACAATACACTCGTTTTTTTCTGATACTTTATGTGTAAAAAATGTCATGTGTATTGAGGCGTTTTCTTTTTCATGATATAATATGAAAATACTCTATTATCTGTAAATGCATCAGAACCGGAGGTTTTACATGAACGTTACGATCAATGATATCGCCCGTGCGACAGGCCTGTCCACCGCAACGATCTCCAAATATATAAACCACAAAAAAATACGGGAAGAAAATCGTATCCTTATAGAAAAGGCAATTCAGGAGCTTGGATATACCCCAAACCGGAATGCCCAGCTTCTTCGTGCCAAAAACACACATACCATCGGTATCCTGATCTCAGATCTTGGTAATTATTTCTGGGGCGAGCTTGTCAATTCCATTATCAAGCATTTCACAGATCATGGCTATACAGTTATTGTCTGTTCTTTCTTTTTTGAACATCAGAAGGAGATCGATACGATACAGGATATTATCTCCCAGCACTTTGACGGAGTTATCATGCTCCCATCCTGCTGGCATGATGACCTGTACCAGCTTTTACAGAATGCTGGCATACCGGTTGTATTGCTCGATCAGATTCCTGCTTCCATGAGACATTTTCCTGTAGACTGTGTTATTTCTGATAATTACAAAGGCGGTGCACTGCTGGCAGAGCACCTTTTGGAAAAAGGCCACACAAAGGTCTGGATCATGGAACAGTATCTGGACGCCTACACCATCGAGCAGCGGATCCAGGGCTTTGTGGATGTATATCAAAAAAATGGCATTGACCTTCTGAAACAGCAGGATTCTTTTCCCCCTGTTTCTTTTGCTTCCACTGCAGAAACGATCATCCAGAGCAGCCTGCATTTCCAGAAGCTTATTGATTCTTCCGATCCCCCTACTGCTGTTTTTTTTAACTGCTATCTCTCCGCAATGGGTGGTTTAAGCGCTGCCAGCCAGGCACGGATTTCCGTTCCTCAGGATATTTCCTTTGTGTGCTTTGATGATGATCCGCTTTTCAAGACCATGAGCGCGACTATGACCTGCGTCTCACAGGATCTGACAAGCATGGGGAAACATGCTGTGGAATTACTTTTAAAAAGGATCCATGGAGACTATACGGATTTTCCAAAAATAGACATGCTGGATGTTGTATTCCACCCGCGGCGCTCCGTAAAAGACCTGTCCGAACACAACAGTACAGCATCCGGAAAGGATTGATTTATGAGTGCAACCATCAAGGACATTGCCAGAGAAACCGGTCTGGCACTGGCCACCATTTCAAAATATATCAACGGCGGAACTGTACGGCCGCAAAACAAAAAGCAGATCGACGAAGCGATCCGGAAACTGAATTACGTTCCACGAAATACGGCCCGGGGACTTCGTTCCTCCAAGACTTACCGTATCGGTCTGGTATCCGGTCCTCCCAATACTCCGCATAATGCTTTTCTTCTGAGCAAAATAGAAAACACCATGCGCGCTCACGGTTATTCTCTCACATTTATGAGCGGCGACAAATATAAGGATCATGTCAATAAATTCGTCCCTCACATGCTCCGCTCTGGGATCGACGGCCTTATCATTACCTCTTTCAGTCTGAATCAGGACATCTGTTCTGCTGTGGAACACGCCAAAATCCCTGTTGTGGAGCTGGAAGAACACAGCCATTTCCACCGTACAGACTGTGTACAGACCAGCTGTACCTCCGGAGCCTACGAGATCGTGGAGCATCTGATAAAAATGGGGCATCAGAAGATCGCCCTTGTCACCGGTTCTCCTGCATCCTATACCGCATGCGAACGAAAAAAAGGCTATCTCCGGGCACTGGAAGACTACGATATTCCTGTTAACCCCGATTATATCATCGCTGAAAATTACGCAAACGACTTTGGATATCGGGCAATGCAGAAATTATGGAATCTTCCGGAACGTCCGACTGCCGTATTTTCTGCAAACTATACACTATGCCTCGGTATTTATGAAGCGATCTACAGCCTTGGCATCCGGATCCCGGAAGACCTGTCTGTTGTCTCATTTGATGATTTTGAGCTGTCCATGCTGCTTTCTCCTCAGCTGACCGCTGTCCGTCAGCCGTTGGCTGATCTGGCAGAGCAGGCCTGTGATCTGCTGCTTCGAAGGATAAACGGAGACTACAGCGATTTTCCAAGGACGATCCGCCTGAAGCCGGAATGTATTTACCGGGATTCTGTGCGTGATCTCTTTTCTGATGGTAAGTAATGCAAAGCAATTTTTATTACGGCAATTTCGGGAAGCACAACAGGCATTCTCATTCCGATCTGCCTTCATATTCTGAGCATCTGAACCACTGCAATAATTTCACAGCATTTACAGGGGCACAGGCCGCCACCGACACAGTCGATGATACGGCCTGTGTTCCTTCTGTATATATCCGATATATATATCTGTCACATCAGTCTCAGCAGCATATCTCCGGTTCCCACATTGTATCCACTGGTTGCATAGATCCCATTCAGGCTTCCGTTTGTCACAATGATCAGCGGAAGCTTATCCGGATCTACATACATTCTTCTTCCCAGCGTATTGATGATCTCTGAAAAATCATCATATAAGATCTGAACATTTCCAAGCTTGCCCAGTGCTCTTGAAAGGGTAGGTGTCTCCAGCGCTTTTTTGCTTTTTACTACAAAAATGATCCTCTTCGCATATCTGGAAAAAGCTTCTTCCTGCTCCATCATCTCATTTAAGATATGCTCCGTCGGTTCTTTCTCCTCTTCCAGAAACGCCAGGATATGCTTCCCATCTGCCGTCAGCTCCGATGCCTTCACAGTGCTTCCATCCTCTTTTCTGAGAGTAAATTCCGGTATGGAGATATTCTCCAGCATGTCTTCCAGGTTTGCATTCCGAAATGCCAGCTCCACCCTCTTCATTTCTCCGATCTCAACCTCAAAATAATACTCCGCGGCAAATATATTTCCATTTGGCAGTCTGTTTGAGGTAAGGATCCTGTAATTTCCCGCTTCCAGTGGCAGCTTCATCATCTGATCTCTGAAATTTTCGGTTTCCAGCTTCAGTGTGCTGTATTTTCCGGCTTCCAGTTTTGCGATGCTCCAGTTCTGGAAATATTTCCACTGTGTATCCGCACTTGCCTTCAGAAGGATCGATGCCTTTTTCTCCGTTTCCTCAGATACCGGGATGAATTTTCCGTTTTTCATATACTCCATGGAACGGTCATGAGGGTTCAGGCGTGCCGGAATCCCCAGTGTTCTCGCCATTGCCACAAAAAGGATCTTCTTTGACAGAAGGCTTCCTGTTCCCGTTTTCAGACATCCGGACGGCGTGGTGATCACACTGCTGCGTTCTTTCTCCGGGCTGGAAACGATCTTATCCTCAATCCACTTCCAGATCTTCGCCGGTTCCTTTTGCAGCATATTTTTTTCTTCTTCCGACAGCTGCTCAAGAATCGCTTTTCTGTATTTCTGCAAAACTTCATCGTCAACTCTCGGGTTCAGTACATATGGTACAAAAATATCTGCATCCATGTTTTTTTCATACGGTAATGCAAATTTCAGGTGCTCCTCCAGAACCTGGCTGATACAGTCTGTTCTGTCTTTCTCTGTGAGGACTTCAAGGAGTTTTTTTCTCATTGAAGAATCTCCAGTTTCTTTTTCCAGGAATTTCCGACACTCCGGATTGCTCAGGTTTCTTACCTTCTGTTCCCTGTAAGCGTTTGCCTCTGCCAGACGTCTGCTGCCTCTTTCCTTCTGCTCCGGTGTTGGCATATCTTTATTTACAGGTGCATCATGAGGTGCGATCATATCGATCTCCGTCCACTCCTCATAAAAAATACCCTTTTCCTTTCCTACGGGCATCAGACAGATCTCACAACAATCCTCTGTTTTTGTATCCATGCTGTTTTCTGCATGCAGCCATTCTCCATCTGCATACATCCTTGCAGAAATATGGATACTTCCAAGCCCTGTTGTCAGGCAGACTTTTCCCAAACTGTCGGTTTTCAGTTCTGCGATCGGGGCATATTCCGAATAATTCAGCACCTCAAAAGAAACTTCTGCACCTTCTGCCGGTTTTCCATGCGAATCCTTTACGGACACAGTGATCTCTTTTGTCAGTGCATATCGTTTCAGCTCGTTGAGCATAGTCACCATACCATCTTTGCCGATCACTTCTCCCTCCGGGATCATGGTATCAAAAACTCTTGAATGGACCATCATGGCCCTTGAGGAAGCGTTGGTAAACCATCCCTTATTCAGGATCTCCTCCGGCTCACAGGCTCCCAGAAAATACCAGCTTCCATCACACCAGATTTCCACCCAGGCATGATTGTCATCACAATGAGACCACTTTGGTGCATATACCTGACGGGCAGGTACACCAACACTTCTCAGTGCATTAACGGTAAATACAGATTCCTCTCCGCATCTTCCGTTTCCTCTGCGGTATACGGCAAGTGCAGACAGGGTACGATCATCTGTACAATGATAGGTAGCCTCCTGTGCACACCAGTAGTTCACCTCCAGGGCAGCTTCCCGGAAGCTCATTCCCCCAGTTCTCTCTCCGATCTCCCTGCGGAAAAATGTACGGCAGGGTGCGATCTCCTCCTCATTTACTCTATGAAACAGCACATAATTCAAAAAGATTTCCTCCGGCAGCTCTGCCACCCCGGAGTTTTCCTTCCATAAATATACGCCATTCTCCGCATAATCCAGGAATACTTCAAACGCGTAATTTCCGATATCACTGTACGGCATGAACGCATATAAATATTTGCACGCCAGAGCCACTTCGTCTGTGCATTCCGCAAGCTTTTTATCAATCTCCGCAAAAACCTGCGGTAACCCCATCATCTGCTCCCGATATTTTTTTTCGATCCGATCACGGTTTTCTTTCAGAAAAATCTTCCCCTCAGCCATTATAATTCCTCCAGAACTTTCTTTGCAGCACGAACATTTTCAATATCTGTACGCCATATCTCATATTCACTGAATGTCGGAAGTCCCATATTGACACCTTCCTTGCGAAACTGCATCGCACTGTCCGTTACAACCTTGCCACTCATATGATAAGCCTTGATCCCGGTAAGAGGATAAAGCTGGCGGATCACTTCCGCACCGACGCCACTCCCCGCCTGGATGGTGATACGTCCCTGACTCCTGGTTTCCAGTTCCTTCAAAAGCTCCGCACCCTGAAGGCAGGTATTCTTCTGTCCGGAGGTAAGGATCGTATCGATTCCCAGAGAGATTGCCTGTTCCATAGCCTCGATCGGATCTGCGCACACATCAAAAGCCCTGTGCAGCGTAACAGACATATCTCCCGCCGCATCCATCAGCTCTTTCATCTGTTCCATATTCAAGGTGCCATCCGGTTTCAGGATACCTACCACGACACCCTCCGCTCCCATTTTGCGGAAATCCTTTACTGCATTCCTTATCATAGAAAATTCCGCATCTGTATAACAGAAATCTCCAAACCGCGGACGGATCAGCGCATGGATCCGGATATCTGAACGCTTCCTTATTTCCTCAAAAAGCCATGGGCCGGGAGTTGTTCCCCCGATGATCAGATTACTGCAAAGCTCCAATCTGTCCGCACCACCCTCGGCTGCTGCTATGGCGGATTCCACAGAATCCACACAGATTTCCAGAATATAGTCTTTCATGTAAAAATCCCCCTTTGTTACTGTCTGCTCAGAGTAATTTCACTCCGTTATTCCTCAGTATGTTCACAATGGTATCATCCGGAAATTCATCGGTAATGATCCCGCTGATATCATCAAAATGTGTATATTTATAAGATTCGTTAAAATAAAACTTCTCTCTCTCCATAACCACATATTTATGTCTGCTGCTCTGCACTGCCGCCTTCTTGGTCAATCCATCCTCCACTCCGGATGTAGTAACTGCAAAATCTGTCATATCCACGCCACAGCTTCCCAAAAATGCCCGGTCAAAGCTGTACTGCTTGATCACCTCAATGGCCGCAGCTCCCATAAATCCGTTCACCGAACGGTACATAGTTCCCCCTGTGCCTATGGCCGTGATGGACGGATTCGCAGCGAGGATCTGCAGGATATCGATCATATTGCTGACAACCACAACATGCATACCCGACGAAGCGATAAGCCTTGCCAGCTCTATATTTGTAGTGGAAACATCCAGAAAGATCGTTTCGTTATTTTTAATCAGCTTGAAGGCTTTCGCAGCGATCACTTTCTTCTTATCAAGATTGTACATGCGCCTGTCTACTACGTTTCTCTCCAGAGGATACTCCTGTGACAGGATCGCTCCGCCGTAAGTCCTCTTTAATCTGCCTGCATTTTCAAGGATCTTGAGATCCTTGCGGATACAGTCCTCCGTAACCTGAAACATCTCGCTTAATTCTTTGACCCTGACTTTTCCTTTTTCGCGGAGACATTTCTCTATTGCATTCTGTCGTTCTTCTGTAAACATGGTCCTATCTCCTCATTCCTGATTTTTCTGTGATAAAAGTTCCAGAAATCAATACTCCGCAAAACAATATCCGGCGCATTGATCCCTGGAAAGCCTGTGATTTCAGTATAACAGTTCGATATCTTACTGTCAATTATTTTGTATTATTTTTTATTGTTTTATCGTATTTTGATCAAATCAAGTAATTCCACTGGTTCAATTGCGAACCTCCGCTTGCCCCCTGTTCCGGGAATCCCTTACAAAGCTGCAAATATCCCCCTGACTCAAAGCCACATGTTCCCTTGCGGAATTATAAAGATCAATAAACATTGAAAATATTGAATAACTTATGAGGACTTGTCTGTACTCTTCCCGAAACAGACAAGTCCCCACAGTTCCATAACAAATATCCAGTTATGAGCAGATAAAATCAGATTTTTACTATCTGCACATATATTCATCCAGCTCTCCGATAAATTTCTCCGGCATCTTTCTCTCAAATGGGAAAACCTCCGCATTCCCCAGTTCATCTGCAATACATCCCAGAAGGATCGCACTTCTCTCCAGCGACCAGGCAGACAGCAGATCAATCGTATCATAACGGGTATGCATGCCAAAACCATCCCGGTTCAGAGTCATGGCCGGAATTCCCTTCCATGCAAAAGAATTGGAATCACTTCCCCAGATCTGATTCTTCACAGACGCTCCGATCCCTGCTCCGTCAGCGATCTCAAGAAGCTTATCACAAACAGAAGCCTCTCCCGTCACTCCCAGAACATTTCCTCCGATCAGCTGCCCGGCCAGATCTACATTCATATTAAAACGATGCGCTCCAAGCTCACTCTCATGAACTCTGATATAATCCCGGCTGCCCAGCAAACCCTTCTCCTCAGCACCAAACCACACAAATTCCATAGTCCTGCGCGGTCTATACTGCTGAAAATATCTGCAAAGCTCCATGATGATCGCTGCCCCAGCCATATTATCATAGGCCCCCGGTCCCTCCGGCACCGAATCATAATGCGCCGTAATCGTCAAGATCTCATCTTTCTTATCCGTACCTTCGATCCTCGCCACTACATTACGGGATCTGCACGCCGTCACATCCTGTTCCACAACCAGGCACACCTCAGACGCACCCTCCGTCACCAGCTCCACTGCATCCTTATAATGAAGATTCGCCCCCGGAATCCTGCCACTATATTTTTCCTGCATCTTGTGAATATCCTCTGCAGACTCCGACAATCCTTCTGTCTCTTCTGCTGCATCCCCCGGAAAGATCATCGGCAGGCTGCGCTGACAGGGAACCCTGTCCACTCCTTCATCCAGCGGAGAACCCTCCACACTGATAAAACCAACAGCTCCGGCGCTCACCAGTCTCTGATACACATCACCACTCACCCGGCCATTCACCATAACGATCTTACCCTTCGCCCGTGAAAGACTGACAGCATCTCCATTCTCCACATACAAAAAATCCGCTTTCAGACCTTCTGCCCAAGTATTTCCACATCTTCCATACCCGGTCACCACATACTCCTTCTGATAAGGCTCTACAACCTTAAGCACCGCTCTGTTGATCCGAAAACCCCAAAATTCAAACTCCTCCATCCGATTCTTCACTCCGAAGCTGTCCAAAGTATCCCGGATCATCTTCGCCGCCTTCACTTCCCCCGCAGTACCCGCTTCTCTGACAAAATCAAACCCCGCCAGAAACTCCATCTGCCGCCTGCCACTGATTTCCTTCGTATTCATACCCCCACAACCTTTCTAAATTTTTTCCAAGTCCGCATCCACTGCTTATCGCTTTTCGCAACCCGCAGGAGACTTACTTGATTCGGTTAAATTATACACTATTTTTCTGCAAAAAAACTGCCTGCAGCTATTTTTCAGCCTACCCGGCCAAAAAATCTCCGCAGACAGTTTATATTTCATATCAATAAATCATTTATATCCATATCCTAAGCCACAAACGAACCAACCGCAGCCGGAGCACGGTAATCATAGTCGGAAACCTTGATCCCTGTAGCCGCTGTACTGGCGTGAACGATCTTGCCATCACCAATATAAAGAGCCACATGATCAATACCACCCTCACCATAAAAAACCAGATCACCAGCCTCAATATCCGCAACACTCTTCTTCTCAGAAGCCGAACACTGAGCTGCAGCAACACGAGGAAGCTCATACCCAAACTCCGCAAACACAGACATCACAAACCCCGAACAATCCGCCCCGTTAGTCAGACTCGTACCACCATAAACATAAGGATTCCCCACAAACTGCAGCGCAAAATCCACAATCCCCTGCCGCATCTCCAGACGCGCCTCCTCAGCAGCCTTCCGCTCCTCTTTCGCCTTACGCGCAGCCTCAGCAGCCGCTTCAGCCTCAAGCCTCTCCTGTGCGATCACCTCAGCCTCAGCCTTCGCCTCCTGATACCCCTGAACCTCAGAAACCGTCTTATCCGCCAGAGCACTGGCAAAAGCAGAAATAGAATCCGCACCATCCGAAAAATCATCCTCAATAGAAAGCTCCTCCACATCTCCATCAGACACAGCACTGACACCATCCACATCCGCAAAAACAACAGAAGGAACCACACCCACAAGAACAGCACTCAGAACAACAGCAGCAAATTTCTTATAAAACATAAACAATAAAACTCCTCTCAGAAAACCACGCAGCAGCCCCCACCCATTCAGGCAGACATTCACAATCCACTTCGCCACGCTCCTTATTCGCCATTTTGTTACATTTTTATTAAATTTGTTACGCAAGTGTGTATCCTACCATAAAAATCCCCACCTGTCAAACCCCTTTCACAAAACCTTCACACACCAATCAGCCATCCAACACAGCGACGATGCCCCAGCCCTCACCTTCACCACAGGAAACTCAACCTTTCTCCCAGCCATCCAGCACAGCGACGATGGCTTCCACAGGAAACTCAGCCTTTCCTCCCAGCCATCCAGCGCAGCGCTGATGGCTCATCCAACTCCCGGGAATCCACTCAATCCTCCAGCCCTCATCAATCCCCACTTCCGCCAGTCGCCCCACACCCCCACCACTACCTCCCGCCCGGAACCGAACAGCCGGGGAGACGGGTGCCGGTTGGCTACGACTCTGCAGGAGGGGAGCTGATTCTTGGCTGGCGGAAATCTGCGTTGTTTTTAAAAAGTCCGCTGTCTGAGCGGCAGCAAGCCGCGAGTTCGGACTTTTTAAAAACGGTTTTAGCAGAATTCCGGCAGCCTAGAAGCCAGCCCCCGACGAAGCCCGGAGCCAACCGGCACCCGTCTCCCCGGCGTCCGTCATCCGCCATCCGCCCTCCACCATCCACCACAAAAAAGAGCGCCCCGCAGCCCATCCAGCCCGCAAAGAACGCTCTCCTAATTTCCATCAGCTTACAATCATACACAATCACCTACGATCAGCATACAATCCCATACGATCGCATCAAATATAACTCATAAACCCCTTCCCAACAACCTCACTACTCTTAGTAACCATCAAAAACGCCTGCGGATCCACCTCATCAATAAACCTCTGCAGCAACACCGCCTGCCTAACATCAACAACCGTCAAAATAATCTTCTTATCCTTATGCGAATAAACACCCTCCCCATGATAAACCGTAGCACTCCGATCCAGCCCATTCATAATAAACTCACAGATCTCATCCGGCTTACTGGAAATGATCGTAAAATACTTATTCAGCTTCATCCTCTCAATAGACTTATCGATCAGCAACGTCTTAGCCATAAGCCCCAGCACAGAACAAAGCCCCGTAGTAAGATCAAACACCATAAACGAAACAACAACGATCACACAATCCACTGCAAACAATGCACCCGAAATATTCATCGTAGAATACTTCTTAATGATCATCGCCACAATATCCGTGCCACCACCCGAAGCATTCTCAAAAAACAGCAGCGCCGCAGCCAGCGCCGGCAAAATGATCGCAAAGCAAAGCTCCAGCATAATATTCCCCGTCAGCGCCCTGTCCATAGGAAAAACCTTCTCAAACACATTCAGAAGCAAAGAAGAAACAACCGTAACATAAGCCGTCTTCACTCCAAAATCCCGGCCAAGAACAATAAACCCGATCACCAGCAAAATCAGATTGATCACCAGGTTGATCTGCGCAGACGTCATCGGAATAAAATGCGAAAACACAACCGCCATACCCGAAACACCACCAAAGGAAAAATTATTCGGAAACTTAAATACATAAATCCCCACATCCATCAGAACAACAGCAAATGTGATAATGATATACTCCATCACACGCTTTGGTATCAGATTTTTCATTAAAAAATATCCTCCTGATCTCCTCAAATAATTTTCACCGGTAACTACCAGTCAAAACCAGCAATCCCCGCATCCTCTTCGTTTATCATACCTTATATCACCAAAAATGCAAATAAAAAAGACAGAGAAAAATACATTTCCCTGTCCCTTATATCAACGATCACGATCAACCACAGCTTACAGCCCGAAAAACCTCTCCAGAAATTCCGCCACACCATCATGGTCATTATCTCCGGTCACCTCATTCGCTGCATCCTTTACATACTGTTTGGAATTGCCCATAGCAACACCGATACCTGCACCCTCCAGCATTTCCAGATCATTCTCATTATCTCCGAAAGCGATCACATGCATCCGGTCAATACCAAGCTTTGTGCGAAGCATGGCAAGACCCACACCCTTGTCCACGCCTGCTGCATTAAACTCCGCATTACCGCTGATGGAAGTAGTCACTGCCACATCATCCAGATCCTTCCATTTCTCACGAAGCGCCCTGCTGGTCTCCATATCATCAAAATAAATATTGATCTTCTCTGCCTGATCCAGAATATCTTCCTGATGATAAAAATCCTTAACATATTCATGTCTGCTGAGGAAATAATCTACAAAAGTTTTTTCCAGCAGATCTTTATCCACTACAGATGCCACATAATCTCTGGCATCCGCATCAGAATAGGCAATTCCGTTTGCATAAGCCTCTGCGATCCAGCCTTTTGCATCGCTGTTTTCCACATCCTTCAGGATTTTGCTTACCATTCCTTTGGGCATGGTTTTTCGCCAGATCATCTCATTTTTATCGTAATCCCAGACAACACAGCCGTTTTCCACGATTCCCCATTTCACACCCCGGAGCACAGAAAACTCCCGAGGGATCAGCTCTCTGGTCCTTCCGGTTGCCGGCACCACATAATGTCCGTCATCGATCAGACGCTGCAGAACATTTCTGTTCCTTTCAGAAATCTTATTCTCACTGTTCAGAAGAGTTCCGTCCATATCCACTGCAATGATATATTTTTCCATAATTTCCTCCTGTTTGTCTTTTCCTCACAGGCAAAAAGCGTATCTGCACTGCACCCGGATATCCTTTGGCAGTACAGATACGCACAAATACTCATACCTGCTCTCTGTAAAGCGGAGACTTTTCTTCCACTTTACTACTACATATACAACAGCTCAGGAATTACCGGATCCTCATCATAAACGCCTCGTACGGTCTTAAGTCCGCTTTGATTCCTGTTCTGTCCTTATAGTTTGTGATCTTAATGTCCTCTTTATCGGACACATATTTCACAAGACCTTCTGTACTTACCGTATCCTCGGAAAGGTTTGCCACCACGATCCACTGCTCTTTGTCAGAAGTTCTTAAATATGCAAAGATCTTCTCGTCTTCCGGAAGAAGGAGCTGATAGTCACCTTCTGTGAGAAGCTCTTCCTCATGACGAAGACAGATCAAATCCTTATAATAATAAAACACGGAATCATTTTTTTCCAGAGCTTTTTTTACATTGATCTCCTGGTAACGATCAGAAAGGCGGAACCATGGCTTACCGGTTGTAAATCCTGCATTTTCGCTGTCATCCCACTGCATCGGAACCCTGGCATTGTCACGACTCTTGTTCCATACTGCCTTGCGGAAATCATCCTCAGAAATGGTTTTGTTCTTAACGACAAGATCCTGATATGCATTACGAACCTCGATATCCTCGTACTCCTCCAGCGGGAACTGCACGTTTGTCATACCGATCTCCTCTCCCTGATATACATAAGGAGTTCCCTGCATACCATGGAGAACGGTAGCATAAGCCTTTGCACATTCCTCGCGGTAAGTAGTGTCATTTCCCCATCTGGAGATCACACGTGGCTGGTCATGATTTTCAAAATACAGAGCATTCCAGCCCTTGTTATAAAGCTTGTTCTGCCACTCACTCATAACACGTTTCAGATCACGGAGATCAAAAGGCTTCAATTCCCACTTTCGGTTTACAGAGCCCGGAATACGGTCGATGTTCATATGCTCAAATGTGAAGATCATATTCAGTTCCTCACGCTCCGGATCTGTAAACAGTCTTGCAACCTCCGGTGTGGAGCCCGGCGCCTCACCTACCGTCATACAGTCATATTTTGAAAGCACCTCCCGGTTCATCTCATGGATAAACTCATGAAGTCTTGGTCCGTTGCTGTGATATTTTCCTGTATAATACTTGCGACCATCCGTTTTCGGGTAATCCGGGAAGGACTGATCCTTGGAGATAGATGCGATCACATCCATGCGCCATCCGTCAGCACCTTTGTCCATCCAGAATTTCATCAGATCATAGATTTCCTTACGGACGGTTTCATTTTCCCAATTGAGATCCGGCTGTTTTCTGCTGTAAAAATGAAGGTAATACTGGCCGCGCTCTTCATCATATTCCCAGGCACTTCCACAGAAGCTGGAGCCCCAGTTGTTTGGCTCACTGCCGTCTGCTTTCGGATCCTTCCAGATATAATAATCACTGTATTTGCTGTCTTTTGATTTCCGGCTTTCCACAAACCATGCATGCTCATCGGAAGTATGGTTGACAACAAGATCCAGAATGATCTTGATACCATGCTCATGAGCTTTTCCGATCAGCTCATCCATGTCCTCGTTACTTCCGAAGCCCGCGTAGATCTTCCGGTAATCACTGATATCGTAACCGTTGTCGTCCTGTGGGGAGTCAAAAACAGGGCTGAGCCAGATCACATCGATCCCAAGGTTCTGAAGGTAGGGGAGCTTTTCAATAATACCCTTGAGATCGCCGAAGCCGTCTCCGTTGGAGTCCTTAAAGCTTCTTGGATAAATCTGATATACAACGGAATTCTTCCACCAATCTTTCATTTCTTATGTCTCCTTTATTTTGCATTGAGCAGATATTTATAATCCGTATTTGCTGCTTATTTATATCCGGTCAGGTGTTCTTCAACTGCCCTTTTTGCGGTCAGTTATTTCGATATAACTTTTTTTAGGCTTTTTTATAGGCGGACCCTATACGGCCCGCCTTTTCATAATTCTGATCTTTATTCCTTATCCTTAAGGCTTATGCAATTCCAAGAAGAGAGAGAAGGATGCTCAGGATGATAACACCGATGATCAGAACTGTGATGCTGACATTTTTCTTTTTCAGCAGATAGTAACACAGAAGAGTCAGTCCAAGGGGAACAATGCCGATAAAAATCTGGTCCAACATGTTCTGTAGATTCAGAACAGATTCACCCTTCATGGTGAGTTCATAAGTGGAGTTAAAGGTTACCATGCTGGCAGTCATACCGCCGACCATGATCAGACCTACAATGCTGGCAGCCTTTGTCAGGATGTTCATAAGACCGCTTGCATAAACCTTCTGAATATATTCAGAACCAAGCTTGTAGCCCAGGAATGTTCCGTAATATTTCACAAGAATAGACGGAATGTTGAAAAGAAGCAGGAACACGATCGGTGCCAGAACGTTTCCGGATGCACCAAGTCCTACTGCGATTCCGGCTGCGATTACACGGAGAACGCCCCAGAAAATGGAATCACCGATACCGGCCAGAGGTCCCATCAGGGAAGATTTCACCGCATTGATGGAGCTTGCATCAAAATCCTTCTGCTCGCTGTTTTTCTTCTCCATGGATGCCACAAGACCCATGATGAATGTAGATAAGGTGATGGTTGTATTGAAGTAAGACATACTTCTTGTGAGGGCAGCTTTTTTGCCTTTCTCATCGTTTTTGTAAAATTTATTGATAAAAGGCATCAGGGAATAGCAGAAACCGGAAGCTCCCTGTTTTGCCGGGCTTACTGCCGCATACAGAGTGAAGGAACGCCAGAACGCTTTTCTCAGCATTTTTCTTTCATCTGCAGGAATGGATTTCGTTAAATTACTCATGAGAAAAATTCCTCCTCTTCTTCATCAAGATATTCGTCAGAACCACCGACCGGTGAAGCTGCCACTCTCTGCGCCGCAAGCTGGTTCAGCTTGTAATCATTCATACCAATGGAAATGGCAATGATCACACCGATCACGGCAAGAGCGATCAGCGGAAGCTTTAAGTATGCTGCAAGGACAAAGCCCAGGAAATAAAACATACAGATCTTGTTATCCCAGAGCATCTTCATCAACATTGCCATACCTACTGCCGGAAGAAGTCCGCCGCAAACTGTCAGACCATTCATAACAACATCCGGGATGGCATCCAGAAGTGCACTGACTGCATCAGATCCGAACAGGATCCCGAAAAATGCGAACAGGGAATATAAAAACCAGTTTACAGCCCAGAGCACATAGTGAAGAGCAACGATCTGTTTTTCTTTTCCTTCTGCCGCCAGACGGTCGAAGGTTTTTGCAAACATACCTACAATAAAAATATAGAGAACGGTCTTAATCTGAAGACCAAGGATACCGATTGGAAGTGCAAGTGTCAGGGCTACCTCAGAACCTTTGCCCAGCATGATGGCAAAAGCAGTTCCTACGGCTGTGGCGATTCCGGGTTCTGCCGCGGAAGCACCTCCGATGTTTACAACTCCCATAAATACGGCTTCCAGTGAAGCTCCGATGATCACTCCTGTATGAAGATCTCCAAGAAACAGACCTACCAGCGGTCCGATGACGATCGGACGGTTCAGCATGGTAAATCCGATCAGCTCTGCACCGCCGACACAAATAAATACGGCAAGTGCTACAAGAAATGCGTTTAACATTTTTTTCTTTCCTCCCTTTTTGTGCTACGTTTTATTTATTCAGTGGATGTCAGTCAAGCTTGTCCAGTACATCCTTCACAAGCTTCTGCTCATCATTGGGTACCTGCTGCATACAGGCCTTCGGATCAAGAGCCACCAGCTCTTTCAGTGCCTGCTGTTCTGCTTTTGTCAGCATGATAGTCGGGGTCAGGACAAGCTTCTCGGAAACATCGATTCCATCAAAACGTCCCGTATTTCCTACATTGAGGAATCCGATCTCACCAACACTTTGTCTTATCTTCAGAGCATCCTTTACCGTTCTTGTCAGAACCAGAATACGCATCCTGGATGCCTTCGGATTGTTTAAGATACGAATGGCTTCATCCACCGGTTTGATCAGCGATTTGATTCCGCCCGGTACGGCCATTTTCAATGCCATCTTCTGGGTGTTATCGTTAGCTGCCTCGTCGTTAGCTACCACGATTCCCTGTACAGCCAGCTGTTTGGTCCAGGTCATGGCAACCTGTCCGTGGATCAGACGGTCATCTACACGAAGTGCGGTGATCTTTGCTGTGGAATTGTCATAGGACTGGGGAGCCAGAGCTTTTTTCGGTGCGGATTTTTTTGCATACGATGCAGCACCTTCTGAAATCTGCGCAGTATTTTCGATACCCTGTGCATTATCTTCTTCAGCATTTTTTTCAGATGTGGATTTCTTTCCACCGCCAAGGTCTACCATCTGAAGCTCTTCTCTGGCATCATCGATAAACTCCTGGATCTCCTCCTCTGTCACATCGTCATCCGCCATCATGACCTGCATCAGGACCGGAAGGTTGGTTCCTGTGATCAGCGTAACATTTTCTTTCTGGCTGTATCCCAGAAGCTTCTGATTTACGCTTCCTCCCATCAGATCTGTGAAAACGAAAATCCTGTCGTTTTCATGCTGTGCGAAATATTCTTCAAACTTTTTCTCCACATTGTCTTCCGGTGTCACATAAGCGTCGATGGTTGTGATCTCATCCATTTTTCCAACGATCAGCTCTGCTGTATAACGAATGCCGGAGGCCATTTTTCCATGTGTGGCGATCAGAATCTGTTTCATCTGGTATTCACTCCTTCTGTACTCTTTCCCTTTGGTTATGTACCTAACCTTTGTGCTCACACTATATCATCAAAGTTAGGCTGTGTAAATAGGTTATGTACATAACCTATCATTGTAACAAGTTCAAAATCATAGTTTTGTGCAGGTTTCACATAGAACAGCAAATGCTTATTATCCACATCTTCAGCACGAACCTACACAGGATAACTCTTTTACGATTTCAGGTAAATTTACAAAAAGCCGAAAATACTCTGACTGTCAGACACTGACAGTTCCCGTATATTTCGGCTTTTGATATCTTTATATCTCAGATTTTCTGTACTCTTTCTCTGTACTCTTACTATATTGAAAGTCCCGATTTTCTATTTTTCACAGTTCTGCAGTGACTTCTCGTATCTACCCCCCTGATCAGATCAGGTACATTCTCTGCAGACTTACTTTTCCTCATGCTGCGGCTGTACAGATCTCCTGGGGATCAGCGTGACCGGAAGCATGATCTCATTTTCACGCTCTTTTTCCACTCCATTGATCCGTTCCATCAGAATTTCCACTGCAAGAGACGCCTTCTGCTCCACATTCTGACTGATAGTAGTCAGACGAGGCACGGAAAATTCCGCATAGCTGATGTTATCGTATCCTGCAATTCCGATCTCCTCCGGAATCTTTACTCCACGACTGCTGAAAAAGCTGATAGCCTCCAATGCATAGAGGTCCGACAGGAAAAACAGTGCGGCCTTTGGTTTTTTCCGCTGGAGCAGCCACGCATAGCTTTCTTTTCGTTTGGCGTAATTCATTCCAAGAGCGGTAAACTGCACCTTCTGCTTTTTCTTTGCAAAATCCTTCGCCGCCCGCTGAGCGCCCATGTAACGAAGATGATCCACACCATTATCACGGCCTGCGCAAACCTGGATATGCTCATAGCCGCATTCCAGAAGATATTTTGTCATAAGATAGCCGCCACTTTCGTCGTCCAGTCCAATATTCAGGACATGGTTTTCCTGGCCTGCATCAAGCTCACCATATGCATCAATAGAAACGATCGGTTTGTTGATCAGCTGATAGATTTTTTCGCAGTTGCTTTTGCTGAAGGAAATGGCAATAACACCATCTACATCCCAGCCCATGACCATATGGAATATCTTATCTGTATCCTTTGCAGAATACAGCATCAGATAATATCCCAGTTCCTGCACGTATTTCTCGATAAAACCGATGATCTTTCCATAAAAAGGATCTCCGATGATAGAATCCTTGAAGTCTTTATGATAATTGATCACAACTGCGATCAGCTGGGATTTTTCTTTATTCAGAACTCTCAGTCCCATTTTCTGGACATACCCCATCTCCCGGATAAGATTCTCGATCTTCTGAATATTGGCAGGAGATACTTTTTTTGTTTTTCCATGTATGACGTTGGAAACAGTTGTTGTACTCACGCCTGCTCTTTGCGCGATTTCCTTAATCGTTGCCATTATCTTTCCTCCAGAGATATTTCTGTGCGGAAGCCACTGCATTGGCTCCGTCTGAAACAGCAGTTACTATCTGGCGAAGTGCCTTGGTACGAATATCCCCCGCTACAAAAACCCCAGGTGCGCTGGTAACACCCTCTTCTCCTGCACAAATATATCCATTTTCATCCAACTTGAGCTGGTCCTTTACAAGTGTCGTATTAGGAACGATCCCCACAGCAATGAAAACACCTTCTGCGGTCAATTCCCTCTCTTCATTTGTTTTTATATTACGGATCTTAAGACCGGTCACTTCATCCTGTCCCAGGATCTCAAGGGGAACACTGTCCCACACCATTTCTATATTCTCACAGGCAAAGACTTTCTCCTGAAGTGCCTGATCTGCTCGAAGCGCATCACGGCGATGAACAAGATATACCCTTTCACAGAGACCGGAAAGAAAAACTGCATCCTCTGCTGCCACGTTTCCTCCCCCCACTACCACTGCGGTCCGATCCTTATAAAAAGCTCCGTCACAGGTAGCGCAGTAGGAAACACCAAGGCCGCTCAGATCATCCTCTCCCGGGATATCCAGCTTCCGGTGCTCTGCCCCAAATGCAAGGATCAGGGCTTTCGCCTGATATTCATGCTTTTTTGTACGAATCGTCTTGATCTCTCCGGAAATATTTTCCAGGGAAAGAATCTTCTCTCGCTGCGGTTCCAAGCCCAGCTTCCGGGCATGTGCCCCAAAGGCTTCTCCGAGATCCATGCCCGATATCCCCGGCATTCCCGGATAATTATCCACCGCATAGGTAGCTGTGACCTGGCCGCCCGGTGCAAAGTTTTTATCGATCCATATGGTATTTAACCTGGCCCTGGACGCATAGATCGCTGCCGTGATCCCTGCCGGACCTCCGCCTAAAATTGCAAGATCATAAATATCACTCATGTTATTTCTCCATTTTTGTATATTTCCGCTCACATAATATCATAGATTCCGTAATTTTCCAATATGATAGAACAAAGCGCCACTCTGAAAGGACGTTACTGTTTGCTTCGAGACCATCAGCACTCTCCACATGGTATATGTCTGTAAACAGTAATGAAAGACTGTCTTATGTCTCTTAAAATCAGGAAAAATAAATTTTCTATTTTCATCACTCTGCTTCTTATCCTGGCACTTCTCACCGGCCTTACTGCCGGTTATTTTTCCACTCACGGGATCACAGAAAACGGAAAATTCGAAGCCTTTTCCGGAAAAGTTTTTCAAAATGAAGTTTCCGGCAGCACCCTTACCCTCCATTATACCCTGGCACATCCGGAAAAACAGGGTATCCGGCGAAAAAAAGCTTCTCTTGGCACTGTCCCCACAGATATGAAAAATACATACCAGATCTGCAGCCAGTACGAAAAAAAGCTGAAATCCTTCCGCTACAGCCGCCTTTCCACGGAAAATCAGCTGACGCTGGACTCCATGCTCCTCTATTACCACACGGAAAAATCACTGGGCGACAATTATCTGCTTCAGGAGCCTCTTGGCCCAAGTCTTGGTATTCAGGCTCAGCTTCCGGTTCTTCTGGCGGAATATGCCTTTTATGAAGATCGTGATATCACCGACTATCTCACTCTTCTCACCACCATCCGCCCATACTTCCGGAGCATCCTGGAATTTGAAAAAAAGAAATCCGAAGCTGGCTTCTTTATGAGCGATACTACCCTGGACCGGGTCCTTGCACAATGCAGTGCTTTTATCCAGAATCCCGACAACAATTATATGCTGGAAATTTTCCAGAAAAAGCTATCCGAATATGGAAAACTTCCTTCCTCAGAGCAGAACGCTCTGGCCCTGACCCACCAAAATCTTATGAAAACAGAAGTCATCCCAGCCTATCAGGAACTTATGACCGGTCTGGAAGCTTTGCGTGGCACAGGAAAAAACACTCGTGGCCTGACTTATTTCAAGGGAGGAAAAGCCTACTATCTCTATCTTCTTCAGAGTCAGACCGGCTCTTACGTTCCTGTAAAGCAAATGGAAAAACGACTCTCCGGACAGCTTTCCGACGAGATCGGCATCGCAGGAACCATACTTCGACAAAACCCGGAGCTTCTGACTACTCTCAGCCGGGGAATCACTTTCAGAGAAATAAAGCCTGCCCAGATGCTGAATGCCTTGCAGCAGAAGATCCAAACAGACTTCCCACCTCTCACAGATATCACCTTTGAGCTCCGCACAGTCCACGATTCCATGAAAGAATATCTAAGCCCCGCCTTTTATCTCACCCCACCTATGGATACCGGAACCCCCAATGTGATCTACATAAATCCGGCTGCCGGCTACCAGGGTCTGGAGCTTTTTACCACACTGGCACATGAAGGATTCCCGGGGCATCTTTACCAGACTGTCACCTTCCAACGCCAAAAATCCTCCAACATCCGAAATCTCCTCTGTACCTCCGGCTTTGCAGAAGGATGGGCCACCTACATCGAACCCTATGCCTACCAGTACGCCGCCGATTATATTCAGGATCCTTCTGCCACAGAGCTTGCCAGGATCTCCTGGCTGAACCGAAGCATCAATTTATGCATGTACTCCCTTCTGGACATTGAGATCCATTACAACGGCTGGACTCAGGCCGAAGCCGCCAGCTTTCTGAAAGCCTTTGGTATCGAAGACAGCGCCGTTGTCTCCGAGATCTACCAGTATATCCTGGAAACCCCGGGAAATTATCTGAAATACTACTGGGGCTACTTAAGTCTTCTGGACTTATGCACTTCCGAACAAAACCGCCTTGGTCAGGACTTTGATCTGAAAGCTTTCCACAGCCAGGTACTGAAGATCGGTGGTGTACAGTTCCCGGTGCTGGAGAAGTATATTGATGCGGAATTTTGAAACTGTTTTTTCACTCCAACCCAGCAAAAAACAGTTCATAAAAATCATCCTCACCCTCAAGCATCGGAGAATTCTCTCCGCCGCCATTGGTACTCCTCTTCATCGCTGCATAAAATTCCTCACCAGCTGCGATCAGATCCATCTCATAAACCGGAACCCCAAGCTCCCGGCACTTCTTACAGAAAGCAGCCAGCGGCGCTTTCTCCCTGCGGGTAGCAAGCAACATCTCCCGAAGCGCCGGGTCCCTGCGGGCCTTTTCCTTCAGATTATCAAGCATCTCCACAACTTCCATCAGACTCAATCCCCCTTCACACAGCTTCTGAACAGCACATCCAGTTCCGGAATCTCTTTTTTCAGAGAAACCAGCTCCCCATTCCTGGTAAAACAATGCTTCGAGGAAGCCTCTGTACAAACCTCACTTCTGGTCACATTAAAAAACTCATAAGCCAGCTCCAGAACCACACCACTGTACTTCTTCACCGAAACCGAAATCCCAACTACATCATCAAAAAGCACCGGCTTCTTATAAGAAACTGAAACCTCTGCAACCGGAGAAACAATCCCCCGCTTCTCCACCTCACCATAACCAAAGCCCAACTCCTTCATGAAATCGATCCGGGCCTCTTCCATCCATTTCACATAATTGGAATGATGGATGATCCCCATCTGATCCGTCTCATGATACTGTGCCTTACGCCTGTAAACACCCATGTTTATATCCTCTCTTCTGTAAAAATCTGACATTTGTCACCAGTAACAAAATATCCTCTTTATTTCTCACAAACCATACTCTTTATACAACTCCCTGCAAGCCTCCGCACTGTCTATGATTTTCCCAATCTCATCCATTCGACCATCCGCGATCAAACGATTGATCAACATCCTCATCCTCGTTTCTCCAATAGCCTCGCCCTCTGCTTTTCCCTCTGCTTTTCCTTCTGCTTTTCCAATAATTTTCCCACGTGCTTCTCCCAGCTCAAACAAGCGTTCCGATTCCAACTGTAAAACCTTTCCACCTATAATTTCATCTACTCCTTTCTACTTGATTTTTTCTTCTTTTCGGAAAATGTAATCTGATATCCTTACAATTAATCTAGTGGATCTCACACGACTAAAGTCACATGCTCCTCAGTCGCTTTAAGCGACAAGGCTAAATATCGACGGATACGCCTGTAACTTAGGATATGCGCAGTCATGCGCTTTTTCCATGCCAGATATGGCAGGTTCCCACACCACAGGTAGTCCGCTGTATATCTGCCTGTGTTTATGCTGCTCTTAAAAGTTCTATTTCTGAAAATAATTCTCTTAAGTCCGCATATACACATGAGATCCTACGCTTTACTGAAGGGACTTTTGCCTCCAGCAAAGACCTTTCCGTTGCCGGAAAGGGTTTTAAGAGTTCACGTATAAAATATCTTGCTCCAATATTATAAGACGCCGAAAGATCACAGTTATATCTTTTTCCATTCTGGAATGTACATAAACTGTGATTGCCCGGATCACGGACAACTGTTCCTGACCCATCATAGGCAAGCCTGCTGGTATT
The DNA here is from genome assembly GCF_003479245.1 of Ruminococcus sp. AF17-12. NCBI lineage: Bacteria > Bacillati > Bacillota > Clostridia > Eubacteriales > Oscillospiraceae > Ruminococcus > Ruminococcus sp. AF17-12. The sequence goes on from NZ_QUGY01000001.1 coordinate 361,742, forward strand.
CCACGCACAGATTCTGGATATCCGCATCCCTCTACGATGCGCCTGATGTTCACATCTTTTCTGGATATCCCTTTTTCTCCACAAATGCAGCTTCTGTTTCTTTCTTCCGGATATCTTTCCTTTTGTTTCCAGATACTCAAACACGATCACATCCGCGTGGTTTTCTTCCGCATATCCTGCAACTGCTCCTGCGATCTTTCTTCCAAGTTCTGTGTTAAGACGCTTCGCATAAGCCCATCTGCTTTTCACCTGTACAGGACCATGTTCCCGCTGGAACCTGCGTATCCGTCCCAGCACACGGTACATCCGGTCTTTTTCACTGGGAAAATCAATAAATTTTCTTCCCAGGACAGTTCCATCTGACCACATAATAGTGCAGACTGCATCCGTATTGATCCCTAAATCCACACTGCAGATGATCTGTTCTTTTACAGGTGCCTTTGTAATCGGCACCTCTTCTGTATAAGAAAAACGCAGGAAGTATTTACGATGCCTTTTTTCCAGCACGGGAGCTGCTGTTCTTTTTCCCGCCCAGTATTTCCTCAGATATTCCATATCTGTATGGCTGAGACTGACCCGGAACCATTTCCAGTCATGGCCGTCATAAAGTTTCAGGTACGCTCCATCTTTTTCCTCCGTATCTTCACGGTACGTCACATCACGGTAAAATACCGGCATAGCATGATTACCACACACCAGCTTCGGCGTGCCGCCTTTCTTATCCATTTTTTTCCACAGTTCCAGCCTCGTCTTATATGAGGATACGCTTCCCAAGGCATGCTGGATAGCTGCCCTTCTGAGATAAGAAGGCATCTTTGGAAATCGCAGGTCAAAATCAAACCTTGCCTGATTCTTTTTTGTGGTATGCACCAGATGTTCTGCAGTATTGAAACGTTTTTTAGGTTCCGTGATCACTGCCAGTTCATCCCATGCCTGGGCATAGATCTCAATCAGGCAGCTGACCGCAGAACGATAAATATCCAGTGTCTGGCGGATCGGGATATTCTGTTTTCGCAGTTCTACGCCATAACTGGATACTGTCCTCATCTTTTTTCCTCTTTCTTACAAATATAAAAAACGAGTTCTTTCAGATTACTGTTTTTCTTTTTGCCCTTCGATATAAGAACATACCTGTTCCCTGCTCCTGTCACTCACAGTTACTGCACAATAAGATGGATTCCACAGATGCCCTCCCCAAAGTTCCTTCTTCAGTTCCGGATGCGCAAGAAACATCTGCCTGGCAATGTTCCCCTTCATGATCTTGATCATATCCGAGATATAAAACTGTGGTCTGCAGTCTACAAGAAGATGGATATGATCCGGCATAACCTCCATTGCCAGGATCTGAAATTTATATTCTTCTGCAAGGTCACAGAGCATTTCTTTGCATTCTGCATCAATACCATCTTTTAAAACTTTTTTCCGATATTTTGTACACCATACCAGATGGTACTGCAGTGAATACACATATCCTCTACCATATGAAAGTCCATTATTATTGATATTAAATATATTTTTCTCCATGTTTTTATTATACCATACGCAAGAAGAGTTTACAAACATTTGTTCTGTTCATTTTCAAAAATAGTGCGTCTAACTCATCACTACTGAAGTAACGAGAATGCGACGCACAGTTATTCAATAATCTTCGTAGTTTCTCAGAATCCTCACCTATTATATGCGCCGACTCCTCGTATCTCATTACATAAAACGGAAGTAACATCAGTAAATTCTTCTCAAAAATGCTATCCTTTGTATAACGCTCCACCTTCACCGTCGGAACACGATATACACACACCTGCCCATCCGGAAGCAGCAGCTCCACTTCCTCAACATCCGGCGTATTCTTCGTAGATCTTAAATAAATTACACATGATCTCGGAAACTCCACATAAAACTTCCGTCCTACTCTCCAAAGCAATCGCAAAATCATACTCAAACATTCGGATCGCCATCGTAGTATCATCCGTACTCTGACACTCAATATGATACACCTTATCCCCGATCAAAAGCTGGGCATCCGTGATCAGTTCCCCGTCCTCCAGCTGATGCTCATTCCGAAGATGCACGATCTTCACATCCTTCGGATATGAGGTATGAAACACCTCGTTGATAAGCGGAACGAGCAGGTAAGTCATCTTCTCCACCATTGTCCGGAAAACATCGTCAAATATAGTATTGTTATTCATTAACACTCCTACTGATATATAAATTATACCACACAAAGAAAACATAAAAACCCCATAAAACGGATTTTCAGAACCTTCACAGTAACAAAAAATGGAAAACGCTTCAGAACCCGAAGCTCCAAGAATGTCCATACAGACAAAAGATCTTATAAGATATACCAACCATACCATACACCAGAAAAAAAATCACGCAAAACCCATCCAAAAATTCCACCACAATTCGACACACTCCCAGCCGACAGCGAAGCGCCTCGGCCCACCCCCTTCCCATCAAACCACAAAGAAACTCAGCCTTTCCTCCACGCCGTCCAGCGCAGCGCTGACGGCTCATCCAACTCCCGCCCAGCCACCCTAGCCCTACCGCCTTGAACCTCACAGCCCGAGCCGGGGATGCTGTCTGGTCTGCCTCTGCAGGAGGGGAGCTGATTCTTGGCTGGCGGAAATCTGCGTTGTTTTTCAAAAGTCCGCTGTCTGAGCGGCTGCAAGACGCGAGTTCGGACTTTTGGAAAACGGTTTTAGCAGATTCCCGGCAGCCTAGAAGCCAGCCCCCGACGAAGCCGCAGACCAGACAGCATCCCCGGCTCGGGCGTACGTTCACCCCCACCACCCTCTTCCCACCAAAATAAAAATCTGCTATAATACAACCACACAACAAAAATCAAAAATAACAAAGCGAACAATCACCAATCAATCGCATTCAAAATCCAAAGAAAGACAAGGTAAAACATAAATGAAATTTCCACCCAACATCAAAATCCCCGACTCCCTCAAAGGAGTCTTCAAAAAAAGCTCCACCCCGGATCCCCTCAGAGAACCCCGGCGCAACCCCAAGGACAACATCCCCCTGAACTTCCGCGAACGCAGCAATGCCCGCGTAAGTCTTATGGCATCCGTCATCGTCCTTGCGATCCTGGTCCTCTTCTTCAATCAACTGGACTACCGCCTCATCCGCAAACCAGCCATAGACGCCCAGAAAAAAGCCGCGGCAGTCAAAGCCAAGGCCGATCAGGAAGCAGCCGACACCACTGCCGAAACTACCACTGCCTCCGTCATCGCAGTAGGCGACAACCTCTATCACCAGAGTCTCATCGACGCAGGAGCATCCTCTGACGGCAACTGGAACTACGACAAGATCTACACCCACATCCAGGACGCCATCAAGGACGCAGACATCAAAATGATCGATCAGGAAACCGTCTTCACAACCGACCATGACAGCGTAAGCTCCTACCCATCCTTTGCAACACCCACAGAAGTAGGAGACGCCATTATAAAAGCAGGATTCAACGTAGTAGAATCTGCCAACAACCACATCGATGACTTCGGAGAAGGCTTCCTCACAGACACACTGAACTTCTGGAAAACCAAATATCCGGATGTCACACTTCTGGGGATCCACGACTCCCAGGAAGATGCCGACACCGTCAAGATCCGTGAAGTAAACGGTATCAAGATCGCATTTCTGGATTACACCTACGGCACAAACGTAGGCGGCATTGAAGGAAAAGACTACATGATCGACATGATCCGCAAAGACAAGATCACAGCCATGATCCAGAAAGCAAAACAGCAGGCCGACTGCATCATCTTTGTAGCACACTGGGGTACCGAAGACGAAACCATGCCAAACGAATACGAAAAACAGTGGGCAGCCTACCTTATGGAGCAGGGCGTAAATGTCATCATCGGCGGACATCCACATGTACTCCAGCCATATGGCCGCCTTACTGATGACAAAGGCAATGAAACTGTAGTCTTCTACTCTCTGGGAAATTTCGTATCCACCCAGCAGAAGCTGGAAGAACTTCTCGGCGGAATGGCAAAATTCACCATTCAGAAAACCGTACAGGACGGCAAGACCTCAATTGAGATCCTGACCCCTACAGTGGAACCTCTGGTCATGCATTACAACAGCGATGCCGGTGAATTCGGACCATATATGCTTTCCGATTACACAGAAGAACTTGCATCTCAGAACGGTGTACAGTCATACATTGGTTCCGGTGTATTCACTCTTGACAACCTGAAAAAGAAGTTCAACGAGATCATGTCCATGAATGTCACTCCATCCACAGGGACCAACCTCCTGGATGTGACTATTGACACAGACCTGAACATGATCGATGCATCCGGAAATGTCGTAGAAGATACCGACTCCATCACAGCAGAAAAATATTACGCAGATAAAGGCATTGACATCACTTCCGAAGACTTTAACTCTGCTGATAATAACTCAGGCAGCACAGACGACTCCTCGGATGACGGTTCCTACGACGACAGTTATTCTGACGACGATTCCTACGATGATGGTTCCTACGACGATAGTTCCTACGACGATGGTTCCTACGACGACGGTTCCTACGACGACGGTTCCTACGATGATGGTTCCTACGATGATAGCGAAGAATAGCGATAACTCGTAACCAGTTTATACCCCGATCCATAAAATACCGGAGATCCGGCACCTCTGAAGCCAACACTTCAAAGGTACACAGATCTCCGGTATTTTTATTTTATCTTTTATATTTTCTTTCAAAGATTTCGCTATACAGAATATCAGTATGTAAATATACCAACTCCATAAGCTTCCAACGGATATGCAAAAGAAAATTCCCGGTTGTCACAATTTTTCTTTTCGGCTTTAAATACCTTGCCCTTCGGAAGAAGCCCCTGCTCATCCATGATCAGCTTGTACTGTTTTTTCTTCGGAACGCCTACACGGTAATCCGGACGTGCTACCGGTGTAAAGTTGCATACTATCAGGATATTATTACGTCTTGTAGGAGATTTTCTCACAAAGCTGAAGATACTTCTGTCGCCATCGTTGGCATTGATCCACTCAAATGCAGATGGATCATTATCTGCACCGTAAAGTGCCGGATATTTGCGGTAGATATGCAGAAGATCACTGACATACTGCTGCAGCTTCTGATGATTTTCCTCGCCAAGAAGATACCAGTCAAGCTCTCTGGCCTCACTCCACTCACGCAGCTGTCCGAAATCCTGTCCCATAAACAGAAGCTTCTTACCCGGATGCCCGAACATAAAAGTATATCCGGCCTTCAGGTTCTTGAATTTATCATCCAGCTCTCCTGGCATCTTCTCCAGCATAGAACACTTCAGATGTACTACCTCATCATGAGACAGAACCAGAACATATTTCTCACTGTATGCATAAGTCATAGAAAATGTCATCTTATTATGATTAAATTTACGGAAATATGGATCTAGCTTCATGTATTCCAGGAAGTCGTTCATCCAGCCCATATTCCACTTCAGAGAGAATCCAAGCCCGTCGTCTTCTGCCTTACCTGTTACCATCGGCCATGCGGTAGATTCCTCTGCGATCATGACAGTTCCATGATTTCTTCCGAGAACAACGGTATTCAGATGCTTAAAAAATTCAATAGCCTCCAGATTCTTGTTTCCGCCGTATTTATTGGCGATCCACTCACCGTCTTTCTTACCGTAATCCAGGTAGAGCATGGATGCAACCGCATCTACACGAAGACCATCAACGTGGCATTCCTCTACCCAGTAAAGAGCGTTTGCGATCAGGAAATTCTTCACCTCCGGACGTCCGTAATTGTAGATCTTGGTTCCCCAATCCGGATGCTCACCCTGTCTCGGATCTGCATGCTCATATACAGCAGTTCCGTCAAAGTTAACCAGTCCGTGTGCATCCTTCGGAAAATGTGCCGGTACCCAGTCAAGAATGATACCGATTTTCTGACGGTGAAGATAATCCACCAGATATTTGAAATCCTGCGGTGTTCCGTAGCGGGAAGTCGGTGCGTAATAGCCGGTTACCTGATAGCCCCAGGAACCGTCAAAAGGATGCTCTGCGATACCCATAAGCTCCACATGGGTGTATCCCATTTTTTTGACATACTGTGCAAGCTTCGGCGCCAGTTCTCTGTAGGAATAGAAACCATCCTCATCCTCTGCTGTCTGCGGATGCTTCATCCAGGAACCCGGATGCACCTCATAGATAGACATGGCACTTGTGTCCGGATCAAAGTTCTCGCGATTTTTCATCCAGGTATCATCTTTCCATTTATAGTTGGTGATATCTGTAATACGAGAGGCTGTTCCGGGACGCATTTCAGCGGCATTGGCATATGGATCTGCCTTGTAAAGCTCCTCACCATGTGCACCTGTAATGTAAAATTTATACAGCTGTCCGATCTTCGCTCCCGGTACAAATGTCTCATAAACGCCAATGGGTCCAACTTTTTTCATGGGATTCTTCTCCGTATCCCATTCGTTGAATTCACCTATAACAGAAACCGCCTGTGCATTAGGTGCCCACACTGCAAAATAAACCCCTTTTTTCCGGTTCTGCGTGTCCGGATGTGCTCCCAGCTTCCTGTAAATATCATAATTCGTGCCCTGACCAAACAGATACTGGTCAAGCTCCGTAAATTGTAATTTCTTTCCCATTTTCAGGTACCTCCCTTTATAGTTCTGCCACCGTCCATTCCCCAATTTTAAGTGGAGTTTTTATTCTATAATTATACCAATCCCCATATTTTCAGTCAAGGAAAAACCCTCTCCGGCTAATATGTGTCTATTATCCGACAGTGTCAGATAAAGTCAAAAAAGAGACCTGAATGACGCACATTTTGTCATTCAGGTCTCTCCTGTCATTTTTTAATATTCTTCGCTTCCATCGTCATAAGATTCGTCGTAGGAACCATCATCATAGCTTCCATCATCGGAAGATCCATCCGAATAATCACTTTCGTCAGAACCATCGGAATAGTCCCCTTCATCGGAAGATCCGTCACTGACATCAGATCCGTCAGAAGAATCACTTCCATCGGAGCCATCCTCAGAGGAATCCTCTGAATCGCTGGAATTTCCTGCATATCCAGCAACACGACCAGCCTGAAGAGAGCTGTCCCAGAAGTCAGAATAGGAAGCACTCTGTAACGTAACATCCTTCGCTTCTGCAAGCTCGCTGACTGTTACAAGCTTATATCCCTGGTCGATCAGTGCCGGGATCAGCTTCTCTGTGGCACACTTCACAGATGGTTCATGAATATCATGCATCAGGATGATAGAACCATCTCCCAAGGAAGAATCATTCATGATCTGATTATAATCTGCATCCGCATCCATCAGCTTCCAGTCCAGAGAATCCGTAGACCACATGAAGAAAGGCTTGCCAACTGCACTCATCTGCTCATCTGTGATCGCGCCATACGGTGCACGACATACCGTTGATGCCTGCCCACAGGCTTTTACCAGTGCATCATCCGTCTTCTGGAACTCCTGCATAACAGAATCCAGATCCATATTCGGCAGCGTCTGTTCCGGATGATCCCAAGTATGGTTACCGATCTCGCAGCCAAGCTTTACCATTCGCTGTATGGTAGATTCACGGCCCTCCACATTCTGTCCCAGCATAAAGAACGTAACATGGATATTGTATTTCTCAACAGTATCAAGAAGTGTCTCTGTATACTCTCCAGGACCATCATCAAAGGTCAGAGCGATCATCGGGCGCTTCTTGGAAGGATCATAAGAGCCATCCTCATTAAAATAATAGTCCTTCACACCTTTCTCCACCCATCCGGTCTGCATGTATCCCTTTTTATCAAAGCTGTATGTTGTTCCGTCAATATCCGCAAAACCATTTACATAATATGTACCATCTGGATTCTGATACCACTTTCCTGTAGAATCCTCATGCCATCCCGGAGTCATAACAGAAAGCCTTTCGCCTGCTGCACTGCCCTTTACCGGCATCACCGTTGCATCCGTACCGGAATCCGCGCTGTCTGTATCCGAAGCAGCCGTATCCGTCGATGCCGTACCGTCCTTCGTACTGCTGTCTGTGGAAACTCCGGCGGTATTTGCCTGGACATTTACTGTCTCCGCATCCTTATTGCTTCCGCCGCCTGCATGGTTGACGATGGGAAGAATTACCCCTCGAACAACAAAAACCAGCAGAAGAATCGCCGCAACTACACAGGTTATCCGCTTCATCATCCGCCGCCGTCTTAACTGCTGCTGTTTTCTGCGCATCCTCTCACGCAAAACTCTTTTGTCCATTTTTTACATCCCCGTTTATATACTCATATCTTTCTTTGATATTTAATGTCTGTCTTTAATCATACCGCATTTAACGCTTAAATACAATGGAAATTCCCGAAAGAATCTCTTAATTTGTTACTGTTCACTCCGTTCTCAGTAATACACTTCGCGATGCACATGTAAAAAAAATGGTACCCGAAACACATTCCGGGCACCACACTTTTTTAGCTGCTGATACTGTCAGATCACTCCTGACCCGCTGCATCCTGATCCGCCTCGCCGTCTTCCGGCACCATATCTGTAGCCTCTGCCGCTTCCAGCTCTTCATCCACGGTACCTTCCGCACTGCTTCCGTCCGAGGAAGGATCATCTCCGTTTACTCCCTGGGTATCACCGGCAGAAACCTTCTCCTCAACTGTTGCATTGTCCAGGATAAAATCTTCCACTCTGAGAAGTCCGATGGATTCATCCACGGCTGCCTGTCCGTATTTATCTACCAGCGCAGCCAGATCCTTCACACTGTATGCTTTGATCAGTTCATCCTGGATACTGAGAGATTTTTTATCTTCAAGTGTCATATTCTCCGCATCCATGATTCCCTGTACGATCAGGTTCTGCTTTACTTTAAACTCCGCATACTGACCGCTCTGCTCCTCAAAATCATCCATGGAGATTCCCTGAGCTTTTACAAAATCCTCCAGCGTCATATCACCCTGTTTTGCATAATTCTCATACAGACTGCGAAACTCTGTCTTGGCTGTATCCAGATCCTCCTGTGGATATTCCTTCACTTCAGATGCTGAGAGCACTGTGTTCCATGCAGTTTCACGCAATGTGTTCTGTGCACTTGTCTTCGCTTCATCCTCCAGTGTGGTACGGATTTCCTTCTTGTAATCATCCACACTCTTGCAGTCTGTATTCTTGGCTACCCAGATATCGGTAAGCTCAGGTGCACGCTTAAAGCTCTGCAGAGTGACCTTAAATACCACTTCCTGTCCGGCCAGCTCTTCCGAAGAGTATTCCTTCGGGAAAGTCAGATCGAGATTCTTGGTCTCACCTTTTTTCATTCCGATGATCCCGTCCTCAAATCCGTCGATAAACGTTCCGGAGCCTATGGTCAGCTCATAATTATTTGCAGTACCGCCGTCAAAAGCCACTCCGTCTTTGGTTCCCACATAATTAATGGTAACCACATCTCCGTTCTGAACACTGCCTTCCGTTACTTCCTCAGCCTTGTTCTGAAGCTCTTCCTTGATCCTTCCGTCAACCATATCATCGGTTACGGCTTCTACTGTGTTATCAAGAGTCAGTCCCTTATATTCTCCGATGGTCACATATTTGCTCACATCATCCACGGAAACAAGCCTTGTATCTCCGGAGGCTGCCTCTTCGCTGTCTTTATTGGAATCCGTTTCTTCTGACTCTTTGGAATCTGCAGATCCGGAATCTTCTTTATCTGTTGTATCCTGCGCTTCTGCTGCAGGTTTTTTGTCATCTTTCTGGTCTGTTGATGTGCCACATGCAGTGATCGCCAGTGCCGCACACAGTGCAAGAACCATGAGATATGCTTTTTTCTTCATAACCTACTCCCTTCATCAAGTACTGTCGGTTCGATTATAATCTTTTTTTATACAGATTTGTAAAGTGTGTTTGCTGTCTTACATTTCCGGTACCGGTGTCGGTCTGGAAGAATCCCACACCTCCGATACATCAAACAGGTCACTGAGCATATCCGGATTGTAATACATTCTGTATCCATCCAGATTCCGTCTTCCCTGACGGAAATATTCACTTGTGATCTGCACAAAATACTGACTGGAATCTACATTGCAGAAATAGCGGTAGCCACGGCTTTTGTAATACTCATACTTCTCATTATCCGAGGTGTATCCTTCCCAATCGCCGATATCCGCACCAAAGGCAAAAATGATCATATCGGTTTTTCCGAGGATGGGTGCCACATATTTTTCCCATTTTTTATTATCGGTCTTCAACTCCGCTGCTGTGGAGCTTGTAGCGTTTCTGTGACCCCAGGTATGGCTTGCAAATTCCCACCCGTCCTTTTTCATGGCCTTCGCCACTTTTTTGGCTGCTTTTACTTCTTTATCATAGTCAAAATCCGGATTGGCCTTGAGAAAAGCCTTCTGGTCATCCTGAAGATTCTTCTTGGTCTTATATGCCCCATCTGTACGGTAGCCCAGAACACCATTATAACCGGTCATTGCCAGGATACCCTTTCTTCCATGATAGGAAAAATCCGGATGTTCTTTGATAAAGGAATCCAGGATCGGCACCACATCGTAATCTCCGGTCACAACTGTACCGTCTGCCTTCTTATACTCGCATTTGATATCTCCGTTGTCGTCGATCACCAGCTTTGTGGCAAATCCGTCTCCGTCCATATAATGATAGTAGCTGACGTCATCCTCTGAAAGAACAAAAGGAATCTTGCCTTCCGGCAGCATGATCTTTCCCCTGCTCATGGTTCCGTCATCATTGATCACAGCCATATCATGAGGACTCACCAGTACGTAACCCTTATCATACATGATCTGGAGCATTTTTTTGAACTCGCTGACTGTGGTCATCATCTGATTATATCCGGCCTCATCGGAATCTCCGTCAAAGGCCAGTGAGGTATTCACGATCAGGGAATGAAAAAATACATGGGTGATATTCTCAAGTGGATATTCCACACAGGCATCTCTTTTTTTCATGTAGGCTGCTGCTGCTTCCTGCATCTTGTCACTGGTGGCAAATTTCCAGTTGTTTTTCAACACGGAGATCGCGCCGGTGTAATCATACTGCTGTGCCAGTTTTTTGGCTTTTTTGAGAAGTGTTTTTTCGTCTGAGGAAGTACTGTCGGAGCTGTTCTCGGCAGCTTCCCTTTTCTGTGTTTCTTTTTCTGCCTTTTTTTCTTCCTTCGGTGTCTCGGTAGCTGCCGGCTGGTCCTCCGGGTCCGCTGCTACTTTGGCTTCTTCGGACTGTTCTTCTTCGGCTTCTGCAGCTTCTGCTTCCGCTTCATCAGACTGTGTATCCTCGTCATCCTGTGTCCCAGAGATCATATTGTCCACCTGAACAGTGACCGGATGGTTTCCGCCCACAAGAAGTGACGCCGCAAGCACTGTTGTCAGTACACCTGCAATTTTTTTCTTCATAATAATATATATGCCCCTTTCTAAAAGTCCCCTCGTATCTCCGGATATGACCGTTACATCGGCGGTACCGGTGTCGGTCTTGCCGGATCAAAAACATCTTTTACGTCAAAAAGATCGGATAACAGTTCCGGATTATAATACATACGGTATCCATCCAGATTCCGTCTTCCCTGACGGAAGTACCGATCCCGGATCTGTACATAATACTGGCTGGAATCCACGTTGCAGTAATAATTATATCCCTGCCCCTTCAGATATTCGAATTTATCCCCGGTATACTCCTGGTCATTGGTAATGTCGGTTCCAAAAGCAAAAATGATAACATCCGTTCCCCCGATCAGCGGATCTACATTTTTCTTGAAACGTTCGGTATCTGCCTGAAGCTTCTCCAGTGTGACCTGTCCCACATTCTGATGTCCCCAGGTATGGCTCGCAAATTCCCAGCCTTCTGCCTTCATGGCATCGGCAACCTTTTTTGCGGCTGCCCGTTCTTTTTCCAGGCTGAAATCCGGATGTGCATCCAGCCACTGTACTTTATTTTCATCCAGATCTGCCGGACGGGTCTCATAGCTTTCGTCGGTCCGGTATCCCAGGATCCCGTTGTATCCGGTAAGTGCCAGGATTCCTTTTGCACCGCGGTATGAGAAATCCGGATGCTTTTCCACAAAACGGTCGATCAACGGAACCATGTCATAATCTCCCACGGAGACACTTCCGTCATCTTCCACATATTCATTGCGGATCTTTCCTTTATCATCCACGATCAGCTTCGTGGCATAGCCGTCACCGTCCATGTAATGATAATAGCATACATCATCCTGTGAGAGGACAAACGGCGTTTTCCCAGGCGGAAGAAGGATCTCTCCCTCTGTGATATTCCCGTTGTCGTCTGCCTTTGCCATGTCCTTGATGCTTACCATCACATAGCCCTTGTCATACATGGTCTGCGTGATCTTGTTAAACTCATCAATGGTTGTCATGACCTGATTATAATCTGCTTCTTTATAGTCTCCGTCAAACGCTTTGGATGGATCCTTGATCAGAATATGATAAAAGACATGTGTCACCTTTTCAAGGGGCCATGCCGTACAGGTTGCTTTTATGTCTTCGTATTTTTTTGCAGCTGCCTGCATCTTCTTATCAGAATCATAGGACGGAGCCTTTTTCAGAAGATCGATAGCTTTGTCATAGTTATACTGACTGGCCAGAAGCTCTGCCTCTGCGAGAATATCTTTGGAAGCGGTCTCTGTATTTTTAGTACCTGCTTCTAAAGCTTTTTCTCCGGAAACAGTCTGTTCTTTCTGTTTGTCAGAAGAAACCATCTTCTCTTTTGAAGCCTTCTCACTTCTGCCCTTCAGCGCACCGACCCCTACGGATGCCCCGACTGCGACGATCATTGCCGCTGTTATGATGGCCAGACGTTTTCTGCGTTCCTTCAGCTGGCGCTTTCTGCGGCGTTTCAATACCTCTTTCCGCCATTCTTCGTACTCAGGAGTTCCCATTTCCGGTCGGGTTCCCCCGGGCTTTTTCTCTTTCATATAATATTTCCTCCATCTCTGGTTTATCCATTACATATGTTAGCTCAAAGATAGTTATGTCCTGTATTCTCTGCAGCATACACAGATGAACTGCATCGTAATCATTATAACTGGTAACTGCTGAAATTTCCACCGTTCCACCTGTCTTTTTCACTTTTTTAATTGCCTTTTTGACGAAACAATGCTAAAATGTTGTTTGCGTAATGTAACCGATTGCGAAACAAATATATATACAGGGGGATTCTCAAATGAGTACAGTTACCATCGTTCTTCTGGTCATCCTCGTTATTCTGATCGCAGCAGTGATCGCACTCTATTTCTTCGGAAAAAAAGCTCAGAAAAAACAGGACGAACAGCAGGCTCAGATCCAGGCTAACAAACAGACAGTTTCCATGCTGGTCATCGATAAAAAACGGATGCCGCTGAAAGATTCCGGACTTCCACAGATGGTCATCGACCAGACACCTAAGCTTATGCGCCGGTCCAAGCTTCCGATCGTAAAAGCCAAAGTCGGTCCGAAGATCAACATCCTTATTGCAGATGAAAAAGTTTTTGATCTGATCCCGGTCAAAAAAGAGATCAAAGCTGAAGTCAGCGGCCTTTACATCGTTGGCGTAAAAGGAATCCGTGGTTCTCTCGAAGCACCACAGAAGAAGAAAAAAGGCTTCCTCGCAAGATTCCGTAAATGATCAGAATCCAAAACAGCCGCCATGCTTTCAGGAATTCCCCTGATGCATGGCGGCTGTTCTTATGTAGTGTAATTATATATCTTTTATTTTCTGCAGGATCTATAAAACAAAATCCTTGCAGTCTCTTGGCTGTACCTGGATCGCCAGATAGCAGTCTGCCACATGTTCTTCATTCATATCCAGCGCATAATCTGCTTTGATCTGAAGGTTCTCTTCGCTTTCCGTCAGCTCCAGATTCGTAGCTGAGATTCCCATCTGAAGTGTTCCGTAAGGGGTAGTATAATAGGTCATGTTTTTTTTGCCCTGTTCAAATACCATGTGTACATTGACCAGTCCCTTCTTGCTGACTTCCAGACCCTTTCCGGATACTTTTATGTAATTGATGGTGGGCTCTGCTGTTTCATCCAGCAGTTCCTCATATCTGAGGTAATGAGAACCATTGCGGAAATAATACTGTCCCGGAACAATGATCTCTATAGGTTCCTGATCCCCCTGTGCATCCATCATCTGAAGCCCTCTTACATGGATCAAAACTTCTTTCTGCATTCTTTTCTCCTATCATTTATGTACAGATCTGTTTAATATTTTTCGATATCGATCTTCTGTGTTTTTTCTACGTTATACGGCAGGATGGAATTGGCAAAATCCTTAAACTTCTCTGCAAGATCACTTACATAAAAGCGATACGGGAATTCCTCCTGTGCTACCTCATTGCTGGCAAGATCCAGTCTGGAGAGTAACTTTTTAAGCTCTAGCGCCGTCTCATATGCAGGATTCACAAGGCAGACCTCCTCACCCATGATCTTGCGTATGGTAGATCTTAAAAGAGGATAGTGCGTACATCCGAGGATCAGTGTATCGATCTCCTGCTCCTGCAGCTCCTTCAGATATCTTCTGGCAACTTCCTCGGTGACCGGATCATGATACCAGCCCTCTTCTACCAGCGGAACAAACAGCGGGCACGCTTTTCCGATCACGGTGATCTCCGGATCCAGTTCCTTCAGATAAGAGGCATGGATACCGCTTCCTACCGTGCCCACCGTTCCGATAATGCCCACCCGTTTATTTCTGGTTTCCTGGGCAGCAACTTTGGCACCGGCCTCGATCACTCCAAGGATCGGAATATCCAGTTCATCCTTCACCGCATCCAGAGCAAATGCACTGGCTGTATTACAGGCCACCACAATGGCCTTCACCTTCTGTTCCTGCAGAAAATGAATGATCTGGCGGGAATAACGGATCACCGTTTCTCTGGATTTGCTTCCATAGGGAACTCTGGCTGTGTCTCCGAAATATACGATTTTTTCCGATGGGAGATTGCGCATGATCTCCCGGGCTACTGTCAGTCCTCCGATACCGGAATCAAACACACCCACCGGTGCGTTTCTGTCTATATTCATTGATCTTATCTCCTGAAATAATTAATCGAACGTGATTGGTCCGTTGAAATATTGTATCACCAATCCAGGGCTTGCGCAAGCCAGAAGGATATCTTCACCGGCTTATTTTCCCCGTTGTCCTCTGCTTTTTCAAAGCAGAATTCCGGGTAGATCGTTCCCCACCAGGCATAAAACTGTGGCTGCCGATCACCGGCAGTTCTTCTCTCCCAGGTACTCCCTGCAAGGATCACTGCCGTGAGCAAAAGGAACCCTCCTGCTTTTTTTAATACATGCTTCTTCATTTTTATATGCTCCATGAGCAAGCCCTCCTGTCAAAAATCTTCTGATGATCTTATCCAGAGATATACTGTACGATTTATCGTACTGATCATCATCTGTATTATTAACAGTCCGGCTCCCATCTATTCATTACTGCCGTAATCCACTTCCAGAAGCTCACCTTCCACCCATATCTCCGGAAGCCAGGGCAGCGTTCCATCCTGACAGAACTGATGATATACCTCCCGCAGAGTCACACCCTTCTTCTGCTGCCCGGATGTGCGGTTCTCCTGGATTCCCTGAAGGTATTCCCCTATGGAGCTTTCCCGGGCTCCCTTCCAGTGAAAAACATCTCCCAGCATATCCGTCCGGAACACGTAGACATCCTCTCCGATATGCTCTTCCTGCTTCAGATATCCGATCAGTGCTTCCCGGGATCCCTCTTCCAGAATCTGTTCATCCAGGATCAGCACTTCAAGATGACCCAGATCCAGAAATTTTTCCTGAGACCGGTTGTAAACTGCCTCGATCTCCTGAAAGTCCCGGCCGGAAAGAGTCAGCACAGAAATCGGATCTTCGTCCGGTTTTTCCTGTCCGGTAGCTGTACTCATATCTGGCATTGCATATTTCAGCACAAAGCCATTCTCTGAAACACCGGCCCCCAGTGCCAGCGGATAAGCTCTTTTTTCCGGTTCTACTGCCGCACAGCCTGATCCCGTCAAAGTGATGACCAGGACAAGTCCTGCCACAGTTACTTTTTTCTTCCGTCTTCCCCGGTTTTCCGTACTGAGAAAAAGCTGTATCACAATCAGAAACGGCACAAAGATGTACCCCAGATACCAGCCATAATACTCCCGGATCCCCATCCCGTTTCTCTCATACAGGGAAAGCAGCCAGCCTGCTGCCGGGATCCAGTACCGACCGGTCCCGAATCCGGTTTTTTCCGCGATCTGATTTCCGTAATGAAACAAACTTCCCAGAGAAAACAAAAGTCCGAATACCAGAAACCCCATCCATATCACATCAAATCTCGCCAGTACGTTTCCCGGAAGATCTGCACCCTCCAGAAGAGGCAGTACCGGACAGATCTCGTTTTTAAGGCGTGCACCTCCAAAGACCGCCGGAAGAAGGAGCTGCATTCCAAAAATGATCCCGCAAACTGTAAGAAAAGCCAGGATCACAGGTTTTCTGGCACTTCCCTGTTTTTTTGCATACTCCAGTCCGAAGGGAAGAAGTCCTGCTCCTGAAAAAGCACACAAAAGTGTATACAGATCACGGAGCCATCGCTCTCCTGTAAATCCTGTTTCCGGATCTTTCATCACTTCCATAAAGTACTCTGTTTTTCCCTGCCCTGCACATAAAAGCATCAGAAGAAGGATCCCTGCCAGAAAAATCCTTCCGGACACCTCAGCGATCCGCCCTCTTCTCTGCATTCCGCGATGCGTTCCCAGACTACAGGCTGCAACTGCAAGAAGAGACAGCCATTTTCCGGAAATCCCGCTGATCAGACTTTCCGGGATCACCTCCCCCAGAAGGCCCGAAAGAAATGCCGAACTTGCGATCACATATACCAAAAAGAACAGGCCAATAAATCGTACAGTAAAACTTCCTGGCCTTTTGGAAAGCTCCCCATATGCAGGTGTCAGACGTATCAGCCAGATTACATAAAAAGAGAGCACTACGGCCGCAGCAGCTGTCCCTGCCATGGCACTGATGCCCAACATCGCTCTATTCTTAAACAGGCACAACAGAAACGGCGCCGGAAACACCAGTATGATCTGCCGAAAAAGCTGTCTGTGGGAAATCCTGTTATTCTCCGCAAATCTCATAACCTTTATCCTTTCCGGCTCCATGGCCTTGTCCGAAGCCTGCGTTTCTGGGCATTTCTGGCATACAGCGGCCGGAATTTCCGCTTCCGGAAGGGCTGTCGCAAAATCCTTCCACCGGTTTCCGCCTCACTGTTCTTCTCTACAAAAGGTACCAGATATGGGACACCGAAGCTTAAAAGTCCTGCCAGATGCGCCATGGTGAGATACAGTCCCAACACGATTCCGAATATACCTAGAAATCCTCCCAGAAACAGAAAAGCGTACTTCAGAAGCCGGAATGCAGAAGCAAATTCCTCATTAGGTATAGCCAGTGATCCCAGTGCTGTCAGTGCCACGATGATCACTACCACCGGGCTGACAAGATTGGCCTCCACCGCAGCCTGTCCGATGATCAGTCCTCCTACGATCCCAATGGCATTTCCAAGAGCTCCCGGGATCCGCACACCAGCCTCCCGTATCAACTCAAAAGACAGTTCCAGGAACACCAGCTCCACTACACTGGAAAATGGAACGCCCTCTCTTGCCTGTGCAAAGGAAAGGATCAGATTCGCCGGAAGGATCTGTGTATGAAACCGGATCACAGCCAGATAAAGTCCGGGGAGCAGCGTTGCCACAGCCATGGCCAGATACCGGAGCACCCGCAGGAAGGATGCCATCTCAAAACGATTGTACCAGTCTTCACTGCTTTCCATAAAACTGTTGAATGCTCCGGGAACCACCAGTGCCACCGGCGAATTGTCGCAGAGCAGAACTGCTTTTCCATTCAGCAGCTCCTGGGCAGCCCGGTCTGGCCGCTCCGTTGTCTGAAACTGAGGAAAGGGAGAATACCATGCTTCTTCTGTCAGCTGTTCCAGCATCCCGCTGTCCAGGATCCCGTCCACTGCAAAAGATTCCAGGCGCTCTTTCACAGCAGTCAGAAGCTCCTCATGGACCAGATCCTCCACATAAAGAAGCTGTACCACCGTATTGGAGCGTACACCGATGCTGCTCTGCTCCACCTTCAGCCTGGTATCCCGGATCCGCTTTCTCACAAGGGCCGCATTGGTTTTTACACTGTCACAGAACCCCTCCTTGGAGCCTCTGAGGACCTTTTCCGTTTTCACCTCTGATACAGCCAGCCCCGGATATCCTTTACTGGAAATTTTCATTGCTTTGTCGTATCCATCCAGAAAGAAAACTGCATTTCCCGAAAGAATGGCACCAAATACCTCCTCCATGGAAGACAGCTCCTTCACATCTGCAATTCCAAGACTGTTTCGACGGATAAATTCCCGGATCTTTTCCTCCGGGATCTCCCAGAAATGATTGATCATTTTTCCGATAGCAGAATCATCCAGCATCATGTTTGAAACCGCAACCTCAATATAGACCATCAGACAGTCCGCCTTATGTCCCTCACCAAGGCGCATGGGCCTGATCAGGATATCATCGCAGTTTTCACACCGTTTCCGGATATATGATTCATTTTCATGAAGAGATATCGATATCTTCCTTGTTTCCATAAATCCACCATCCTTTACAGCAAGTTCCCACACTGCTTATTGCTTTTCGCAATTGAAACAGGGGACTTACTTGATTCGGTTAAAAAAAGAGATGCCCCAATGACATCTCTCTTAATATTCCCGCATATCCGGTTCTTATTCTTTTTTCTCGGCCTCTTTGGCCTCATTCTCCGCGCGGATAGTACGGATGATCGCTTTTCGTTGATTCTCCAGATGATGGAAAGAAATATCCTGCGCCTTTTGCACATCTCCTTCACGGATGGCTTTTACCAGCTCTTCATGCTCACTGACCAGAAGATTTCTTGTCTGCTCCTCCTTCAGATACTCTACACGATAGCGATACATCTGCTCACGGAGATTATTCAGGACCTGATTCAGACGCTTATTATCAGAAGCCTGATATATGATCTCGTGGAAAGCCACATCGGTTTCCGCCAGACGGACCAGATTTCCCTCTGCTTTTGTTTTTTCAAATTCCTTGGCTGCCACCCAGAGCCTTCCCAGCTCATCCTCTGTGATCAGCTTGCACGCTTTTTCTATGGCAACATTTTCGAGGGCGATACGCACCTCCAGAACATCGTTCAGATCCTTCTCTGTGATGCTGGCTACCTGTGCACCTCTGCGTGGGATCATCACTACAAGACCTTCCTGCTCCAGCTTGCGCATAGCCTCACGCACCGGTGTTCTGCTCACGCCAAGACGCTCTGCAAGGGCGATCTCCAGAAGTCTTTCGCCCGGCTTCAGCTCTCCCTTCAGGATTGCCTGCCGCAAGGTGTTAAAAACAACATCCCGAAGCGGCAGATATTCATTCATATCCACAGAAAAATCACTTGTCATTTGTAACTCCTCCATCTCTATTGTAAATATCCGTGGCAAATACAGTCTTTGCAAGCCCGCTCTTTCTGAGGCTTCTGGCTGCCGCGGCCATCTTATCCCTATTATCAAAGATTCCAAACACAGTAGGACCGCTTCCGCTCATCACGGCTTTCAGCGCACCTTTTTCTTCCATAAGGTTCTTGATATTGCCGATCACAGGATACTGTCGGATGATCCCCGGTTCAAATACATTCTCCATTCTGGATGCCATGGCATACAGATCATTATTTCTGATAGCTCCGATGAGTCCATCGATATCCGGATGTTTTCCGATCCCTTCCAGATTCAGATTCTCATAGGCTGTTTTTGTGGAAACATTGATTCCCGGTTTTCCTATCAGAACATAACATTTCGGAACTTCCGGAAGTCTGGTCAGCTTCTCTCCGATTCCCTCCGCAAGAGCTGTTCCCCGCATGATACAATACGGAACATCTGCTCCGACCTTTACTGCACGTTCCATCAGCTGTTCTTCGGTAAGCCCTAAATGGAACATCCGGTTCACACCCACAAATGTGGCCGCTGCATCGGAGCTGCCTCCTGCCATGCCTGCTGCCACCGGGATAAATTTACGAAGCTTGATGGAAAGTCCCTCTTCAACATCGAACTCCTCCATCAGCATCTGTGCTGCCTTATATACAAGATTTCTCTGATCTGTAGGAATAAACGGAAGATTGGTCGTCAGTACGATCCCCGGCCGTCTGGTCTTTCTGATATCCAGGATATCATACATACGGATGGTCTGCATGATCATGCGTACCTCATGATAACCGTCCTCTCTCTTTCCCAGAACATCAAGTCCGAGATTGATCTTTGCCATTGCTTTTAAACGCATAAGCCCCTCCATTTGTACTTTGTATACAGTATTTATACATGTATTTTATATGATTTTTACATTCTTTTCAACAGCAAAATATTCCACTTTTTATTTGATCTGACCTTCCACTTTTTTCACAACAAGAAGCGGAGTTCCCGGAGAGGGTTCCTGATTTTCCTTGAGAGCATTGATCGTCCGGATCTCCTGGATAGATGTGTGATATTTCCTTGCGATATCCCACAATTCATCTCCCGGTTTTACCATATAAACCAGGATTCCCGGCATAGCCTGGAGTTTTTTCATATCCAGTGGTTTTTCCTCTACTTTCTCAATGATAAATACCGGTTCTCTGGCAACTGCCAGAAGCTCCAGTCCTACAGTTGCCCGGATCTCGATCTCATTTCCATCTGCCATGGCTGCGGAAAGCTGCTCCAGCTTTGCTTTTAACTGATAACAGCTGTCCTGTCGGATTCCTCTTGCTTCCACCATATGGGAAAACGGTATCATTGCCTCCATGGAATAAAACGGCATATCATCATTTCCAATAATGTACAGGATCTTCAGCATGACCACGCCATCTGCCTGCACACCGTTCTCTACGATCCTGGTCTTATCGATCTTCACTTTTCCCTGACTGTGACACAGCTGGAGGACTTTTCCCTGAGTCTCCTTTACCTGGATCCTGTCACTGATCCTGCATCTGGAAAAATTACGTACCAGAAGCCGTTCCAGTACCTCATTCTTTCCTTCCGGAACACATTCACGGATCGGTGTATACACATCGGTAATAAGATCATATTCCTCTTCCCTGAAAAATTTCATATCCAGCTCCAGCACAACATCCGAAACAAGGATCCGTTCTTCCCCATCGACATCCGGTTTGGCCTCCAGACTCTGATGCATCACCGAAGCTTCGATCAGCGGGATCAGTTCCTCCGTGCAGTCCGGACATTCCACTTCTCCGGAAAAAGGCAGCGAATATTCCAGCCACTGCACCGGGGCTTCTGTATCTTCAGCTCCGTACAGCACAAAAACGGACAGCTCTCCCCTTGCCTTTACCACATTTTCCTCCGGCTTCAGATCCAGCCCCCGTACATCCATAGTATACCAGATCAGGCTGGCGATATCCGGACGATTGGAGGCAATGGTATACTCATCCTTGATCCGGAGTGTATCTTTTTTATGTACGGTAAGTCCCAGAAAACGGACTGTTTTTTTTCTGACGGATACCTCTTCTGCATCCAGCGCCACCGGCAGGCGGATCTGTTCTGTTTCATCCACAGTCGCACAAAAAGTTACCAAAGCTTTGATATTAAGCTTTCTGGAATGGATTAGGCGGATCGTAAGATCTTCAATTTCCCACTTCAGACACATTTTATCCCCGTTTATGATATTCTTCAGGTTCAAGGTTTCCTCAAATGGAAGTTTTGCAGTAAGACTGCTGACGATCCCTCTTTCTTCCCCCACATAAAGGATATCTACCTGCAGATTTCCCGTAAGAATACCTTTCCCGTCAGTAAGACGGACATCATCCATAATGATCCTGCCCTTATTCTGGATCAGTCTTCCTGCATCCGGTTTTGCATCCGGTACATTAAAATCCTCATCAAAAGTGATCTGACTTTTTGCCCTGCTTTTTTCCTTTAATATCTGCATGCTTTCTTTTTTTAATTCCACAGTCTATTCCCCTTTCTCCGACTCTTTTTTCACCGGACTGCTGCTTTCCCGGAACGTTACCGGCTTTTCCTGTTTCCGGGTTTTTATCACAATGCAGGGATAGGACGGAACTCCTGCCTCCTTAAGATCCTCCGGTCCAAGAAGTTTTGTAACAAAAAATATCCCATTCGAGGATTCTCCAAGCTCCTCTACCTGGATGCTGTATCCGCCACTCATCTGCCGCCCGTACCCTTTGGCCAGGTAAAGATCCTCTCCGGTTTCATAACTCAGCTGAAATTCCTTTTCCTTTTTTTCTTCCATAAGCCTGGAAAGCTCCTCCGGGATATCCCGGCGTTCCACAACGGTGTAATCTACCGGTTTTCGTTCTTCTTCCTCCACCCGGACAAATCGACACCCGGAAAGCAGCAGTGCCAGCACGGCAGCTGTCAGCACGATCCGCAGAAATACTGCTTTTTTCATAATATAAGCCACCTGCATGATTCGTTACTGTTCACTCCGTTCTCAGTAACACGCTTTGCGGAAGATCACCAGTAAACAGTAACCATTATTCAGTATTTATTCTATGTGAGCAGGGAAAGATTTATTGCAACTATCGGATTTTCTTCGTATAATATAAAAATACCATCTTACTGCGGAACTCTCCGCAAGTATCTATAACAGAAAGGACAAAAGACATGATTCGATTCATACTTGTCTGTATCGTGGTGATCGCCTATCTGGTGCTGACCATTCCGGTTCTCCTTGTAGAATGGATCATCGGGAAATTTTCTCCCATGACTAAGGATATCAGCTCTCTGCGCATGGTACAGGCCATATTCAAATTCATCCTGTGGATCACAGGCGCCAAAGTCACCGTCATCGGCGAAGAAAACGTTCCAAAGGATCAGGCTGTTCTCTATGTAGCAAACCACCGGAGCTATTTCGACATCCTGCTCACCTACAGCCGCTGTCCGATCCGCACCGGCTATGTTGCCAAGAAGGAAATGGAGCATTATCCGCTGCTCTCCAACTGGATGCGCAATCTCTACTGTCTCTTTCTCGACAGAGAGGATATCAAGCAGGGTCTGAAAACGATCCTTCAGGCCGCAGACTATGTGAAATCCGGCATTTCCATATGTATCTTCCCGGAAGGAACCAGAAATAAGAATGCTGATGAAACAGAAATGCTGCCTTTCCATGACGGCAGCTTCAAGATCGCAGCCAGAGCCAAAAGCCCGATCATTCCTATTGCGATCAGCAACTCTGCCAATATCTGGGAGGCCAATTTCCCGAAGATGACACCTACACACGTAGTGATCGAATATGGCAAGCCTATCATTCCTTCAGAGCTTGACCGGGATACTCAGCGCCGCTTAGGTTCCTATACACAGGATATCATCAAAGAAATGCTGATCAAAAACAAAGAACTGGTGTGAACATCAAAAAAACCATATCTATGTCTGTTTTTCGACATAAGATATGGTTTTTTTATTACTGTGTACCTGCTCCCAGGATTTTTTCCGCATTTTCGATACGTTCTTTCGTTGGCGGATTGATTCCCTTCAGCGGATAATCAATATGCAGATTTTCCCATTTAAAGGTTCCGAGTGTGTGATATGGAAGAACCTCCACTCTCTCAACTGTCTTCAGTGTTGCAATAAAGTCAGCCAGCCGGTGGAGATAGTCATCCCGGTCATTGCGTTCCGGAACCAGTACGTGACGGATCCACATGGATACGCCCATATCGGAAAGCTTCCGGGCCATGGCAAGGATATTTTTGTTGGTACATCCTGTGAGGATCTTATGCTGTTCCTCATCAATGTGCTTGATATCCAGCATGACAAGATCTGTGTACTTCATCAGCTCTTCCCATTTTTCATACCACGGACCCTCTTCTGTGTAAGGGTTGCCGCTGGTATCAAGTGTTGTGTGGATTCCAAGTTTTTTTGCTTTTCTGAACAGCTCAGTGAGGAAATCGATCTGTAACAGTGGCTCGCCTCCACTCACAGTAATACCGCCCTTACTTCCCCAGTAAGAGCGGTATCGACAGGCTTTTTCAAGCAGCTCATCTGCTGTGTACTCCGTCCCTGTTTTCATTTGCCAGGTGTCCGGATTGTGGCAGAACTGACAGCGCATGGCGCAGCCGCTCAAAAAGATCACATACCGGACTCCTGGTCCGTCAACAGAGCCGAAGCTCTCCAGTGAGTGGACGTAGCCAGTGATTTTTTTCTGGTCGTCCATATTTTTTATTACATCCTTTCGTGGCAGGTTCTTGCGATAACGTCAAGCTGCTGCTCTCTTGTAAGGTCGATGAACTTAACAGCGTATCCGGAAACACGGATCGTGAAGTTTGCATACTCCTCTTTTTCCGGATGCTCCATAGCATCGATAAGTTTCTCTTTACCGAATACGTTTACATTGAGGTGATGTGCACCACGGTCAAAGTATCCGTCAAGTACATTTACAAGATTCTCTGTACGCTCTTCCTCAGAATGGCCAAGTGCATCCGGGTTGATCGTCTGAGTATTGGAGATTCCGTCAAGGGCATCCTCATAGTCAAGCTTTGCAACAGAGTTCAGGGAAGCAAGAAGTCCGTTCTGCTCTGCGCCGTAAGACGGGTTTGCTCCCGGTGCCAGAGGCTCGCCGGCTTTTCTTCCGTCCGGAAGAGATCCTGTAGCTTTACCATAAACAACGTTGGATGTGATGGTAAGGATGGATGTGGTTGGCTTGGAATCACGATAGGTATGGATGTGTTTCAGCTTCTCAAGGAATGTGGAAAGCAGAGTTGTTGCGATCTCGTCTGCTCTGTCATCATCGTTACCATAACGTGGGAAGTCACCCTCAACCTGGAAGTCTGTTGTGATTCCGTCCTCGTCACGGATTGCTTTTACTTTTGCATATTTGATAGCGGAAAGGGAATCTACTACGTGTGAGAATCCGGCGATACCTGTTGCGAAGGAACGGTCAACCTTTGTATCGATAAGTGCCATCTCAGCTGCCTCATAGTAGTATTTATCATGCATGTAGTGGATCATGTTCAGTGTTCCAACATACAGATGTGCAAGCCAGTCCATCATCTGATCATATTTTGCGATTACTTCGTCATAATCAAGGTACTCGGAAGTGATCGGCTGATACTGCGGTCCTACCTGCTGTTTTGTCTTCTCATCAACACCACCGTTGATCGCGTAAAGAAGGCATTTTGCAAGGTTAGCACGAGCACCGAAGAACTGCATCTCTTTACCGGTCTCTGTAGCAGATACACAGCAGCAGATGCTGTAGTCATCGCCCCATACCGGACGCATAACATCATCGTTCTCATACTGGATGGAACTTGTTGTAACAGAGATGTCTGCTGCATATTTCTTGAAGTTCTCAGGCAGTCTTGAGGAGTAGAGAACTGTAAGGTTCGGCTCCGGAGCCGGTCCCATATCCTCAAGTGTATGAAGGAAACGATAGTCGTTCTTTGTTACCATGGAACGTCCGTCCTGTCCCATACCTGCTACTTCCAGAGTTGCCCATACCGGGTCACCGGAGAAGAGCTGGTTGTAAGACGGGATACGAGCGAATTTAACCATACGGAATTTCATTACGATATGATCAACAAGCTCCTGTGCCTCTTTCTCTGTAAGAGTTCCGTTCTCAAGGTCTCTCTCAATATAGATATCAAGGAATGTGGAGATACGTCCAACACTCATTGCAGCTCCGTTCTGAGTTTTGATTGCTGCAAGATATCCGAAGTACAGCCACTGGAATGCTTCCTTTGCATTCTTAGCCGGCTGGGAAATATCAAAGCCATAGATCTGAGCCATTTCTTTCATCTTCTTCAGAGCACGGATCTGATCTGCGATCTCCTCACGAAGCTGGAAGTCATAACGTCTCATACCCTGACGGTCGCATGCTGCGAAATCTTTCTCTTTACCTGCGATCAGATGATCAATTCCGTAAAGAGCAACTCGTCTGTAATCACCTACGATACGTCCACGTCCGTAAGTATCCGGAAGTCCTGTAAGGATCTTGTTGTGACGTGCTCTCTTCATCTCCGGTGTGTAGATATCGAATACACCCTGGTTGTGTGTTTTGAACTCATAGTTGTTGAAAACATCTTTGATCTTGTCGCTTACATGGTATCCGTAAGTCTCACATGCCTGCTCTGCCATTTTGATTCCGCCGTATGGCATGAAAGCACGTTTCAGAGGTTTGTCTGTCTGAAGACCTACAACCTGCTCCAGGTCTTTGAGTTCCTCATCGATATATCCAGGACCGTATGCTGTAATTCCTGTTACTACCTCTGTCTCCATATCAAGAACGCCGCCTTTAGCACGCTCTTCTTTCTGAAGCTCCTGAAGCTTGCCCCAGAGTTTATCTGTTGCCTCTGTTGGTGCTTCCAGGAAGGAAGCATCTCCATCATATGGTGTATAGTTCATACTGATGAAATTACGAACATCGATCTTCTCTTTCCAACGATCACCCTTAAAACCATTCCACTGTTCAAAATCAACTTTTGCCAATTTGTTACACATCCTTTCCTGTTGTCTCAATATTTCGTTCACTGCCCGCGCAGTTAGTAATATATAACATTTCTCATGACGACCATAAGATAACAGATTCCGAATTTAAAGTCAACAGCTTGGAAGTATGTTCTTTATAATATACATATAATTGTATTATTGATAAAAATAATGAGAAAATTGTACCAGATATTGTACAATGTCGGGCGTCTGACGGACGCTCCTGGGCGGAGAGCCTGTGTCTTCTGACGGATAGTTTCTTTCCAGGGGGGGGACACTTTGGGCAGTGGAGCTCTTTCCCTTTCGGAGGGACACTTTGGCGTGGGCAGGTTTGCGAGGTGGAAAGGCGCTCGGAGTTACGAAGCCCGCTTTTCCCCCTCGCGCTCCCCCTTTCCGGGCACGTCGCTGTTCTGCGCTGTGGTATGGGGTAGTGTATTGGTAAATGCCTGCATGCTGCTGTATTGGTAGCGTCAGGCTGAGCCGATTTTTTTGTTCCGCCGGACGGAAGGCGGTCTGCGCAGCAGACCTGTTCCTGGTAGTTGTTGTATTGCTGGCGCTAATCTGCTCCTGCCTGTTGTTCTATTGCTGGCGCTAATCTGCTCCTGCCTGTTGTATTGCTGGTGCTGACCTGCTCCTGCCTGTCGCTGTATTGCTGGTGCTCACTTGCTCCCGTCTGTTGTCGCATCACTGGCATAGACCTACTCCTGCCTGTCGCTGTATTGCCGGCGCTCACTTGCTCCCGTCTGT